>CAZJFB010000072.1:0-18804 GCA_964545145.1 uncultured Chloracidobacterium sp. | reverse complement strand
ATGCCAAGAATTACGCCGGCGTGATCGGTTAGTGCGTTTGTCCCAAGCTAAATCCCGGGCTGTCCGAGAATTTCTCCTCGGACAGCCGTTTTTGCTGTCACTTCAAGTTGTCAAAGATCTGAAAGGGCTAGGGAGTCCGATGTCGCGGACTGAACGAGAAAGACTGCGATGACGCCTGGCTTTTTTGCATTTTTCAGGTATTCACGATCGCCCGTTCCACGTTTTCGCCCCTGTGCGCCTTTTGTCCGGACAAATGGAGCACAATGTCCGGACAATGTCCGACCGTTCAATCGCCGATTGAACACGTAGTTTATTGATAAATAACGAGTTATGCTCCATTTTTCGCCATGTTCAATGTTCAATTGTTTTTTCGCATAAACATTGCAATTTCCTCAGTATTTTTGCATTTTTGCAAAAATCGGTATTGAAAATAGCATATCTGTTGCACAGATAGCAAGAAATATCATGGACGATGCATATGACGGCCTTGGATATGGTGTCGATGAGTCTCTTTCGGGGGTACCCTGTTCAGCTGCCTTTATTTCCCGCCCGTATTTCTACTATTCTCTTCTGAATGAATGATCTTGACCTCTTGTATCGACAGGCACGATATGTGATCGATGATGGTGAAGCAAAATTCACGATCCGGCTTGGGGCAGACAACGCTGAGCTTCGTGAGTTTCTGGCCGGCCGAGGCATCGCCACGTGGTCGTTCCTGACGGCATATAATCCACAGTCGCAGCCTCTGTCTGACGAAGAGAACGCTGCCCGCCAGGCCGAACTCGTACGATCTCTGAATGCTCAAGGCTACAAGTATCTAAAGGGCTACGGCACCGGCGAAGACTGGGACCCGGAAGCCTCGCTATTCATCCTCGACATCAGTCGCCAGGCCTCGATCGACCTAGGCATGCAGTTCGGCCAGCACGCGATCCTCTGGGGCGAGTGCGGCGGCGAACCCGAGCTTGTCTGGTGCTAAGACTCAAACTTACTAGTCGGGTTAGGATTTTCCTGTTTTTAAGAACAAACAATTAACAAACAAAATCGGCCTTTCGGCGTAATTACTTGCAAAGGGTCCGCGTAAGCGGGTAGATTTGCATTTACGGTTGACGAGATGACTGACCTCGATTTTACAGGCCAGACGCTGGACGGAAAGTACCAGATGACGCGCGAGCTTGGCCGCGGCGGCATGGGTACGGTCTATCTGGCTACGCATCTGGGCACCGAGCGGCCCGTTGCGGTCAAGATCATTTCGCCGCAGTTCATGCAGCGCACCGAGTTCGTCGAGCGATTTCGCCGCGAGGCGCGTGCCGCGGGGCGTTTGCGGCATCCAAATGTCGTTAATGTCACTGATTTCGGATTTGCCGATACGCTTCAGGGACAGGTCGCGTACCTCGTGATGGAATATCTCGACGGGTGCACGCTCGGCGAGATACTCGATGAGGAAGGTAAGCTGCCTGTCGGGTGGACCCTGGACATCCTCGAACAGGTTTGTTCCGCCGTACATGAGGCTCATCTTCAGGGGATCATTCACCGCGACCTTAAGCCCGACAATATCTGGCTTGAGCCAAACCAACGCGGCGGCTATACCGTAAAAGTGCTTGATTTCGGTATCGCAAAGCTGGAGGAGCACGAGCCCGCTGTCAACGGCGACGTGCCGTCTGAGTTCCTCCGTTCAACGCATACCCAATTTGGCAATGCAAAAACGACATTCGCCGGCGCCGGTGACGGCACGTTGGTGGACGGCGCATCGCACACACATACCGGCGACGGCCCCGCCGTCTCGGGGACCTTGAGGAAGAACACGTTTGATTCCGAGGCCGGAACGGTCCTCCTGTCCCCGGTTGGCGACGAGGGGGCGACCGCGATATACGACAGTTCGGTCCAGGACACTATTGGCACACGTGTGTCGGATGAACCTCGAGCTAGCGGTTCACGAGCGGGTGTTACGACGCCGGCCCATTCGTTGTACGACTCAAAAAGTTCGGCAGAATTGACCCGCGTCGGAGCAGTCTTGGGCACACCGCTATATATGTCGCCGGAACAGTGCAGGGGAGAGCACCTCGATCCGCGTTCCGATGTCTATAGCCTGGGAGTCATCGCCTACCAGATGTTGTCGGGCAGGCCGCCTTTCGAGGGCGATTTTAAGGATGTGATGGAGGCCCACAAGACGACAAATCCCGCACCTCTAAAGGCCAAAAATGTCAGGCGAAAGCTGCGGCGATGTGTCCATCGTGCCCTCAACAAGGACCCGGACGAGAGGCCTCAGACTGCCGAGGGCTTCGCCAGCGAACTCCGCTCGCGGTCCGAAGGGATTTGGGGACTGCTTCGCCGCGCAATGGTGATCTACAGCGAACACCTGACAAAGTTCATTTCTTTGTCGGCGTTCCTTTCGATCCCGATCATCCTTCTAACAGTGATTCTGCTCGTGTTGTCGTTCTTAAAGGTCAGCGACCTCATTCCGGAGGGGGCAGCAAATATCTGGATCGGCCTGGACGGATTCGTTTTGACCCTGGTAAGCGCCTTTTGCACGACCCTTATAATCGGGACGAACTCGTGGATCGTTGTCCAATATCTTTCGATCCCGCTGAGGCCGGTACGATTGCGCCCAGCGCTCAAAGAAGCTCATCGAAAATGGAAGCGCGTCGCGGGCACTGGCTTCCTGACGGCCCTGGTGCCGTTCGTCGCGGCTGGGGCCGGGTTCGTTGTCGGATTTGTTATCGGGGCAGCGATCGGGGGGATATTGTATCCGATCCATGACTCGGTCGGGGTATTGCTCGGCATCGGCGCCGGATTTGGAGCGGCAGGCGGCTTTGCAGGCTTTGTCTTCGCGTATGTCTCTTTGATCCTCGTGCCGCCGATCGTGATGCTTGAGAATGTCGGTGTTGTCGAGGCTCTTAGGCGATCACGTCAGTTGGTCAGGCGGTCGTTCATGACCGCTGCCGCTGCTGTCCTTATTATGCTCCTCATCCCAGGTGTCATTGCCGGGAGCATCTCGTTTGTGGTCAATGTCACCGCAAAAGCCATTGACCCAAAGGCCAAGCCAGTTATCGAGTCGACCCAAGACCCCGGAGCGGGCGGTGCGAACACGGCCGAGAAGAGTGCGGAGAATTCCGCACCGACGAACAATGATGATGAGGGCGGGCATTTTAATATCAACTTCGGCAGCGGCGGCCCGCCTAAGGTCAGGGACACCGGTGAGACTGACATGCGGGGCCGGGTGCGCAGAACGATACTCGAATCGTTGATCCAGATCTTCTGGCTTCCGATGCAGATCCTCGTATTCTCATTTTCTGCTATCATAGTTGCGTTGCTCTACATAAAGACCCGGCTCGCGGGCGGTGAATCGATGAACGATCTCATCGAACGATTTGAGGATGACGGGCGTCCAAGAAAAAAATGGCAGGAGCGGGTAAGGCAACGCCTGATCCAATCCGGACGTATATCGAGCAAATCGTAACAATGCATCGGGCGGCGGGCAGATCTTTCCTTTTCATACTTTCGATATTTGCGGCGGTGGTGACGTCAGCCGCTCAGGGAGTTACGCGCGATCTAACGGCTGCTCCCGGCTCGTCATTTACGATCATCAACAGGTTTGGCAGGGTCTCGGTCAGGACGCAGGTGGGGGCCGGTGAAAAGGCCGCTCCCGGCTCATTGTCGGCGGCTTCTCCTAAGGGCGTTTCGCCGGGTGAAGTAAAGATTGAGGGTTCCGCATCGCAGACGCTGATCGCTGTAACGGCCTCAGACCCGAAAAAGCGGATCGACTTGACGGTCACTCTGCCCGAGAGAACGATAGTTAAGATCGAGACCGATGCGGGCGCGATCGAGGCGGTGGGGAATTTTGCCTCCGTTGACGCCCGCTCGGAAACGGGAACTATTGCTGCCGATGTGCCGGCAGTGGACCTGACATACAGCTTTCAATGGACCGAATCGCGGCCCCGCGTGCTTGCGGATTTTGAGATCGCGGCGATAAAGGAAAAAAGCGCGGGCCGCTTTGAAATTAAAGGGAAACATACAGAGAAGGAAGCTCAAACAGGGGGCATGGTCCCGCCATCCGTTGATCCGAATGCGGAGGCATTGGCGCCGGTTAAGGTGCCCGCAGGAAAGGCCGGCTTGCCGAGAAATGTCTTGCTCAACTTCACAACGGCCCGCGGGATAATATTGCTCAACGTGCCGCCGAACGAGGTGATGAGCGACCTCCGAGAGCGGCCACTGACCGAGGCGGCAAAGGCGATCATCCGGAGCGGGGATTCGCTGCTTATGGAAGCGATCCGTCGGGCGTCGCCAAAATACTTTGGAGACTATGCCCGGACTCTCCCGCCGTTGCGGCTCGAGCCGACATTTGCGGCTCGATCGGCACGCACGTCATTGCCAAATGCTGCAGTTAAGACGGCCCATGTCAGGGTCACGGACCTCAAGAACCGCGCGATTTCAGGATTGGTAGCAGCGGACTTTGAGGTTACCGAGAATGGAAAACCTCGCGAGATCACCTCGGTCGAGCGGTCGTCGGCACCGTTTAATCTGGTGCTCTTGCTTGATGTTTCCGGAAGCGTAGAGAATTACGTAAATTTCATCAGGCGGGCAGCGCGTAATTTTGTTGAGACGGTAGGTAAGGACGACAGGGTATCGATCGTCATATTCAATGAGGACGTAAAGGTTCTCTCAAGATTCACGACGGACAAAGGGAAGCTGTCGGAGAGCCTGGATACTTTCGATGCGGGCGGCGGTACAGCGTATTACGATGCCCTGGCATACGCGATCAGCGATACTCTGAGACCGTTAAAAGGCGAGCGGACCGCGATCGTGATCTTGACCGATGGAGACGACAACCGATCGTTCCTGGCATTCGACTCGCTGACCGGGTCGATCCAGGAGAGCGGAGCGTTGATATATCCGCTGTATGTTCCGTCTGGATTGATCGCGTTGGCGGCGAGCGGATCGGACATTGATCCGCTGCGAAAGAAATATATGTCACTTTCGGCGAAAAGCGAGGGCGAAGGCGACAAGCTGGCGAAACTTTCAGGCGGCGTTTATTATCCGATCACACAGATCGGACAGATCCAGAAGGCATACGAGGACATCGTCGTACAGCTTCGGTCCGCATACAATATTACCTTCCGGTCGGAGATGTTTGACCCCAACGCCGGTGCCTCGCCGAAACTGAAGGTCAAGGTAAAGAACGACAATGCGTTCACCACGATCATGGAAGTTTCAGCGGCGGGGTCGGAGAAGAAATAAAAGTAGAAAGGGCGGCCCCGATCTTATCCTAATTCAAGAGATCCGGCCCAAATAACGTTTTGCCAGATATCCCATTACTCCAATCGCTATTTGACGATGCCGACGCAAGGCCGCTGACCGTGTCAGAATTGAACGCTGAGGTGCGGTCGGTCCTCGAACGGCAATTCGCCAATGTCTGGGTCGAGGGCGAGGTTGTGAATTTCGTCAGGGCGGCGTCCGGACATTGGTATTTTAATCTTAACGATGGGTCGGCCCAGATAAAATGCGTCTGCTGGAAGGGAACTAACTTTCGTATTCGATTTCAGCCGCAAAATGGTATTACCGTTCGCGTCCGCGGGCGGATCAGCTTTTACGAATCGCGGGGCGAGACGCAGATCGTCGTCGAGACGCTCGAGCCCTCGGGCGAGGGCGCTCTGCGAGCCGCCTTTGAACAGATCCGGGCAAGGCTAGAGGGCGAAGGACTCTTTGCGAATGAACTCAAACGGCCGATACCGTTCTTCCCGCGAAAGGTTGGGGTCGTCACGAGCAAGTCGGGAGCGGCATTTCACGATATCGTCTACAACCTGTCGCGGCGGGCGAGGTCGGTGAACATTCTGCTTGCACCGGCGCTCGTGCAGGGCGAGGGGGCGGCTGACAGCGTTCGGCGTGCTCTCGAGGCGCTCAATCAGTACAGCCGTGTTCTCTCGGCCGCAGACAAGATCGATGTGATCATTATCGGTCGGGGCGGTGGTTCTGCCGAGGATCTGTGGGCTTTCAACGACGAGGCTTTGGCACGAGCGATCAGAGCAAGCGAGATCCCGGTCATCTCCGCGGTCGGGCACGAGGTCGATTGGACGATCGCCGATATGATCGCCGACCTGCGTGCGGCAACGCCGACCGCGGCGGCGGAGATCGTCGCGGCACGCGAGGAAGACATATTAAGCACGTTCGACTCGGGCGAGCGGCGGATCGTGGACCTTCTGGAACGCAAGATGTACGACGCGTCGATGCGTATGGACACTGCCGTATCCGATCTGGAACACCGATTTGCAGCGTCCGTTCAGCGTTCCCGAGAGAGATTTGCCGGCGTATCGACGCGGCTCACGCCCGCGGCATTAAGGGCAAAAGCGGTAGATCTTGGCAACCGCCTTTCCACGCTCTCGCATCGATCATTCGTAGCGGTGGAAAGGTCGGTCAAGGCAAAAGACGAGGTCCTTAAGGTGCAGATGGCAAAGTTAGACACACTCTCGCCGCTGGCGGTGCTGTCGCGCGGATATTCGATCACACAGACGGCGGACGGCCGTGTTCTGAGCGACGCGTCGGAACCGAAGCCGGGCGATAAGTTGAAGATCCGACTGGAGCGTGGGAAACTGAATGCCGAGGTCCTGTCGTCCGAAGAGTAATGGGGAAACGCCTTTTCGCGGTCATCGCAGCTATTGTATTTGCCCTTCTGCTGATCGCCGGGGTCGGCGGTTTCGCCTATTATCAGAGCCTGAAGTCGACGCCGCAATATTCGCTCGCACTTCTGGTTGACGCGGCAAAAAGGGACGATAAGCAGGCCATAGACGAATTTGTAGACATTAATGCGGTTGTCGACGATTTTGTTCCGCAGATCACCGAAAAGGCCATTGAATTGTATGGCCGCGGCGTTCAGCAATCGGTGCTGGCAAAGGTAGCGAAGTTGGCGGTCCCGATATTGCCCGCATTGAAGGAGCGGGCAAGAGCAGAATTGCCGCGGGTCATTCGCGATCGTTCGGAACGATTCGGAAGTGTCCCGTTCTTCGTGATGGTGGTCGGTGCGGACCGGTATCTTGATATCGTCATCAGCGGAGACACCGCCTTTGTCAAGAGCAAACTGCCCGAACACAAGTTCGAGGTGAGGATGCGGCGTCGTGGAGAACGCTGGCAGGTCGTAGGCGTAAAAGAGGAACAACTCGCGACTGAGATAGCCCGGGCTATCGGCCAGCAGATAATCGAGATCGCGACCAAGGGTTTGACGCGAGACACTGCCGATTCGTTAGGCGTCGGAAACATTGCCGACCTGCTGAGGCAGGCCGAGCAGCTCATAAAGTAAATATGGAGAGATCATTCGAACAATCGCTGACCGAATTGGAAAAGATCGTTGCAAAGCTCGAAAGCGGCGAACTGCCGCTGGAGCAAAGCCTTGAGCTTTTTGAGAAAGGGATCTCATTCTCTCGTGAATGTCGTGATCGGCTGACCAAGGCCGAAAGGCGTATCGAAATATTGATGAAAGATGCGGACGGCGAACTTTCGACCCAGGAGATCGATCCGGGAGAACTGAGAGGTTAGCTGCCTGAGAGTGTAAATGGCAAGAGGATCGCCTGAGATGTTCGGGCGATCCTCTTTAATTCTTATGGCTTAGGCGGAGCGACTACCAACTTCTTTTCAAGAAGGCTGCAGGCTTCGAGAGTGCTCGTCGGGTCGATAGCCAGGCTGTCAACTACCACTTGCCGGATCTTTCCTTCTTTATCGACAACGAAGGTCGCCCTCCGTCCGAATTGTCTCGCCTCGTCATAGAGACCATATTGTTTGGTCACGTCGCGAGTCCAGTCGCTGAGGATCTGGAATGAGGTGACGCCGATCTTTTCGGCAAACGCCGCGTTTGAGAACCGCGAGTCCATACTTACGCCGAAAACTTTTGTGTTTGCTTCTTCGAATTTCGCGATACCAGCCTGGTACGCTTGCAGTTCTTTCGTTCAGCCACCTGTAAAGGCGAAGACGTAGAACGCAAGTACCACATTGCTTTTACCGCGGAAATCGCTCAGCTTGACCTTTGTGCCCTTGAGGTCCGTTAGGGTAAAGTCCGGCGCCATATCGCCGACCTTCAGCTTGTCGTACGGCACCGGCGTCGGCTGCTGGCCGAAAGCCCCAACGGCAAGCAATACGCCGACGGCTAGTGCGAAAAAGAGTTTCTTCATAGTTATTTCCTCTGGATACCTGCCGCCGGGCCCACGCATTTGCCGTCGGCAGCAAGAATTAACAAAAGTGGCTAGTCTCTCGAACTGAATATTCTCAGGACATACCAGAAGAGCAGAGCCACGCTCGCAAACAGCGTCAGCGACGCAGCAACGTGCTGCCGCGTATTAAATCTATGGAGCACATTTGACGTTTCGTAGAGTATCGCGGAACCCGCGAATGCCACCATGATGAACGCGAAAACGCTGCCCAGAGAGTAAAGTCTTGCATATCAATTCACTCCTGATTTAGATGATGCAGTCGGAAAAGAGTTTACCCAAATTTCAATCAGATACCGCCCTGCTTCCCATAAAGATCGATTCGACGCTCCAAACGCCCGAACCCCGTGCAGCGATATAGAGAAGAACAAAGCAATAAAGAACTGCCAGTTCGCCGCGGTTCTGCAGAGGCAGGAAAGCCTGAATCGTAAAGTGCCACCCAAAATACGCCACGGCCATCATTCCGCTCGAAACGAATGCAGCGAAGCTGGTAAAGAGGCCTATCATTATCAGCAATCCGCCCAGAAACTCGATGCCGCCACCGACGGCCATCAACGCCGATAGTTCCCCTCCCCCGCCCTGCGACGGCGGAAAGCCGAAAAGCTTTTGCGTGCCGTGCCACATGAAAAGGAATCCGGTTACGATCCTGAGGATCGCATAGATGTAGGTCGAATAACGGCCAAGGACTCTGTCCATTTCATTCGCTCCTTTAAGTGATCAAATCATTGTAGCAGAAAGCCCGTCCTGTTACCCTTACGCTCTGTTAATCAAAAAGCAGAATGACAGCTCCCGTGCCGACCGCCAAGAGGCCGCCGATACCGAGGACCAGCCATGAAAGGAGCCGGTTTCGGCGCCCAAAAGCGACCTGCCATCCGCCTGTGACCAACGACATGAGCCCAAAAATGATCAACGTCGAAAATAGGCCGATGATCATCATCTTTTCTTCTCTGGTTCCCGTGAACTTCGCCCCCGGACCATTCACATTGCCAAATGCGGCAAGAGCCCAGATCAGCAAATAGCCCATAAACCCCATCAGGATGATGCCGATCGCCATTAGCAGCCCGCCGCGCACGCGAATTGAAGTAGCCGTGTGCAAGGGGCCATTACACTGCGGGCATACGGAGTGTGCAGTTGCGGCAGAGTAGCCGCACTTAAAACAGGAACGGTCTGTCGGATCGGGTTGATCGTACATTTATCAGAACCTACTCCATTTACTAAGGTCTTAGCAAGGTGAGTCGCACCGCATAAAAGGAAAACGGCGGGACGTTTGCCCCGCCGAGACGATCGGTGGCATTTTGATTTACTGGGCTACTCGAATAATAAAATTGTCCGCGATTCCGACGCCCTCAAACCCCGCGTACCGCGGAGTGCCGATATTTATCGGGAATGTTCCCATTTCGACCTCGTTTGCCGACGCGCTGATAGTCCGAGCCCCTGGATCGACACGGATCTTCATCCGGTTCCATCCGTCCATGTAAGATTGGACAGAGGCAAGCATAGTTCCGTTGATGCCGCCGGAATAAAGCTCAAAACGAGCGGCCCACGGCGACCCGATCACGGGCCGGCACACGAGAACTACACTGCCCGAAGTCTCGAGGTTGCTGTAAAGAGCACTCGACGAGGTAAGGCCGATAGCGAAATACTTGCCATCGATCGGGGCCGCATAGCCATTCATCGAGAATTCGTATGGAGTCGAAGGTGCACGAAATGCCATCAGAGCGGTCGGGTTGGTGGTCGGTACCTCGAACCACTCTGACGCGACGCAGCCGTTAGAATAATATCCGAGCGTCATCTGGATCGGAGAGAACATCTCGTACGGATTGTCAGACGCCCCGCAATACCGCCACGTCTGGCCTGTGTCGGACGCCAGCCACTGGGTGTCCTTGCTTCCCGGATACTCGATCCAAAAACTCCGAAGGTTTGTATGGAGGTAGGTTTCCTTCATCGTGCCTTTTCCGCCGGACGGGCGGTATAGGTCGGCGGCTCCGAATGATTCACGATAAATTATGTCTGCAGCGGGCGGGGTCTGAGGCAGCGGGTTAGGTGTCGGCGTTGGAGTAGGGATCGTGCCGCCGCCGCCACCGCCTCCTCCGCGGTTTTGCTCTCTTTGACCGAATGAAACGGCCGGGACAAGAAAAAGAACAAGCACCAAGGCGATCAATGCTGCTGATTCCGAAAGACCAGGACGATAGGTTGATATGGACATTGTTAGTTTCCTCTGAGTTGAATTAGTTAACGGGCTGCCGGAAATGAGTGAGTCGCTCCGTTAACTTCACAGTCGAGGGAACCGGGGCAAAAAGACATTGCAATACAAAAGGGCCGCCCGAGACGGGCGGCCCTTTATTCGATCGATCAGCGACCGGCTCTTAGCCGGCCGCCTTTGAGATCTCTTCGGGTTCGACACGCGGTGCAGCGAGTCCGAGCTCCGGAGAACGCCACAAGTTTGAAACAAGCAATTCTCTGATGAAAGTCATTTCCTTCGGCAAGCGGTCATACAGCTTGAAGAAAAGGTCGTCGTGCAGGGCGATCTCCTTGAGCCACATATCACGGTCGAGGTTCATCACCTGGTTCCACTGGTCTTTAGTGAAGTCGAGCCCGCGCCAGTCCATATCCTCATATCGCGGCATCCAGCCCAGCGGCGTCTCGATCCCTTTCGAGATGCCTCGCGATCGCTCGACGATCCACTTGAGCACACGCATATTCTCGCCGTAGCCGGGCCACGCGAATTTGCCGTTCTCGTCCTTGAGGAACCAGTTTACCGAGAAAATACGCGGCGGTTCGGGTATCTGGCGGCCGAAATCGAGCCAATGAGCAAAATAGTCGCCCATATGATAGCCGGCAAACGGCAGCATAGCGAACGGATCACGTCGGACCTCGCCGATATTGCCGAATGCGGCGGCGGTCATCTCAGAACCCATCGTGGCGGCCATATAGACGCCGAATGCCCAGTTAAAGGACTGCTGGACGAGCGGCACCACCGAGTTTCTTCGTCCGCCAAAGATGAATGCCGATACGGGCACACCCTTTGGATCATTGAAGTTCTCGTCCGCAACGGGGCACTGCGTGATAGGTGCTGTAAAGCGCGAATTCGGATGGGCAGCCTTCGCTTCGCTCGACGGGGTCCAGTCGTTGCCCTGCCAGTCGATAGCGTGTGCCGGCGGTTCGCCGTCCATGCCTTCCCACCAGACATCGCCGTCGTCGGTCAGGGCCACGTTAGTAAAGATCGTGTTCTCCTTGATCGACTCCATCGCGTTTGGATTGGTCGAGTAATTCGTACCCGGAGCGACGCCAAAGAATCCGTTCTCGGGATTGATCGCTCGCAGGCGGCCCGTCTCATCAGGTTTGATCCAGGCGATGTCATCGCCGACCGTTGTAACCTTCCAGCCCTCTTCCTGAAACGCCTTGGGCGGGATGAGCATCGCGAAATTGGTCTTGCCGCAGGCGGACGGGAATGCTGCACAGACATAGTCCTTTTTGCCGTCAGGCGACTCGACACCGACGATCAGCATATGTTCGGCGAGCCAACCCTGAGCCCGGCCCAGTGTCGACGCGATGCGAAGCGCAAGGCACTTTTTACCGAGAAGAGCATTGCCGCCGTAACCTGAACCGTAGGAAACGATCGAATTTTCCTCGGGGAAGTGGACGATGTATTTGTCCTTCGGATCAGGCGAGCATGGCCACGCAACATCGGCCTGTCCTTCAGCCAGAGGCATGCCGACCGAATGAAGACAGCGTGTGAATTCGCCGTCACCAAGGGCCTCGAGGGCCTTGGTCCCCATTCGGGTCATGATCTTCATGTTGACCGCGACATATGGCGAATCCGAGATCTGGATGCCGAACTGCGAGATCGGCGAGCCGATCGGGCCCATACAGAAAGGCACGATGTACATCGTGCGGCCCTTCATACATCCGTCAAATTTCTTCTTGAGGATAGCCTTCATCTCGTGTGGTGCCATCCAGTTGTTGGTAGGCCCCGCATCGCCTTTTGCACGCGAGCAGATGTAGGTTCGGTCCTCAACGCGGGCGACATCCGAAGGATGGGATCGGGCGAGGAAAGAGTTTGGCCGCTTTTCCGGGTTTAGTTTGATAAAGGTGCCGCTATCTACCATCTCCTGGCAGAGCCGGTCGTACTCCCAGTCGGTACCGTCGCACCAATGCACATTTTCAGGCTTGCATAGCTGCACAGCCTCGGTCACGAATTTAATTAGCTCCTCGTTGGTTACGTTCGAGGGTATGTTTAGGTCCGTCATAAAATTGGTATCTCCAATTATTATTCTCAAAAACTTTTGTAGAAAATAAAGAAACGGATAATAAGCCTTGCTTTTCGCCGTTATATCATCACCTTATCACGGCATGGACGATTTGTTAACGGATGGACTCCAATTAACCGACTTGCCGGGATTTATCAACTATTCTCGCGACTGATACATATTGATGCATAATGCCGATCTGGACCTCTCCCTGTTGCCGAAGCGGCAGTTTTTGAGTATGATTGAGGGGTGCAATTTCGTCTCACCAGTGAAAATACGCCGAAGGGCGACCAGCCCGAGGCAATTCGCCAGCTCGTGGACGGCCTCAACGCCGGCGAACGCGACCAGGTTCTCTTAGGCATTACCGGCAGCGGAAAGACGTTCACGATCGCTAACGTCATCAACGAAACGCAGCGGCCGACGCTCGTTCTTGCCCACAATAAGACATTGGCGGCGCAGCTTTATCAGGAATTCAAGACTTTCTTCCCGGACAACGCGGTCGAATATTTCGTTTCCTACTACGACTATTACCAGCCTGAGGCGTACGTGCCTGCCTCGGACCTTTATATAGAGAAGGAAGCGACAGTGAATGAAGAGATCGATCGTTTGCGGCTGTCGGCGACGAGGGCATTGTTCGAGCGGCATGACGTTATCGTGGTCGCGTCTGTCTCGTGCATCTACGGCCTTGGAGATCCGGACGCGTATTACGGAATGCTGATCTTTATTGAGCCGGGAATGAAGATCAAACGCGAGGAGTTTCTTCAACGGCTAGTCGAACTCCAGTACGAACGAGTGAATGTTGACTTTGACCGAGGCGTATTTCGCGTGCGCGGCGATGTGGTCGAGATCTATCCGAGCTATCAGGAACAGGCGATCAGGGTCGAATTTTGGGGCGACGAGATCGATTCGATATCGACGATCGACCCGCTTCTTGGCGAGGTGATCAAGAAACACGACAATCGGATCCCGATCTATCCGAAGACTCACTATGTGATGTCAAAGCAGACGATCAAGCGTGCCGTTCAGACGATCAAGGCGGAGCTGGAAGAGCACGAAAAGTTCCTTGTCGAGGAAGGAAAGGTCGTCGAAGCCCAGCGGCTGCATCAACGTACGATGTACGACCTCGAGATGATCAAGGAAATGGGCTTTTGCCGCGGCATCGAGAATTATTCTCGTCATCTCACGGGGAAGAAGCCCGGCGAGCCGCCGCCGACGCTGCTCGATTATCTGCCGTCGGACGCGTTGATGGTCATTGACGAATCGCACCAAACGGTGCCGCAATTGGGTGCAATGTACAAGGGCGACCAGTCGCGAAAGGGAACTCTCGTCGAGTATGGCTTTCGGCTGCCGTCTGCGAAAGATAACAGGCCGCTGAATTTTGACGAATTCGAACAGCGCCGCGGACAGACGATATACGTCTCAGCGACGCCAGGGTCATTCGAGCTCGCGCGGACACAGGGCGAGGTCGTCGAGCAGATCATCCGCCCCACCGGATTACTCGATCCGATCGTCGAGGTTCGCCCGGTCAAGGGCCAGATCGACGACCTGCTCGAGGAATGCCGCGTGCGGGCCGAGCGGAACGAGCGTGTGTTGGTTACGACGCTGACCAAGCGCATGGCAGAGAATCTCAGCGAGTATTTCGCTGAGGTCGGCGTGCGAGTGACCTACCTTCACAGTGATATCGTGACTTTGGAGCGGATCAAGATACTTCGAGATCTGAGGCGAGGCGAATTTGACGTCCTTGTTGGCATCAATCTTCTCCGCGAGGGCCTCGACCTGCCCGAGGTGTCGCTGGTCGCGATCCTCGACGCGGATAAAGAGGGTTTTTTGCGAAGCGAGCGTTCGTTGATACAGACGATCGGTCGTGCAGCTAGGAATTCGGACGGTAAAGCGATACTCTACGCCGACAAGATAACCGATTCGATGCGGACCGCGATCGACGAGACGGCCCGCCGCCGCGAAATACAGGAAGAATACAATCAGCAGCACGGCATTATCCCGACCACTATCGTAAAGTCGATCGATGCGACTCTCGTCACTGCCTACGAGGCCGATTACTTCAAAGTGCCGCTCGAGATCGAGAAATTTGAGGAGTACTCGCCAAAACAGCTAAAAGAGACTATCGCTCAACTCGAACATGACATGCGTGCTGCGGCGAAAGAAATGAAATTCGAGCAGGCCGCAGAGATCCGCGACCGGCTTAAGTATCTGCGTGAAAGGGAATTGGAGTATCGATAATTGTCTCGTCCTCGCCGTGGGTCACAGGTCTTGCGACTCCAACAGGATCTGCAAAGCTTGTGGTGCAATTACTGCTTTGGGGGCTTGGCGTCGAGAAAGTCGTTTATCATCGGTACGATCGTTGTCATGCGATTCATCAGCGTGACGTGCGTCGTATCGGGCAGGATCGCAAGCCGCGATTCGGCGCGTGGGAACATATCGCCGTGAATATAGCCGCCGCCTTTGAGGCGGTACATTTCCGCGATATGGTCGATCCGCACGCCGTCGGCGTCGCCGTTGATGAAGAACATCGGAGCTTTGGTAGCTTTGAATTTATCGGCGCCGAAATCCCACGGCCTCATGGCCGCCGCTTTGATGTGAGCGAAAAACGCTGGGAAGCTGCCGGGTACCGGATTAAGTTTTTCTCTTTCGGTTTCGGCGGGCGTACCTTTCATCATCTCCAACGAGAAACTCGGCCAAAAGTCATTCGCTTCCTTGACCCAGCCGTCGCGACGGATCGGGTGCGAGATGCTGACGACCTTTCGCACCTTTTCCGGATGTCGGATCGCGGTCATCATCGCCGTGCCTGCACCCAGACTGTAGCCAACGATGTCCGCCCGTTCGATCTTGAGATAGTCGAGCAACGCAGCCACGTCATCAGAAAGGTTTTCGTATGTAATTTCGCGTTTGATATCGGCCGTCCGCCCATGGCCCTGCATTTCGACGGCGATCACCTTACGCGTTTTGGCAAGCTCGTTGATCCAATCGTTCCAGTCGCCCGAGATCGCCATGAACGCGCCGTGGAGTAGCACAACAGGCTCGCCATGTCCGTGGATCTCGTAGTACATATTCAGCCCGTTAACCGGAGCGTAGCCAGTGGTTGGTTTTTGCTGGGCTGGTGCGATGCCTGAGACCAATAAGATTATGAGGATCGATAGGGTCAGAACCGGGAGCGATAGCGACTGGGTTCTTCGGGGGCAGATATTATTCAAGTTGGAAAAGATGTTATTGTCTGGCATATTCGTTTCTCTTAGACGTTTTGTTGATCACCATTCAAGAACCCAGTCGCTATCGCTCCCGGTTCTGACTCTAGTCCTCCGCGATCTGCGGAGCTCCGCCCATTACATCGCCGTCGCGTTCATACGTAATGCAGACGATACCTTTTGGAGCTATCTGGCTGCTGGTTACTTTGAATGCGGCGGGGATCGTTCCGTCCTGGAACAGGCGTTTGCCCTGGCCGAGCGTGACTGGGATTATCATGAGCTCCAAAGCATCAACGAGGTCGGCCTTGAAGAGCGTTTGCAGCATGTCCGCACTGCCGAAAACGTGGATGTCGGGTCCGTCGGTTTGTTTTAGCTCGCTCACCTTTTCGGCGAGGTCGCCGCTCAGGAAAACGCTCGGCTGCCAGTCGCTCGAGGTTCGTGTGTTCGAAGCGACATATTTGGTCGCGGTCATCACGTTCGGCCAGAAATTGGAGTGCGTCGGCCAATATGTTTCCCAGCCGCCGAAAGTCTTGCGTCCCAACAGCAGATCGACGTTCTTGGCCAGCCGCTCCTGAATAACCGAGCTCGTCACCTCGTCCGCAAACGGAAAAAACCAACCGCCATACTTAAACCCGTCGCCGTCGTTTTCCTCGTTCTGTATGACGCCATCGATCGTTATGAATTCTGCTGCAATTATTTTTCTCATTGTATTTCCTTAAACTAACTACCATTGCAACGCATAAATGGAAGGTTTTTTTGCTTCAAATCGATTCGCTGAAAAATCGATCAGACGTTTTGCATTGGACAAGTCATTTAGTTGATTGCCTTCTCGTTCCAATCTAAACAGGGAACCCTCACGAGCAAACAGCAAATCACCGTTTCGACTCCAATCCGCCCAATTTGTCTTGCCGAGAGCACAAGACTTATTGGTTCGTATGTCAAAAACTTCATGCTCGATCGCATACCATGCGCCGTCACGTTCATGAAGACCAGTGATTATCATCTTTAGATAAAGATGACCGATGTTCGGATTTACTCGTTCCCATATCTCGGGCGGTTGCATTTCGATCCAAATTGGAGCCCCGAGTTTGTTCTCTTTGTACTCGGGTGATTGGATTAATCTCCACCCGTCGCGGAGAAGTCGGGTGCCAAGAATTGGCTGGTCTTCCCCCCACCCGGGACGTTCACCGTATGGTCTTACTGAGAATCCCGACGGAAGAATATAGCCGTCCGCGAGGTCCATTTCACTATCTCGATGGTTGAGCATTATTGAACTGTCGGTATTGAACAGGCCACCACCGCCCCAACCATCGCCCTTCGGCCAAAGGGCAAGCGCCGTCAAATTCGGGGTTTTACTTACGGCCGTCCACGAGAAAAACGGTTCTTTATAATTCGCGGCAAAATAAACTAATAAACGTCCGTTGGGTGAGAGGTCGCAACGTCTCTCATAGATTCGACCTTTGAACCACTGTCCCTCGTCAAATTCGTCTGTGTCTGTATTCCACTTAATTAGTTGAACATGCTTTGAAGGGCCTCGCCGAAAGATGACTGCCGCCGGATTTTCACGGGCCTGAATTACGTAGAGACGGACACTTGGCTCAGGTGGTTCTCTCAAAATCGCGCTTTCATCCAAATTGCTAACCATTATTGTTACTCTGGCTCGACCATCAATTTGCCTTTTAATTCGTATTCTCAAACCCAAACGCAATCGCCGCTTCGAGCACATCAACATTGATATCTTTTAGAGTTTTGAACTTGATGCAATACCCGGTGACGTTTGCTTTGCCGATGTCTTTTCCGTACTTTTCCGGCAGGTATTTTCTGTCTTCGATGCCCATGATGTAGACCGAGATACCGGATTTGTTCGGGCTCAGGCCGATCTGATAGAACTCGCTGACTGAGCCATCGGCGTATTTATGAGGACGAGATCCGAAGCCGATATCCGGATTAGAAACGACCTTACCTTCACTATCCTTGCCGTCGAGAAACCACAATTTCGCATCTGGTTTGATTCCCAAAACGAGGTCGGTCAACGTCTGCAGGTCGCCGCGTTTCGGCTCAGCGTGGCTCGCAATAAACTCTTTGATTTGTTGGTTTATGTTCATTTATTTTTCCGACGATGTAATTATTAATTAGTAATTGTCTAATTAATAATTATTCCTTTCGATGGTCATCACTGAACCGGGCTAGCAGTTCTTCCAGATTTTGCAACTGAGCCATTGTTCCTTCTCGGAAGCCGAATTCGATCATCCTCTCCAGGCGCTCCAGCGACTCGTTGTAGATTGAAACGTGAACCGTCGTCTTTCCGTCCTGCTCACTGAAATTCAGGTCCCAATCGGAGCCGGGCAATTCGAGATTTTCATCTGCATCGGCAAACGTGTTGAAGAATTGGAAATTGCTTTTTGGCGTTATGGACTTGTATCGCTGTACGACCCACCGCTCTTGACCCTCGGGGCTCACCATCGCATAAAATCTTCTTCCGCCAACCACGAAATCCATGACCTTTGTCCGTGACGCGAAAGGTTTCGGCGCCCACCATTGGTCGAGAAGTTCCGCCTTTGTATATGCGTCCCAGACCAGCGCAAGGCCCGCTTCAAACTCTTTAGTGATCGTGACCGTTTTCGTCTCTTTGTTCACTACAAATTCCATCTCCATGCTAATTCTCCTCGGCCAGAACTTCGTCGAGCCGCTTGTAGTTCATCTCCATGCCTTCCGTCATGCCGGTCGCCAACGCTTCGTCGCGATCGGCCTTCGAGGCAAACTTGATCGAGGTGGCTACGTTCGTGACACCGTCGACCTCGTCGAACGTCACGGTAATGATCGACGGTTCGCTCCCCATTGAAACGCCTAGATCTCCCGGATCGAATATCTGTGTATGCACGATCCTTTCGTGCTCAGTGATCTCAAGTACCTCGCCAGTGAACCCGAACTCCATGCCGTTCTCGTCACTCCGCCAACGCCATTGATATGTGCCGCCGACACGCATATCCATCTCGCAGACGGTCATCGACCAGCCCGGCGTGCTCCCGCACCAACGACGCATCAGGTCGGGTTCCACGTAGGCACGCCACACCAACTTGGCTGGAGCATCGAAGCTCCGCTTTACGAGTACCTCGGTATCTGACGGCAGGCTTGCTTCGGCGGGTTTCATATCTTTCGCTCCTG
>CAZJFB010000071.1:17074-19298 GCA_964545145.1 uncultured Chloracidobacterium sp. | reverse complement strand
GAGTTTATGAGCGCGACGTGGCGATCCATATGAATATCGTCGCCAATAACAACCTGATCGTTTACGCAGGCGACAACACCGGTTGCGGAGGTCCGTGTACCGCCGCGAATGACCCTTACGCCAACACAAACGGCTCCACGATGCTCGGCCAGAACCAGACGAATCTGGACACCGTGATCGGCGCGGCCAATTACGACATCGGCCATGTATTCAGCACGGGCGGCGGCGGCGTTGCCACTCTGAACGCACCATGTACCGCCGGTCAAAAAGCGCGCGGTGTTACCGGGCTGTCAAATCCCGTAGGTGATCCCTTCGCGATCGACTATGTTGCCCATGAGATGGGCCACCAGTGGGGAGCAAACCACACATTTAATAGTACGAACGGCAGCTGTAGCGGTAATAGAAGCAGCGGAAGTGCCTACGAGCCCGGCAGCGGCATTACGATCATGGGCTACGCAGGTATCTGCGGAACCTCGGACCTTGCCGCGAACAGCATCGATACTTTTCATGTAAAGAGCCTCGAAGTGATCGTGGCATACAGCCAAACGGGTAACGGTAATACCTGCGCGGTTACTACTGCGTCGGGCAACACGCCCCCGACCGTCACCGGGCCCGGAAACTTCAATATTCCTAAACAAACTCCATTCTCGCTTTTGGCGACAGCGACGGATCCGAATGGTGACACGCTTACATACGACTGGCAGGAGTACGACTTAGGCACCTTGACGAACGCGGTACCTAACACCGATTCTGATGGAATTGCACGGCCAATTTTTCGACCTTTCCTACCGACGTCGGTCGGCACGAGGACGTTCCCGGCATTGACGCACATCCTGAACAGTGCAAATGTCCCGCCATCTACGACAGGTGGCTTCCTGACGGGCGAACTGCTACCCGCCATTACCAGAACGATGACATTCCAAGTCGTCGCCCGTGATAATCGTGCTAATGCCGGCGGCATCAGCACAGCGACCTCGCAGGTGACGGTTGACGGCAACAGCGGACCTTTCGTGGTGACGTCGCCGAATACAGCGGTAAGCTATGCAGGAAATTCCTCGCAGACTATCACCTGGAACGTCGCGAACACGACCGCAGCCCCGGTAAGCGCAGCTAATGTTGTGATCTCGCTCTCAACTGATGGCGGCAATACCTTTCCGACCGTTCTTGCAGCGTCGACCGCTAACGATGGGACGGAGACTGTAACCATTCCTAACACTCCGACCACGACCGCACGTATCAAGGTACAGGGAGCGGGAAATATCTTCTTTGACGTTTCGGATGTCAATTTCACTATAACCGCGGGAGGAGGAACGCCGACACCGACGAATACTCCGACGGCGACGCCTACAAATACTCCGACGGCGACGCCTACAAATACTCCCACGGCAACACCGACGAACACTCCGACGGCAACGCCGACGAGCACACCGACCGCGACGCCGACCGCTACGCCTACGAATACTCCGACGGCAACGCCGACGAGCACACCGACCGCGACGCCGACCGCTACGCCGGCTGTAACGCCGACACCGGCGATCTTCCGGGTGGTACGCGTTGTCTCCGCGATCGGCTCGCCCGGCGGCCCGGTCATTGTACCTATCGAAATAGACTCTCTTGGCAACGAGGCGGCGATCCAGTTCTCTATCTCGTGGGATCCGGCGATCTTGAGCAATCCTGTCGTTGGTCTCGGCTCCGGTGCACCGGCCGGTTCCGCTCTGACGACCAATCCAAATCAGGTCGCTTCGGGACGCCTGGGCATCCTTGTCGATTCGTCGAATACCTTTACGCTCTCACCGCCCGCTCGTCAGGTTGTAACCGTCACGTTTGCGGTAGCGGCCGGCGCACCGTTTGGCCCAACGGCGATCACGTTCGGCGATCAACCCTCGGGCCGCGGCATCTCTGATGCCTTTGGCAATACTCTGACGGCAACATATGCCAACGGAGCCGTGACGATCGCAGCTCCGGCTGCAGGATTTGAGGGCGACGTTGCGCCGAGGCCGAACGGTGACGGTACGGTCAATTCGACCGACGTCATCCAACTTCGTCGCTTTGCGACCTCTCTCGATACGCCAGGCGGCACCGAAGGACAGCGGGCAGACTCTGCTCCACTTGCGACAAATGGTGACGGCATTATCAATTCGGGAGACGTCATCCAGACCAGAAGGTTTGCGACCGGCCTCGACCCGCTTACACCGGTCGGCGGCCCGACGGTCGGTACGTCGAT
>CAZJFB010000071.1:0-16974 GCA_964545145.1 uncultured Chloracidobacterium sp. | reverse complement strand
AGGTCGAGCTTTCGAGGTAACTGGAAGGCAAATGCAGCAAAAAGGCGGGAGGTCTGTGCCTCTCGCCTTTTTTCTTCCCTTTATTCCTGTTGCCGTTCCGGCCCTGTTTTTCAGTGCCCCGGCACTGTTCAGATCTCGCTTAGCAGCTTATCCATTTCCGCAAAGATCTTCTCGTCCCATTTGCCGAGGGCATTATTTTCACGGAGTATTTTGACTATGTCACTCGCACGTTTCAGGCTCGCACGGGCTTCGCTCTTCATCCCAAGTTTGTTTTCCGTGACGCCGACACTTTTTAGTGCCTGCGCAAGATCACGCTGCGCGACCAGATTGCCGTTGTCGACAGCAACCATCCGTTCACAGATCTGAACAGCCTTCTTGTAAGCGTCCAGTGTTGCGGCAAGGTCCCCGCGGGCTTTCTCGACATCACCGAAACGGATATAAAGGCTGCCAAGGTCGTCAAGGTATATCGTGTTTCGCGGTTCACGTTCGATCAATGCAAGTAGGCCCTTCTCCGCCTCGGACAATCGCGATACAGACTCTCCGACCCGTCCGTTCAATGCCAGGACTATCCCCAGACGGGACTGGGACTTTGCCAGAAAAAGCCGAGCCTGCAGGTCTGCTGGATCGATGTCGACAGCAGTCTGCGCCGCCGATGCTGCTTTTTCGGCATATGTCAGCGAGACCGCATTCTTTATCCCCTCAAACGTGCTGCTCGCAAGCTGATAGACGTTGAATACAGCTCCCTGGATCTCGGCGTCCCGCGGATAGCGCTGTCTGAGGATCTCGGCCAATTCTATCGCCCTTTCGTTCTCGGCCTCTGCCTCTGCCTGCCGGCTGTCCCAAGAGAGGCTATTGCTGAGATACGCTCTCCCCATGGCGGCCAGCCTCGCCGACGTCCTGTCGGACAGGTCCATAGTCTCAAGCCTGGAGAGTACCGACTCGTACATTGGGATCGCCTTTTCGTACTGATTATTTATCGAATATATTTGAGCGTGATCGATCTGCTGGGCAAGAAACAGAAGCAGAGTATCTGCAGAACCGGTTTCGCCGTCCAATAGCTCTCGGTAGATAGACTGGGCGTTATCCGATTCGTAGAGCGCGATATTGGTCTGTCCCTGAGCCAGCCGTATTTTCGAAAGTTCATGAGCGATCTTGGCCAGGACGAGCTTAGTCTCTCGACCGGGTGCAAGCGATGTGAGGATCGCGCGCGCCTTCTCGTAGCTATCGACCGCTCCGGCATAATTGCCGAGATTTGGCCTCGCCGGATTTCCCTGAAGATCGCCGACCATCTGAAACGCCCGGGCAAGCTCGAGTTTAAGAGCGGGGTCGTCGCTTTTTTCCGAGGCAAGGACATTTAGGTATTCGAGAGCCCGTGTGACCAGTAGTTCCCGAGTTTCCGTAGACCCCTCAAGCCTCTCGATCCGCGGTGCTATCTCAAAAAGGAACGATGTCGAAAGCCGTCGGACCTCCTGAAAGCGTTGTTCCGATTTATTGCTCTCCAGGCGGGCGATCCTTGCCTGCCAGACGGCGATCGCTAAACCGCCCATCAGGGCCAGGATGACAAATGCAGCGGCGGCAACCGGGGTGCGGTAACGCCTGACAAAGCGAGACGCTAGATACCCAAGGGTGTTTGGCCTTGCGGTGACCGGCCGCCCATCGAGATATCTTTGTATGTCGTCAGCAAACGCTTCGACTGAACCATATCGTCGCTCAGGCTCTCGACGAAGCGCCTTTAGTGTGATGTTGTCCAGGTCGCCGGAAAGGGCTCCGCGGGAACTACCAGTCTCAGCGACAGCGGTCGATGGCGAGACCACATCTGCAGATTCAAGCGAGCGTACGATCTCATCGTAGGTCCGCCCGTCGTAATTGAAAGGTTTCGAGCCTGTTAGAAGCTCAAAAAGGACCACGCCGAGCGAGTATTGATCGGAAGCGGTCGAAATGCTGTGGCCGAGTATCTGTTCCGGTGAAGCGTAGGCCGGAGTAAAAGCCCGAAATGCTGTCTGAGTTTGCGATGAATCTTCACTGAATGCTTTTGCGAGCCCAAAATCGAGCAGCTTCGGCTGGCCGTCATTGTCCACGAGAATATTCGATGGTTTCAGATCGCGATGCACCACAAGGTTGCGGTGAGCATAGGCGACGGCCGAGCAGACCTTAAGGAACAGCTCCAGGCGAGCCTTAACGGAGAGGTTCTCGCGATCGCAGTATTCTGTGATCGACACTCCGTCAATGAACTCCATCGCCAAAAACGGTTCACCTTTATCACTTACGCCGCCGTCGATCAGCTTGGCTATGTTAGTGTGATGAAGATCGGCCAAGATCTGTCTTTCCTTTTTGAAACGGTCGATCACCTCGGAGCTGGCAACCGAGTGCCTAACGATCTTCAAGGCGACCTGCATTGAGAATTCACCGTCTGCTCTGTCTGCTAAATAGACCGAGCCCATACCTCCGCTGCCGATCTCGCGAACGATCCGGTATCTTCCAAATCGCCGCTCCGCCAGGACCGCATCGGGATCGATGCCCATTTCCTTCAGATCGATCGAATTTTCTTCAAGGAGATTGTGATCGTCGTCGTATGCCAGCATAAGGGACTCGATCTCACGACGAAGTTCGAGGTCCTCGCCGCATCGCGCAGTTAGAAATGGGCCACGCTCGGCAGGAGTAAGCTCTACGCACTCAGCAAATAGGTCTCTGATCTTTTCCCATCTCGCCGCCGATACCATACTGTGGAACTTACGAGGTCAATTCACGCTGGAACCATGCCTTTGCAAAGGTCCAGTCACGACGAACGGTCGATTCACTCACGCCGAGAACGAATGCGGCTTCCTGGATCGAGAGGCCGCCAAAAAAGCGTAGCTCGACAACTTTTGCCTGTCGCGGGTCCACCGCCTCGAGGGATCGAAGCGCCTCATCAAGGGCCACGATGTCGATCTGGCGTTTGTCGGGAAAGCTTATCGCTTCATCCAGTACGATCGTTTGCCCGCTTCGTTTGCCGGTCTGTTTCAACCGGGAGTGGTCAATCAGGACCCTGCGCATCACCCGCGCCGCAACCGAAAAAAAATGCGCCCGGTTTTGCCATGTGACATTTTGCCAGTCAACCAACCGCATATACGCTTCGTGCACCAACGCGGTCGCCTGAAGTGTGTGATCCGGCCGTTCGCGACGCATATAATTCGCTGCGAGCCGCCGCAGATCATCGTAGACCGCATCAAGCAAGTCGTCCGACGGAGCATCTCCACCGGTTTTGATCTCACGCAAAAGACGGGTGATCTCTTTCCTGTCGGCTTCGGTCATGGCTACTTGATCTCGTGGGAATTATAGCAGAGAAATACTGTCACAAAATTGTCCGGGGCTTATCCGGAATCGCTGCCGTTTGCATCGTTCAGGACCGTCCTATTCCGTTGAATAGCTGCCTGCGTGCCTTCGAAGAAAATCTGCAGAATTTTTTCTTTGTATCGGCGCTTTTGGGTGATTCCTTCGCCTTAAATTGCAGAGATCCTTTATCTATCAGGAGAAAACCATGAAAGCAGGGAAACTTATCCGTTCGTTTGGAATCGCGTTCGCAGGTGCTGCAGGCCTTTTTGCAGTCGTTTCTGAAACCAATTTTGTTACTTCTGTCGCGGGAGGCCGCATTTCGACGCAGTATGCCGCCTCGACGGCCGCCTTGCCGACCTCGTCACCGGAGATCGACAGGCCCAACGGCTCAGGCCCGGATATCATTGGTGTTAAAACTGCGGAGGAATGGACCCGGCAATTTGGTTCACCGGCCCCGGATCTCGCACTGGGGATCGCGACCGACTCTGGCGGGAATTCTTATGTTGCAGGCTACACCCTCGGCCCGATCACTTTCGGCACATACCTCGGCGGTACCGATGCCTACGTTCGAAAGTACAGCTCGAATGGGAATGTTCAATGGACGCGACAATTTGGAACGAGTACCGACGAAGAAGCTGCCGCCGTCGCCTCTGATGCTGCAGGCAACACTTTCGTCGCCGGCTACACGGCTGGTTCACTGCCGGGCGAGACAAATGTCGGGCTGCGCGATGCTTTCTTGAGGAAATACGATACGAGCGGAAACATTGTATGGACTCGACAATTCGGGTCCGGGGCACTCGACCAGGCGTTTGGCGTTGCCGTCGATTCCAGTGGAAATAGCTACGTGGCTGGCTTTACGGACTTCGTGCTACCGGGCGGGACCAGTGCGGGGCTCGACGACGCGTTCGTGCGGAAATATGACGCTAACGGAAATATCGTTTGGACCCGCCAATTTGGGACCAGTCAGAGCGATCAGGCTTTCGGAGTCGCGGCTGATGCTTCGGGCAACATTTATGTTGCGGGATTCACGACCGGCGCGTTTCCCGGTCAAACAAATTCCGGCGGCAGCGATGCCTTTGTCCGAAAATACGATACTAACGGAACGATCATATGGACGCGGCAATTCGGTTCGGCACAGTCTGATCTTGCTAACGGCATTGCGTCCGACTCGTCAGGCAACAGTTATATAACAGGCCACACGAGCGGTGCTCTCCCGGGCGAAACGAACTCAGGGGGCGAAGACGGATTCGTCCGAAAATATGACACGAACGGAGCTCCTGCATGGACGAGGCAGTTTGGCACAGGTAATAACGATCGGTCAAAAGGTGTCGTAGTCGATCCAGCGGGAGACAGTTATGTTGCGGGATTTACTGCCGGTTCGCTGTCAGGCCAGCCTAGCCTCGGCGGCGAAGATGGCTTCCTTCGTAAATACGACGCGTCGGGCAACCTACTTCGGACACGACAGTTTGGTACGAGCGCAGCCGACAGGGCAAACGCCGTTGCTGTCGACACTGTCGGCAACAGCCACGTCACTGGAGAGACGGGCGGGATTCTTTTCGGCCAGGCGGCGGCGGGAAATGATGCCTTTGTTCGCAAATACCCTGACGCGACATCTTCATGTAGTGGATGGGCATGGCCGATCGCCGTTATCAACCAGGGCGACAGCAACGCCTCGTTTTCCGCTGGGCAGGTGTTACTCCGTGATGATCTTCCGAATGCGGCAATAGCATATGGAACGGCCACAACGAGCAATCTCTTTGGCGATGCCGGCTTCGCTAATATTTCCGCATCGATCTCAGGCAATACACTGACTGTAACGGCGACAGGCCCAGTTACCCTGACCCCGGGCAGTGGGTTCATTGTCAGTTTCAGTGCAACCCCTTCCATTACCGGCTTTTACGGTAATCCTCGCGGCGGCGGCAGCGCGGCGGTCGATCCCGACGCCCTCATTTCGGAGAGCGATGAAGGTAATAATTCATTGATCGACGCGGTTCTCGTGAATGTATGTAGCTCTCCTACCCCTACCCCTACACCTACGGCAACTCCTACCAATACACCGACCGCCACCCCAACTGCTACTCCGACGGCAACACCGACTTCGACCCCTACCTCCACACCGACCTCGACCCCAACCGGAACTCCGACCTCGACCCCAACTGCCACTCCGACCGCGACTCCGACACCAGGCCCGACGCCGGTCTCAGGTACCTATCCAAATAAATCAGTGAATATCAGCGGCAATACAACGGTGGTTCCGCTGACCGGACCGATAGGTGCTCTGAGGATGACTGCCACCGGAAACGCCCAATTCAAAGGGACATTGACCGCTGATGCGGCCACCGGTACGGTTCGTGTGACCAACGCGCATCCGGTGGGAACGTATCAGATCAAGGTAACGAGCTTTGGCATCGGCACGTCGTCATCGACGACCTTCAGTTTGACAGTTAACCCGGCAGCCGTCTGCGGCACAGTGACTTTCGCACCTGCGGTTACCTATTCGGGTGTTGGCACAACCAACACGAATGTCAGAGTTGCCGACCTCAACAACGACGGAATACAGGACCTTGTAACGAAGGTAAGTACCTCCGATTCGCTCTTTGTATATCTTGGCCAGGGCAACGGAGCCTTCACTCCGGCTGGCACAGTTGCGACCGGAGTGCAGAGCATCGCCCGCGGGATCGCGATAGACGATCTGAACGGCGACGGAAACATCGATATAGCTGTCGGGAATGCTCTCGGGGGCACCCTGTCGATTTTGCCCGGAAACGGCGACGGCACATTCGGCACGCGGTACACCGTCGCTTCGCTTAGCCCAAACTGGGTCACCTCGGCCGACGTTAACGGTGACGGGCGGATCGACCTGCTCGTGAGCCCCGCTTTTGGTCCGCAGTCTCTGGTAATTCATATCGGAAATGGTGATGGAACCTTCGCTCCGTTCAGCTTTGTGATCGGCGGCGGTTCGGCGAGCTTTTCCGAGCTCGCCCTAGCTGATGTTAATGGGGACGGATTCCCCGATATTGTCAGATCGCTCAACGGAAGCGGGAACCCCGGCATGGTCATCCGCGGGCTCGGAAATGGTACATTCCAGGTCATTCAGGCATTAGGAACGGGCTCTGGCGGTGCTGTAGCGGTCGGCGACCTCGATGGAGATTCCGATCAAGACGTGTTGATCGGCCTCATCCCCAGCCTGCCAAACCCGATACCAAATAACCACTTGATCTTTGCAAACAACAATGGAACCTTGCCGCTTGCCGGAGTTGGCTACGGTGGCACGACTGGCCTAACTTCGATAATACTCGGCGATCTCAACGGCGACGGAAACTCTGACGTGATCTCGGCTGGCGGAAGCAACCCGAACTTTGGCCTTGGCAATGGCGATGGCACATTTGGACCACAGCAGATCATTACTGAGAGTGTTCCCGCCGAGTCGTTACAAATAGGCGATTTCAACGGCGACGGTTGGCAGGATATTGCCTCCTCTGCGGTCACGGGATCAACATCGGTGCTCATCCGGACCTGTCCGGCTACTCCAACCCCAACTCCGACGGCCTCACCGACTTCTACTCCAACGGGAACTCCAACGGCTACTCCAACGGGTACTCCAACGGCTACACCAACAGGTACCCCAACCGCAACGCCGACCGTTACGCCAACGCCGGGACCCGGATTCGAGAGTGATGTTGCTCCCCGTCCCGGCGGAAATGGCCTGGTCGTGGCGACCGATGTTATCCAGATGCGGCGTTTCTCGACTCAATTGGACGTTATCGACCCGGCCGAATTCCCTCGAGCCGATTCAGCACCTATCGCGACGCTTGGTGACGGGATCATTAATGCCGGTGACGTTATTCAGGCACGGCGATACTCGACCGGCCTCGACCCGCTTACACCGGTCGGCGGCCCGACGGTCGGTACGTCGATCGTTCCCGAGTCGGTCACTTCGCTAGTCGATTCGATCTATGAATACTTCTTTGGAAGAGAGATCATGATCGGAAAGGCAGAGGCGGCGAACGGTACCGTCACGGTTCCTGTCGAGATGGTCACGAATGGCGACGAGGCCGGTGTGAGCTTCACTCTCGAGTATGATGCGTCGGTGATGGCGAATCCGCGCGTCGTTCTCGGCGAAGCTGCTCCCGCCGGATCGATCCTTACCGTCAACGCGAATGAGAAGGGCCGCCTGGGCGTGCTCGTCGATTCGAACGTGGCCGCCGGTGCCTCGTCAACGGCGAGGCGGATCGTCATGGTCACCTTTGACGTCACGGCGGAGACCGCCGGCCGGACGGCGATCTCATTCACAGATGCGTTGGCCGTAAGGTCACTCGCGGGCGTGAATGGCGAACTGCTGAAGGCCGCTTTCGTCGGTTCGCAGGTCGAGCTTTCGAGGTAACTGGAAGGCAAATGCAGCAAAAAGGCGGGAGGTCTTATCCTCTCGCCTTTTTCTTTCTGTCGGTCTTACTTTCTAGTAATCAATTCCCGCCAATCTTCGGTATTCGCTGATCTGTTCGCGTGATCTTTTACCGACCCCACCCAAAGCCATTTCTCGGCCGCTTTGAACGCAGACCTTATAGAATTCTTGGGCCTCGGACAGCTTATTTACCTTGAATTTCAGCACCATCCCCCCGCATTTCTGGTTTATCACCTGTGCACTCTCTTCTTCAAAATGCAGCCGGAGCAAGCTGAGCATTTCGTCAAAGTACTGATCTGCCGCAAGATATCGATCGTTTGGTGCAGGCTGCGGGGCGTGGCGTAGATGGAGTTCGGCGCGGGCGACATACTCCTCGTCGATGAGCCGATAAACAAATGCCTCGAGCATGAATGGCAGATTCAGGTTCTTTGGATTCGTCGCTCTCATCATCACGATAGCATCCGACATCATCTGGACAGACTCATCAGTAGGCTGCTTGTCGCTCATCCAATAGACAAATGCCATGTCTTTGGCAACCAGTTCGTGCCAATCTCCGTAGTATGACCGCCTCAGTGCGTATGCTCGAAGTGCGTGTTCGCGGGCCTTCTGGAAAGAGTCCGGCTCTTTACGAGCGGCATAAGTATCACAGAACTGATGGTGCAATTCGGCCAGAACATCAGGCTGGTCGGCGAATTCCGTATCGATCTTCGATGCCATGTCATTGAGAGCATCGATGACGCGGGCCTCGCCACCGAAACGAAAACCTTCGGCATGCCAACGCGGATTTGCATACGAGATAAAGCGCATCATGAACCGGCTGATCTTTTCTGACCGTTTTTGCTCCGCTTTTGCATTGTCAGATTCCGCGACGGCGGCATTTCGAGCTTCGGCAGCCGCGACCGCATTAGCCCGAGCGATACGTGTCTGCCACGTCGAAACGGCAATACCCGCGACCAGAGAGGCGAGCACCAGGATAGCCGCTACGACCGCGATCCGATTGCGCATATAGAATTTGCTCAACCGGTACGATCTACTCGCGGGCCGCGCTTCGACAGGACGCCCGTCAATAAAGCGCCAAATGTCGGCTGAGAGCTGCTCGACACTCTCATATCGCCGTTCTGGCTCGTGGCTCAGGGCCTTGAGCACGATGTTGTCGATATCGCCCTCAAGCGACGCGCGGGTGATCAGTGGATCGTCGCCGGATACCAACACACTAGGCGGTACTGGCCGCGACTCGCTAGCAAAGCCGGCTAGATTGCCGTTGGTCTTTGCCTCGGCATCTATCGGGTATCTGCCCGTAAGCATTTTTGACAGCACAACGGCCAGGCTATAAACGTCGGTGGCGGTCGTTAAGCGTTCACCTCGGACCTGCTCAGGCGATGCATATGCAGGCGTCAGGGCATTCGTCATCGTAACGGTTTCGAGGCCCTGGTCGTCGCCTTCAAGAAGTTTTGAGATCCCGAAATCGAGAAGTTTAGGCTCGCCCGCAGAGGTGATAAGTATATTTGACGCTTTTAGATCGCGGTGAACGATCAGGTTGCGATGGGCAAAAGAGACGGCGCCGCAGATCTTGTTAAAGAGCTTAAGTCTCGCTCTCAAGCCGAGGCGTTGGTCACGGCAAAATCGATCTACTTCTACGCCGTCGACGTATTCCATCACAATGAACGGAATCCCATCGTCGGTAAGGCCGGTGTCGAGTATTCGGGCAATATTAGGATGGTTGAGCCGCGACTGAATATCCACCTCGCGATCAAAAAGGCGTCGCAGGCGGCCTACGTTGAATTCGCGTTTTAGCAGCTTAATCGCTACACGCTGGTCAAACTTGCCGTCTCGCCTCTCAGCCAAATAAACGGCACCCATGCCGCCGATGCCGAGCTCGCGAATGATCTCAAAGCTCCCGATCGTTTGGCCGGCCGCACCCTCATACTTGCCGTCGGAGAGGATATCGTGCGAAAAGCCGCCCGCCGGAACGGACATGAAGCCGCGCGACCTTTCATCCTGTGCAAGGAGGGATTCGACCTCTCGCCTTGTCTCTCGCGAGATCGAGGCAGAGTCAATAAAATGCTGCCGCTCCGTAGGCTCAAGCTCCAGAGCCTGAGAAACGATGTCCTTGATCTGGGTCCACTTTCCTGAGGTCATAGCGGTCGATACCCGACGTCTTTAAATGTATGTGCGTAAAATGTATAGAAATCTCGCCAAAATTATTCGCCGTGCAGTTCGCGATACAACCACAGCCGGGCGGCCTCCCAATCGCGGCTGACCGTTCTCTCTGAAATTCCGAGTGCGTCTGCAATTTCTGCATTCTTCATTCCGCCAAAGAAGCGCATCTCGACAATTCTGGCCTGCTGCTCGTCCATCGCCTCGAGCCGGTCCAGCACGTCATTGAGTATCAGAAGCGAATCGGCCCTCTCATCGATCGGTATCTGCAGGTCGTCAACCGAAAAATGGATAGGTTTGTTTCCGCGTTTGGCGGTGGCGTGCCGTCGGGCATGCTCGATCAGTACTTGCCGCATGAGGCGCGACGCGATACCGAAAAAATGGCTTCGATTCTGCCATTCGACCGGTCCCCTGTCGCTGATCCGGAGAAATGCCTCGTGGACAAGAGCCGTCGGCTGGAGCGTGTGGTTACCGCGTTCGGCCGACATAAGGATACTTGCCTGCCGCCGCAATTCGTCGTAGACGAACGGCAAAAGGCGCTCCTTTGCCTTCGCGTCACCGGAATTCCAGTCATGCAGTATCTGCGTAATATCTGACGGGTCGGCTGTGTCCATCGGTTGTTAGATTCTAGCGTTTTTTGAAGGGCATAGGGAATACCCTCCGGCCGTGTCGGGCCGCATACCGTGTCAAAAAAAGCGGAACAGACCGAATTTCTATGGTTTGGGTCACCGGAAATAGCCTCTTGTGTCACCAAAAACCGGTACTTGGGTCACCCAATTTGCAGAGTTCGTTCCGGCACAAAAATGCCAAAAGATCGCCCTTGCTGTTGCCCAAAACGCCCAAAACCGCCGCCGCGCGAGTCAAAGCCAAAAACGACCATCGCAACACCGAAACCGATATCGTCCGCGAACCACGACAGCGACCCGCTACGCCAAACGCGTCCCCTCCTCTTTAGAACCCTTTATGCCGCGGCTGCACCCGACTTCCACGTCGATCCGCGTACACCTCTAAATTCTCTGTATGACGGCGCTATTTTTATGGCGAGGTTGCCCACCATTTCACGCATATATCGTTGACCACTAACTATCCAGATACTTCGATAGGGAAATTTGCTATGTCGAAAATCGCCCGCTTACTAAGTATTTTAGCCCTATTGCTCCCCGCACTTTTGCTAGCTGTTTGGCTGATCCCTGCGGTCTCGTCAAAACCAGCAGCCTTATCATCTGGCCGAAGTCAGCGCGAGGCGGCTTTGGGTGATGCGATAAGGGCGATCGGCGAAAAGGACCCGGATGCCAGTCCGCACAGCCAAATTCGTAGTCTTTTTCCGATCCAGACAGCGAGTGGAGCACACTTTGGTTATTCCGTGGCGGTTGATGGAGACACTGCCGTTGTGGGTGCGAATGACGACTTGGATCTGGTTCACCCTCCTGATCGTGATGGGGCTGCGTATGTCTTTACGTTTGATGGCGTAAATTGGAACCAGCAGCAGCGTTTATGGGAAAACGTTACCTTTTCCGGTTACGGCACCTCCGTCGCGATCGATGGGGATACGATAGCGGTCTCGGAGATCGGCGCGAGCGGTTCTGTATACGTTTACACGCGGACCGCTGGGGTGTGGACTCAGCAGGCAAGACTGCTTCCCAGCGGAGGGGTGAACACTAGCGGATTTGGCAGAAGCATTAGCTTGTCCGGCGATACGATCATCGCAACAGCTACCGATTACACAACTCCCGAACTGACGGCCTACCCATCCGTATATTTCTTTCAGAGGACGGGACCGACGTGGACGCAGGTGCAGAGAGTGGAGAATATTGGGAGCAGTGTGGCGGTCGATGGGGACTATGCGCTTATCAGTCAGGCCCAGGATTCTTCGGTCGCACAGTCCCAGGGGTCTGTTCGCGTCTATAAAAAATTGAACGGGTCCTGGACGCACCTTCAAACCTTGCGGCCGTCGGACAGCCCGGCAAATTCAGAGTTCGGTTACAGTGTTGCCATCTCTGGAGGAGATGCGATCGTCGGAGCCCCCTTTAGGCCCGTCCCGGCGAACCCTGGTGCAGCCTATATTTATAGACTCGATAATGGCACTTGGTTTGAGGAGACGGTACTTATTCCTCCCGACGGAGGGTCACGCGATTGGTTCGGTCACAGCGTCTCCATTTCCGGCGACCGCGTTCTGATCGGGGCTCCTGGCGAGATATTTGAACAGCCTCCTGGGGCTGCGTATTTCGTTCATCGCTGCGGCGACAAATGGGACTTCATCGAAAAATACGTGGCGCCTGACGGCTTCTCGTATGACCAGTTCGGTTACAGCGTTTCCATCTCAGGTGACAAGGGGATAATGGGCGTACCAACCGATGATTACGCCGGATTCAACGACCCGGGCACAGCGTATACGGTCGTCATCGAGGACAGCCCTTTTCGCGGAGTTTCCTGTCAGATCAATATCGTTGTCAATGTAAACACCGACGAGCCCGACGATAACCTTTCCGACGACATCTGCGACACGGACATAAGTACCCTGGCGCGGGAGTGCAGCCTTCGTGCCGCGATTCAGACCGCGAATGAGAAGGATGGTGAAGACACGATAACGTTCAACATTCCTGGAGTCGGCACCCATACTATCACGCCTGGGGACACGCTGCCGCTGATCGATGAAAAGCTAACGATAAACGGGGCCTCGCAGCCGGGCTATGATGGAACGCCGGTCATAGCTCTTCAAGGCGGTGTTTCCGGGGCAAACCCCGGGCTCGGCCTGCTTGCGAGCAGCGGCAATTCCCGTATCAAGGGCCTCGCCATTTATGGTTTTGAGACCGGTATTTCCATTCAGAGTTCGGGTTCTTTTATAGAGAGCAACTATTTGGGACTAAAGGCTGATGGGACCGTACCAACCTCGGGCCAGCAGGCCTTTGGCGTTGTTCTTTCAAATGGGGCGGCAAACACGACCATCGGCGGAACGGAAATAGCCGACGGAAACGTGGTCGGCGGGCTAAGCGTCGGTATCGGTATATTTGGCGGGTCGGGCTCGTCACGCATTCTGAATAACAAAATAGGAACGAACGCAGCGGGTGACGCCGCCCGGCCAAACGAGACCGGCGTTTTGATCAACGGCTCGAACGGCACCCGAGTCGGTGAGGCCGGCGACGGCAATCTCATCTCGGGCAATACATTTGCAGGTGTCTATATTTATCAATCGTCCTCGTCCCTGGTCAGGGGCAACCGGATCGGCACGGACGCGGCCGGCAACGGGATCATCGACAACCTCCATGGCATCGCAATACAGGGCGGCGGGAACAACAAGATCGGCGATCTGGCCTCGGCCGACAGCAACCTTATCTCGGGCAACAGTAGATTTGGCGTTGTTCTTTACGACGGCACCGCGAATAACCAGGTGATCAACAACTCGGTCGGTACGGCGGCCAATGGCACCGGCGTATTAGGCAACTATCTGACCGGCATAGCGATCGAGGGCGGGGCTAACAGCAACGTCATCGAGAATAATGTCATCGGAGGCCACAACGAGACGAAGATCTCGACCGGCATCTATTTCACCCCAAGTGCGGGGGCCGGTAATATCGCGAAGAGTAACTTTATAGGTGTCGCCCGCGACGGGACAACGGCCATTCCGAATGGGCTGGGCATAGAGACCGCTTCTGACGGTCAGATCATAGGCGTACAAGGAAGCCCGAATCGTTTTTGCAACAACACGGTCGGTGTCAACATCCGAACCGGATCTTCCGATCCGAGTACCAGCGGCAACCTCGTTCAATACAACCTTTTCGGTACTAATGGAACCGAGTTGATCGGGAAACAGTCAATTGCGGTCGCCATCGGCGGAGACTCAAGCGAAAACACGATCAAGTTCAACGTCATCGGCGGCTCTGAGACGGGTGTAGCCCTCATTGACGGGCCTCACGACAACGTGATCAGCGATAATCAGATCGGTAATAACGGCGTCGCGCGCTTGCAGAATACCTTCGGCGTAAGTATCGAATTCGCTGAAAACAACAAGATCAAAAATAACATCCTGTCGGGTAATGAGATCGGCGTAATAATTGGCGGTGCTCAGGACCTGCGTAAGGGCAAGCACTCGCCAGCAAAAGAATTGATCCGGCGCGAGCCAGGCGTGGGAGCGCCGCCATACGCGACAGGCAATTCTCTCTCGGGGAATGTGATCGGATTGAACACTGCTCAGTCGGCTCCGATAAGCAACTACGTAGGTGTTTGGATCGGTGAAGAGGCTCGCGGCAATCTGGTAGGAACCGTTGCCGGAGATCGAAACGTGATCGCCGGGAATGAGAGTGACGCCGTTTTTATCGGCACCCTTGCGACCAATCCAAGTGAAAGCATCCGGCCGCGCGACAATCTGGTTCAGAGGAACCTGATTGGTGTCGATGCAACCAAAGCAGTGCCGTTTCCCAATGGCACTGCAGTGACGCTCGCACAGACCTCAGGAAACACCATCGGCGGCGCGACCGAGAACCTCGGGAACACGATCGTCGCATCGACCTCCGACGGCATCCGTGTTACCGACGCCGATGACAACACGATCATCAATAACCTGATCGGAACTATCGAGGAGCCCGGGCGAGGCGATGGCTTGACGGGCACAGACGGTCCGGAATTCGGCAATGGCGGGAGCGGAATAAAGATACTTGGGAAGTCCATCAAGAATAAAATATTCAAGAACGTTATCGGCCACAGCGGAATCAACGGGATCGAGGTCGACTGTCCCACCGCTCCGGCAAGTACCGAACCGCAGACGCTGATCGCCGGCAATCACATTGGCGTAGTACTGAACCACCTCGGAACCGCGGCCCGGGATATTCGAAATCTAGCCGCCGGCATACTGATCAAGAATACGGCAAACGTCCAGATCGGGGATATCGGTGCGGACGCAGGAAATGTGATCGGAAACAATCTGCAGCATGGCATCCACGTGACCGGAAGTCCCACGGTGCCGGTGCCGCCGATATTTGTTGACGGGGGCACGCCGTTCGCGACCCGTGTCGTTAACAATGCTCTAGGGATGATAAAAAACGCCAATGGCGAGAACATCCCGGCGGGCAATGGCTTCAACGGCTTGCTTGGCGAGAATACCGCAGGCTTGCTGGTGGGCGGGGACACCCAGGCGTTGGCTAACAAGGTCATGGCGAATGCCCGCGCGGGCCTCCTATTCAAGAACGTCCAGCCAAGCGGGATACAGACCATAGCTGCCCGGGCAAAGGCCAATCTGATCGGTGCTCTCATCGAGAATGGGCAGCTCACGACCAATCTCGGCAACAACGGCGGCGTCGAGATCGAGAACTCGAACACAGTCGAGATCGGAACGCAAAACCAGAACGAACCGCGTAATCTGATCGCTTCCAATCTTTTGCACGGCGTAAAGAGCCTGACTTCGCGACTGGTAAAGGTCGCGGGAAACAACGTTCTCAAGAACGCCGGTCACGCTTTGCATCTCCGTCAAACCGATGAGAGTTCGGTCATCGGCAACGGCATCGGTATCGATGTCGGAGCATTGATCGCAAACGGCGGCAATACCGGCGACGGCATCGTGGTCGAGGACTCTGAGGATGTGACCATCGGCGACGCGAATGCAGGGAACGTAGTGGCCGGCAACCAGGGCGACGGCATTAAACTGATACAGGCACGGCTCACAAAGCTGCAGGCTAACCTCGTCGGCCTGTACGAGCAAAAGAGCGAGTATCACCGTCTCGGAAATAAGAACGGCGTCGTAATGATCGACTCCGAGAACTGCGAGATCGGCGGCCTCGACGATCTGAGATCTAACATAATTGCCGCAAACACGGAGTATGCAATATTGGCGGACGAGCTTTCTCGGATCCTCAAGGTCCAAAATAACCTGGCGGGGACTGTGATCCGAAACATCGGGAACCGAATGGTCGATGAGCCGACCGACGCTGGGACAAATTTCGGAAACGGACTCGGGGGAATAAAGATATCCGGCGGCTCGAACAGCAATGTCATCGGCGGGCCCGAACCAAACGCACGGAACTTCATCGCAAATAATGGCGGCCCAGGCGTGTGGATAAACCCGACCGCGGGCACGGGCAATTGGGTCCACCAGAATGCCATATACAGCAACTCCGGACGTGGCATCGAACTCGGCGTCATAGGCAATAATCCGAACGACCCGACCGATGAAGATCTCGGCCCGAACAAACTCCAAAACTACCCCGAGATCGTTAACCTCGCCTTGAACGGCCAGGGCGAGTTGCTCGTCACGTACAAGGTCGATTCCGCACCGGAACATTCCACTTACGGCACCGAAGGGCTATACGTTGAATTCTTCGAGGCTGACCCGACGGGAGCCGGCCGCACACTTCTGGGTGCCGATCATTATCTATTGACCGACTATAACAACGGCACGCCCGGGACGCGGGTAAAGAACCTCGGCACACCCGCGTCGATCGGGCTCGAGGCTGAGGACGAGATGACCGTGAGCGTCACGGATAACCTGGGCAATACATCGGAATTCGCGCCGGCAGTCGAAGTGCCGCCTGGCACTGGGACACCCACGCCTACTGCTACGCCAACAGCAAGTCCGTCTGGCACCCCTACGGCAACTCCGACCAATACACCGACGGCTACGCCTACAGCTAGCCCAACACCGCAATCGACCCCGTTCACACCTCCCGGCAATAATGTAACTACGACAAATCCCGCTGGGAATGGCAGTGTCACTTTTTCAGGCGTCACAACTGGCGGTATAACTTCGTTCACACCTATCGATCCTAATTCGCAAGGGGCTCCGCCATCAGGCTTTGTACTACTTGGAGGAGACACTTCTTACGACATTTCGACGACCGCTGTCGTCGTACCACCGATCGTTGTATGCTTCAATTTCGCCTTGATCAACGACCCGAACCAGTTCGCTCTTGTGAGAATACTGCATGGCGAGGGAGGGCAGTTGATCGACCGGACGATCCTTGCCCCCGACACTCCCGCACCCAACTTCGCGACCCGAACTGTTTGCTCCAGGGTGAATTCACTCTCACCCTTTATTGGAGCATTGGCGCCTGGTGGAACTCCGACGGCAACACCGACCGCGTCGCCGACACCGGCAGGTTTTGAGGGTGACGTTA
>CAZJFB010000070.1:17423-19847 GCA_964545145.1 uncultured Chloracidobacterium sp. | reverse complement strand
CGGTCGTGTTTGCCGAAGCACCAGAGGATTCCGGCGTAGCTGTTTGGATTGCGGCCGTCCAGGCAATACTTATTGTTGAGGTGGACGAGCGTCTCAAATGCGACCTCGTAAGACGGCGACCAGGCGATCACGTTCTTGCCCCAGAGCATGCGAACGTAGTTGTGCATCTCGCCGGTTGCGACCATCTCTCGTTGGGCCGCGTTCCAAAGCTCGTCGTGCGTCTCGCCATTCTCTAGCTGTTCGAGCTTATATGTGAACTGCCGTTCGTCCGTTGCGTGTTCACGCATCGTTTTCTGAACCCATGGCGGCAAAGCTTTCAGGGAATCGTAATGTGGATTGTGCCGCGTCATGTTGTACGACAGCTCGCGTCGGACGATCAATTCCTCGAGATAAGCGTCCTTTGACCCCTGGGGTGCGTCGGTGTCGCGGACGGCCAAAGCGATCTCTAACGGCGACAGAAAGCCGAAATGCAGATAGGCTGAAAGCCTCGACGAGCCGTCTCGGTCCGGCTTACTTCGGCCCGTTTCGTAATTACAAAGTATGTCCGTAACAAATCTGCCGAGCTTGGCCCGGCCGTTCACGGCCCCGCCGTGATAAATAGGTGACGGTGCGACAGAGTGGTCGATATCGCATTCGGCGACAAGCTGTGCAATAGTGTCCGCCGTGACCGTTGTTTCGAAGCGGTCGCCAATGTCGATTCCAATGCTCGATCGTTCGACCGACTCTAAGGGGAGCGGCTTGAGGTAATTGTCGAGCAGCCTATTTATCTTCGGCCGGATGGTGTAAGCGGCGTATTCTTCCTTGTCGAATTTCGACATCGGGATGATGCCGTTCGAATCGACCGCGTGCACGGCGATCTCAGCCCGTTCGGCGATTCGGCGATTATGCTCCGGAATGATAAAGCACGGAAATTCGTCGGTGACGATCAGCGCCGCGTCTTTTGCCAGCGAAGCCACGGTGTTTCTTGGCGACGACGCGTCTTTTTGCAGATAGAAAATGTACCGAATGCCGCGCCGTTCGAATTCACGCAGCTTTTCTTCCACGCCCTCGAGGATAAATGTATGTAAACGGTCCGACGCCCATGGATAATAGTACTTCAGCCCTTCGTAAACGACGAGCGGCAGCTTGAGTTCATTCGCCTTACGGATCGCCCATATAAGTGCGTGATTATTGTCCACTCGCTTGAACATCTGCATCCAATACAGCACGTAGCGGGCCCCTCGGTTTACAGGTTTGTCGTTAAGAGCGACGACTCTTTCGTTGATCCGCATATCGTGTTTCAAGTTTTGCCTATCTCGAATACAATCGCAAAAAGAGGTCTTAACGCAGAGACCGCAAAGTACGCTGAGATAAGATCAATATGACTAGAAAGAAATTCGTGAACATTCGCATTTTGGTTTCCCCGCTCTGCGTCCTTTTCGTTCTCTGCGTTTCAGTTTCCGCACAACAATGGAAGTCGGTTGCCAATGGCGTCGAGTACGCCGAGGTTCGGCGTGAGTTCAGCGGCAAGCCCGTCAACATTAACCTTCTCCGCCTCGACCTAAAAAAGGTCCGCCTCGACGTCCACCACGCTATGGATGCCGCAATCGGCATGGAGCCTACGTCGTCGATCGCCGCACGCCACAAGGCAATTGCGGCCATCAATGCCGGATTTTTTCGATTGGACAAGAGCCAGTTTGGGGGCGATGCCGCAGGGATCTTGATGATCGACGGCCAACTTCTGAGCGAACCTGAAAAAGACAGGATCCAGATCCTGATCGACAATCGTCGTGACCGAACGAATGTACTCTTTGCCCGGACCGCTCTCTCGCTTGCAGTGAAGATCGGAAAGGCGACAGTTGACCTTACCGGTATCAACCGTGAAAGAAAGAAGGACGACGTCGTTATTTACACACCAGAGTTTGGGCCAACTACACTATCCGGAAATGACGGCATCGAGATCGTGGCGGCGCGCGGTAAGGTCGCGTCAGTAAGCACAGGCGTTGGGAACTCTGTCATTCCTGCAAACGGATTTGTGATCTCGGCTTCTGGGGCTTTTCGAGATGCACTGATCAATGCAGCCGGGAATTCGTCGCCTGTTTCCATCATTCGGCGCTGGGACGGCCTCCCGAGTGAGGTTTCAGGTAACCGAGCCGGCCTCGACATAACAAACGGAGTTCCGCTGCTGATCAGGAATAGCAAGATCGATATCACCTGGGAGCAGGAAAAAACGACCAAATCATTTGTTGAAACCCGCCATCCGCGGACAGCGGTGGCGAAGCTCAAGGACGGCAAGTTTCTGATGATTACGGCCGACGGAAGGAGCGAGGCGAGCGGCGGTATCGGGTTGCAGGATCTGGCAGAATATCTGCTCAGCCTCGGGGCAATCGACGCGATGAATCTCGACGGCGGCGGCTCGACGACGATGTTTCTCGACGGCAAGGT
>CAZJFB010000070.1:8229-17323 GCA_964545145.1 uncultured Chloracidobacterium sp. | reverse complement strand
GCGCAGTCGTGGCCGTTGACGGAATTGACGACAACCATTTTTGAGGCGGGGGCGTAATAGTGATAGTTTCTTCCTAAATCTATTCGCCAAAGGTACCCTTATGAAACGAATCCTGTCTGTGTTCTTTCTACTCGTTTGTCTCGCTGCCGGCGTCGTCGCGCAAACTTCGCCGCGAAAAACGATCGCCTCGGTCACCGAAAAGCTGCAAAAGATCGATGGCTTTATCCCGCTCTACTGGAGCGCGGATGACGGCAAGATCTTTATGGAGATCACGAGGTGGAATCAGGAGTTTCTGTACCTCGTGAGCCTGCCGACAGGTGTCGGCTCAAACCCGTTGGGGCTCGACCGCGGCCAGCTGGGCACAACAAAGGTCGTTACATTCGAGCGTTCCGGAAATAAGGTGCTGATGGTGCAGCCCAATTACGATTTCCGCGCATCGGGAAACGTCCTGCAGAAGAAGTCGGTGGAGGAATCGTTTGCAAAGTCGGTCATTTGGGGCTTTCGTGTCGAGGCAGCCGATGGTGACCGCGTGCTGGTCGATGCTACGAGCTTCCTGATACGCGACGCTCACGGCGTAGGCGAACGCATCAATCAACAGCGGCAGGGCACATACAGCTTTGACGAAAGCCGTAGTGCCCTTTTTCTCCCCAACACCAAGGGCTTTCCAAAGAATACCGAGGTCGAGGCGACCATTACCCTGACCGCCGGCGGCGACACAAATAATCTGATCAATCAGGTGACGCCCACGGGCAAGCACGTTACGGTCCGCGAGCGGCACTCGTTTGTCGAGCTGCCCGACGACAATTACAAACCCCGAAGATTTGACCCCCGGACCGGCGCGATACCGATCAGCTTTTACGACTATGGCACCGATATCAATGAGGACCTTGAGAAGCGTTGGATCCAGCGATTTCGACTCGAGAAGAAAGACCCGAACGCCGCGGTAAGCGAGGCAGTCAAGCCTATTGTCTTCTACGTAGATAACGGCGCACCCAAAGCGATCCAGGACGCATTGGTCGAAGGTGCTAGTTGGTGGAATCAGGCGTATGAGGCCGCAGGTTTTCGCAACGCGTTTCAGGTGCGCGTGCTGCCTGCAGACGCCGATCCGATGGACATTCGTTACAACGTGATCAATTGGGTCCACCGCTCGACGCGCGGTTGGTCGATCGGCGATAGCGTTGTCGATCCGCGAACGGGCGAGGTTCTAAAGGGTGACGTAACGCTCGATTCGCAGAGGGCACGGCAGGATTTCCTGCTTGGTGCCGGAATGTCGCCGCAATACAGGGCCGGCCTTGCGGCCTGTGATTTCGGGCTCATGCCCGACGTCGATTATCTTGCAGGGGACAGCTCGGCTGCTGAGGTCACGGCCATGTCGTACGCGCGTATTCGCCAACTTTCGGCACACGAGGTAGGCCACACGCTTGGCTTTACGCACAATTTCGCCGCAAGTACCTATGGCCGCGGATCTGTAATGGACTATCCGGCGCCGTTGGTCAAGATAGTGAACGGCAAACTCGATCTGTCTGAGGCGTATGCGGTCGGTATTGGGGCCTTTGATAAGTTTGCCGCGCGATATTCCTATGCGCAGTTCCCGCCGGGAGCAAACGAAGATGCCGAGCTTAACAAGATCGTCAGCGAAGGGATCGCATCCGGGATGCTATTCCTCGGTGATCAGGACGCGCGTCCCGCAAGCGCCGCAAATCCACTTGCCAATCTCTGGGACAACGGGCCCGACCCGGTCGCAATGCTTCGTCACGAAATGAAGGTGCGACGAATCGGGCTCGACCAGTTTGGCATAACGAATATCCCTGTCGGCTCGCCTATGTCGCAGCTCGAGAATGCGTTTCTGCCGCTCTATCTACACCATCGATATCAGCTCACAGCGGCGTCGAAAACGATCGGCGGAGTTTACTATACACATGCGGTGCGCGGGCCTGCGGGGCCGGAACCGTCGCCGGTTGCCGCAATGGTTCCGGCCGATCGTCAGCGGGATGCTCTCAAGGCCCTTCTCGAGACCATCGATCCTCGTGAGCTTGTCATTCCCGCGAACGTACTTGGCCTGATCCCGCCGACGGCTTATGGCTATGGTTCGGGCAGGTCCGAACTGTTTCAGAAACGGACAAATCCGATGTTCGACGCCGTAGGAGCGGCGGAGATCGCCGCCGATATGGCGATCTCCGCTTTGCTCGAGCCGAATCGTGCCGCCCGTACGATCAGCCAGAACGCTCGCGACAAGGCCAACCCGCATTTCCGCGAGATCATAGATGCCCTGATGAAGGCGACATGGCAGGCCCCCCCGCAGACGGAAGCAAATTTGGCGGTCGTCCAACGGGCGGTGCAGAGTCTGGCGGTATCGAGGCTTATGGACCTCGCGGCAAATGACCGCGCTCAACCGCAGGTCAGATCGGCCGCCTCGGATGCACTGCGTTCTCTGTTAGCAATGATAAAGAGGGCTCCTTCGGCAGGAGATTGGGGGGCACACTACCGGTCGACCGCAGACGATATCGAGCGATTTTTGACGCGCCCCGACGCACCACGCAAGCAGTCGTCGCCGCTAGTGACGCCGCCCGGTGACCCGATAGGCAATTGATCTTTGTCAACGTGATCTAAGGAAAGATGCGGCCCAGATATTCCTCGGCTGCGTCGAGCGATGTGCCGTCCGAAATAATGGCAACATAATTGTCGGGCCGCAGCAGCACGTGAAACGGCCGGTCGGTGTCGAAGAGTTCCTCGACTTCCTCTGTAAGCGGTAGCAGGTGGTTGTCGATGATCTCCTCGAGCCGTCCGTCGAGCTTCTGCCCGTCGTCGTTGCCGAACGCGATCATGTGAAACCTAGGCGTCTGCAGGCCGTCATACACGCTTTCGCCGATGCGGAAGTATGGCATACGATCGCCCGGACGGACGGCAAGGCCGATATCGTCACCGCTGAGCGAGCTCCCGCGATAGTTGATCCCTATCTGCGAAACTATCGGAAAGATGAACTGCTTGACGACGTCAAGGCTCAAGGCAAAACCGGCAACATATGGAAAAATATGGGTCCGTATCCAAGAGATGACCGGCTCGTCGCTCGCACCGAACTGGAACATCCGGTCGGTAGTTGCGATCAATCGGCGGGCGTTCGGCAGGCGCTCCTCATTGTACGTGTCGAGTAATTTGTCGTCGGCACCGTGTTTGAGGACCATCGCCAGCTTCCACGCCAGGTTATAGCCGTCCTGAATGCCGGTGTTCATTCCCTGTGCTCCTGCAGGCGTATGGATATGTGCGGCGTCGCCGGCGATGAAGCAACGCCCCTCGGAGAATTTGTTGACGACACGCGAATGCACCTTATAGACCGAGAACCAGTTAATGTTGCTGATATCGAGCTTTAGCTGGGTGTCGATCTCGATCTGACGCTCGATCTCTTCGTAGAGGATCTCGCCTTCGCCTTTGTCGTGGCCCTCAGGAAAAGTGCCGACTATCCGGTACCGGTTTTGGCCGAGCATCGGAAAAAATGCAGTGATCGTATGTTCGGCGAGGCAAACGTAAAGCGAATCGTGCGTGAACTTCCAGTCGATCTCGACATCGGCGACGTAGAAAAGACGCTCGACCGTGTCACCCTCGAAAGTGAGTCCGAGAGCGTGTCTCACTGGGCTACCGGCGCCGTCGCAGCCGACCAGATACTTGGCGCGTACCGTCTCAGTCGTTCCGTCGGCGGTCGCGATCACTGCCGAAACGCCGTCGGCATCCTGTTCGAACGTAGTAAGTTCGGTCCGCCATTCGACGTTACGGCCGCAACTGACAATATGATCGTAAAGCAGGGCTTCGTGCTTTCCCTGCTCGACGATCAACATATAAGGATAGGCACTAAGTCCCGCACCGATGTCCTTTAGGACGGCCTCGCCGCGTATTTCGCCGCCTGCGATCAACCGGACCGTCTCGGCGGGCTTGCCCAGAGCTATCAGCTTGTCCGCGAGTCCGATCTGCTCGTAAATCTCGAGCGTCCTTGCCTGTACTCCGATAGCACGCGAATAAGGCGTCGTGGTCTCCTTCTTGTCGATGATCGTAAAGTCGATACCGTACCTGATGAGTTGGCAGGCAAGCGAAAGGCCGGTCGGCCCGGCCCCGACGATCAAAACACCAGTTTCTACCATGTCCGTATTTTGCGTTTTTGACGAGATGATTGCAACGGTAATGACCCGTACCCAGCTTTTCAAGACGGACCAATATGCTGTAAAGTCGTGTGCACAGTAATTTACATTTTTGGTTTGGTTATTGGCCTGTTTCGCGAATGAGCATCAATGCCAAAATATCAAACTACAAGATAAGGAGATACAAATGACAAAGACCTTACTAATATTAGCCGCCGTGCTTTTAGCATCAGTAGCTACGAATGCCCAGTCTTGCAATGCACTCGATGCAAACATGGGTTTTGCTAACAATGCAATTAAGAGTTCGCTAAATAATACCTGGCATGTCGTCAGCGACGATATTCAGAAACTACTGTTCACGCCGGATGTTTGGAAGGCGGAGCTCGCAAAGGTGATGAATTGCTCACCGGCGTCGTTTCCTTCGAACTGGATGGACCGGATCAAAGACAATTACAACGAACTGAAGGCGGCTGTTGAAAATGAAGGCAAGACTCGAAGCTGGAAAGAAAGGTCATTTCAGCGTCCGACGGAACAGGCGATGGCAAAGGCCAAATTCCTTGCCAAATATTCCGGGGCATCGGTATTAAAGATCGGGTCAAATTATAAGGATTGGAACGTCTTCAAAAACTCCCTTGGAATTCCAACGAATCGGTACGTTCGAGGCGAGGCCGTTCTCAAAATACCGGGCCGCCCATATTGCCAGGCCCAGGAATGGGTCGTCAAACAGACATACAAAGGCGGAGGCTTCGGGGCGTCAGTGGTTGAATTTCCCGGCGGTGCCGGATATTTCGTGATCTGTCCATAGGGAGGAATGTATGAAGAACATAATGATCATATTTCCGTTATCGCTACTTTTTGCGGCGTGCGGTGGAGGCAGTTTGGGCAGCTCGGCAAAGATGGATATCAAGATCGCCGGCAAGGATACCGTTCTTCACGTCAAATCGAGCGGGACCAGCAAAAACGTCAAGACTTTTACCGATACGGCCGGTAAGATAACTACGGCGACGTCTATGTATGCTGCAATGGCAAATTTCGATCTCGACCTTACAAACATGGGTACCATGCGCAAACCGCTGACAGCGGCGGATCAGGTACGTGTGACGATTCAGCTGATCGGGCAGGAAGGAACTGACCAAAATTCTGAATTCAAGCCGGGCGTTTATAAGGCCGACCCAAAAGAGAAATTCATGAAGGTGGACTCAGTTATTGTAAGCACCTTTGCGGATGGAAAAGAGCTGAATACGAGTTTTGATACGATGTTCAGCGGGTCGAAGATCACGGGCCAAGTTGATGTTAAATCGGTTACCGCCGATTTGATCAGCGGCACGATCGACGTGACGGATGGCGATAAGTCGATAAAAGGAGACTTCTCGGCCAAGATCGCAGCCAAGAAATGACCGGCTAAATATCTAAAGTGAGTTGGTCGGCATTTGCATCGACCTCAACGCTCCCCCCGTTGGCAAGTTTGCCAAAAAGGATCGCGCTCGCTAGCGGCTGCTTGATCTTGTCGTGGATCAGCCGCGACATTGGACGGGCTCCGTACCGGGCGTCGAAGCCGTTTTTTGCGAGCCATTCGCGAGCATCTTCGGTCAGTTTTACCAGCACTCGTTTCTCTGCAAGCTGGCCATTTAGCTCTTTGACAAACTTATCGACGATCAGCTTGATCACCTCTAGATCAAGGGCCTTGAACGGCACCCAGGCGTCAAGTCGATTGCGAAATTCTGGCGTGAACGTACGTTCTATGACGCCTTTAGCATTACCTTTTGTATCGGCTGAGTTTCGAAAGCCCATTCCACCTGAAGAGAGCTCACGGGCTCCTGCGTTGGTGGTCATGATCAGAATAACGTTGCGAAAATCGGCCTTCTTGCCGTTGTTGTCCGTCAACGTTGCCGAGTCCATGACCTGCAACAGGAGATTGAATAAATTCGGATGGGCCTTCTCGATCTCGTCGAGGACCAAAACTGCATGCGGGGTCCGCATGATCGCTTCGGTAAGCAATCCTCCCTGATCAAAACCGACGTATCCGGGAGGGGCTCCGATCAGTCTCGAGACCGTATGCGGCTCGGCGTACTCGCTCATGTCGAAACGAATGAACTCGACTCCGAGAGTCTCCGCGAGTTGCTTAGATACCTCGGTCTTGCCCACTCCCGTCGGACCTGAAAAGAGGAATGAACCGACCGGTTTGGTCTCGTGGCCGAGCCCGGCCCTTGAGATCTGGATCGAATCGACGATCGCGTCTATTGCCTCATCCTGACCAAAGATCTGCTTCTTTAGATCGTCACGAAGTGTTTTCAGGCGCTCTTTCTCGTTCGCAACGACGGTCTTTGGCGGGATCTTGGCCATCCTGGCGATCGTATTCTCGACCATTTGGACGGACACCTTCTTTGGCCGCTTACTCGCGGGCAGCAATTTTAGAGAAGCACCTACCTCGTCGATAACATCGATCGCCTTGTCCGGCAGAAAGCGGTCGTTAATGTACTTTCCGGCCAACTCTGCCGCGGTGTGGAGCGACTCATTGCTGTACTTGACCCCGTGATGCTGCTCGTAGAATCGTTTTAGGCCCTTGAGTATTTGGAACGTTTCGTCCACTGTCGGTTCGTTAATGTCTATACGCTGGAACCGGCGTGCAAGAGCCCGGTCACGGTCGAAAGCCGCCTTATACTCAGCATGAGTGGTCGAGCCGATACATCGCAGCTCACCGGCCGCGAGTGCCGGTTTGAGAATGTTGGATGCGTCCATCGAACCCCCCGAAACCGCACCTGCACCGACTATTGTGTGGATCTCATCAATGAACAGTATAGCGTTCTCCTGCTGTTTGAGCTCGTTGATGATCGCTTTGAACCTCTGCTCAAAATCACCGCGATACCGCGTGCCCGCAAGCACAGCACCCATGTCGAGCGCAAACACCTTTGCCCCTTGAAGCACCTCAGGAACATCGCCCTCGCTGATCTTAAGGGCCAAGCCCTCTGCCAAAGCGGTTTTGCCTACACCGGGCTCGCCGACGTAGAGCGGATTGTTCTTTTTCCGGCGGCAAAGGACCTGGATCGTACGCTCTATTTCAGCACTGCGGCCCACGATCGGGTCTATCTCACCGGCCGCCGCACGGGCGACTAGTTCGGTCGTAAAACTCTCAAGCGGCCTCTTGCGTTGAGCAGCGGCCTGACCTTCACCCTCCTCATCGTCGGCCCCGTCGAAGAGTGGTTCGTTAGCATCTACTTTGGAAATGCCGTGAGATATGTAATTAAGAATATCAAGGCGGGTGATGCCCTGCTGCAGCAAAAGGTAAACAGCATAGGACTGGTCGGCCTGATAGAGTGCGGCAAGAATGTTGCCGCCATCGACCGCGGGCTGACCGCTCCCTTCAGCCTGAAGAACCGCGTACGAGATCGTAGATTGGAAGGTGCTGGTCAATTCGGGCATAGTCTTGACGTCAGCAGGCATTTTCTCAAGCACGTTGTCGAAATATTCTTCCAGCGCGCGAGCGATCTCATCGATCTCAGCTCCGCAATTGAACAATATTTCTCTCGCCGCCGAGTCCTCAAGCAGTGCGAAGAGCAGATGCTCGAGCGTAACAAATTCGTGCTTGTGCCTGACAGCTTCTTCAACCGCCAGATTCAGTGTTTCTTCCAACTCGCGAGTCAGCATCGTGTTTCTATATTACCAGTTTTGAGATCATAAGAATCAAGCTCTGAGCGGCGCTACGCAGGCCTGACGCCGTTTGCACTAATAGTCGAGGAATACGTGTTAATTGGGATCCCGGTGTCCGAATAGGCGGAATTCATCACGGCTTCAACATTTGCCGCGACCTCGGCGCTTGCACTGAGCATAAAGACCGACGGGCCCGACCCTGAAATACCGCCACCGATCGCCCCGACATCCTGGCTGGCTAGTTTTATCTCATCAAACTTCGGGATCAATGACTTTCGTGCTGGCTCGACTATGGCGTCCTCCATTGAGCGGGACATTAGGTCCAGATCACCTTTGGCCAAGGCGGCTACAAACGAGCCAAGATTACTCCAGTTCCGCACGGCGTCCTTCAAAGGAACCTGTTTCGGCAAGATGGCGCGAGCTTCAGATGTCTTTACCTCGATCTGCGGATGAATGACGGTCACGAAAATAGGCGGAAAATCGAGCTCAATGATATCCAAGGGCTCGGTCGAGCGAACCAAAGTGAATCCGCCGTAAATACACGGCGCCAGATTATCAGCGTGCCGCGAGCCAGAAGCGACTATCTCGCCCTCCATGGCCAGCTCAACCAATTCGCCCTTTGTAAAACGGCCACCGATCAGATGGTTTGCGGCGACGACGGCTCCGCACGCGCTCGCGGCGCTGGAACCGATACCGCTACCGGGCTTTATCTGCTTAGTGATCTCCATTTCGAAGCCATGATCCAAATTGGCTGCGTCTATCAGAGCGAGCAATGCAACCCCGGCGACGTTTCTTCTTGGATCGGTCGTTAATCCGTAGCTATCTCGATGAATGATCGTGATTCCCCTTACATCCGACTTTCTGAGCGTCATCAGGTCATTAGGGCTCTCAAGCGCAAAACCCAGACAGTCAAATCCGCAAACCACGTTCGCTACAGTTGCAGGTGAAACAACGCTAATTTCGTCCATATTTTCGCCAAAGTGCGGAAGGCGTTATATCATCAAGACTTTGGAATTCTCCAATATGAGCTTGCCGATGCACTACTTTAGCACAAACCGAATATCGCCTACCGTCGGGTTTCGCGAGGCAGTACTTGCCGGCCAACCCGACGATAAGGGGCTGTACTTTCCGTCCGAGATCCCGCGGCTCGCGGATGGCTTCATTGAGCGATTGAGCGAAACCGCGAATGAGCAGGTCGCTTATGAGTGCATACGACCATTTGTCGCCGGCGATATCGCCGATGATGATCTCTTCGAGATCTGCCGTGAGACTGTGAATTTCGACTTCCCGCTGGTTCCGATCACTGATCGAATCTCGAC
>CAZJFB010000070.1:0-8129 GCA_964545145.1 uncultured Chloracidobacterium sp. | reverse complement strand
TGACAACTCTTGGCGGAAATGTAACTACATTGGAATTACACGGTACGTTTGACGATTGTCAGGCGATCGCGAAACGGGCATTGGCCGATGCCGATCTTCGAGACAAGGCCCATTTCACGTCCGCCAATTCGATCAATGTTGCCCGATGGCTTCCACAACAGTTCTACTATTTCTTTGCCCTGAAGCAATGGAATGGTGAACCTCCTGTATTCTCCGTGCCGAGCGGCAATTTTGGCAACCTTGCTTCGGGTATTCTTGCCCATCTTTCAGGCTTACCCGTTGCCAAATTCATTGCTGCGTGTAACGCAAACGATGTGGTACCGAGGTTCCTTGAAAGTGCCGAGTATCGACCGCTTCCTTCTGTAGCGACCCTTTCTAACGCAATGGATGTTGGTGCGCCGAGTAATTTTGTACGTATCCTTGAGATCTTTAACAATGACTTCATGGACCTCAAACAAAAGCTAGATGCGGTGAGCGTTAGCGATGCAGTGACCGCGGCAACGATGCTCGAGGTCCATGAGCGTTTCGGATACACCCTCGACCCGCACGGAGCCGTCGGCTATCGTGCGTTGGCAGATCATCTTGAAATGCATCCTGAGGCACGCGGCATCTTTCTTGAAACGGCACATCCGGTGAAATTCGATTCCGTAAATGAGATAATCGGCGAGACTCTCGACCTGCCGGTTGCCGTTGAATCGCTGCTGACGAAGCCTAAGCAGAGAATTCGGATTGGCAACGATTATGGCGCAGTAAAAGAGATACTACTCAGCAAGATATGAAAGTACTTAAGTTCGGTGGGTCGTCCGTTGGCAGCGCCGAGACTATCGAAAAAGTAATTGAGATCATACGTGAGGTTAGCGTCTCCGCTAAATGCTCGATCGTGCTATCCGCCATGCAAGGAACGACCGATGATCTGATTGCGGCGGGCCGTGCTGCCGAGCGAGGTGACGACGGTTATATCGAGATACTCAGCAACATAAGCGATCGCCACCTCAGGGCTATAGACGAACTCTTTCATGACGGTCAGACCCTCGCGATCACAGATTTTGTCGAGTCCACGCTTAAAGAACTCAGTAATCTTTACGAAGGCGTAAGATTAGTTCGCGAACTATCCCCAAAGACGCTTGACCGAATACTCAGTTTTGGCGAGATCGTTTCTACCAAGATCGTGTCAGCGAAACTTGCCGAGATCGGGCTTATTAATGAATGGCAAGACAGCCGTCTGCTGATCAAGACCAATTCAAATCACGGCTTCGCCGCGGTCGATTTTGCGGAGACGAATAAGCGGATAAAGGACTATTTCGATCAGTCTCCGAGTAACCTGCACATTTTTCCAGGATTTATCGCCTCCGACGCCGGCGGCTATACTACAACGCTTGGCCGGGGCGGCTCTGACTATACGGCGGCGATCATTGCGGCCGCAGTAGATGCCGATGTACTTGAGATCTGGACTGACGTCTCGGGTATGATGACAGCTGATCCGAGGTTTGTCCGCAACGTGAGACAGATCTCCCACATTACCTATCGCGAAGCGATGGAGTTGTCGCACTTTGGTGCGAAGGTCATCTATCCGCCGACGATCCAACCGGTAATGGCTAAGGGCATTCCTGTTTTGGTCAAGAATACGTTCGCCCCTGAGGATCACGGCACTCTGATTGAGTCGGAGTCCGCCGCCAAAAAAGAGATGATCCGCGGCATCACCAGTATCGACAAGATCTCGGTCCTCAATCTCGAGGGTAGCGGAATGGTCGGGATCCCCGGCTTTTCCAAACGTTTGTTTGACGCTCTCTCACGAGCAAAGATAAATGTCATCCTCATCACGCAGAGCTCGTCAGAACATTCGATCTGCGTCGCGATCGAAGAGAGATCAGCTGAGCTTGCTAAACAGACGGTCGATGCTGAATTTGAGTACGAAATAGCTGTCGGCAAGATCGATCCGCTTAAAGTGGAAAGCGGCTTTTCTATTCTCGCCCTCGTCGGCGACAACATGAAGGAGCACACCGGTATAAGCGGCAAGATGTTCACAACACTCGGGCAGAATGGCATAAACATCCATGCTATTGCTCAGGGATCTAGCGAGAGAAACATCTCGGCGATAATCTCGTCACGTGACGTCCGTAAAGCTGTCAACACGCTCCACGAAGAGTTCTTTTCCGACGGGAGCAAGCAGATCAACTTGTACATTGCCGGGGTCGGCCTTGTCGGCGGGAAGCTTATCGAGCAACTTCGCCGTCAGCACGATCACGTGCTCGAAGAGATGCGGTTGAACCTCCGCGTCGTCGGCATCGCGAACAGCTCGCGGGCGATCTGCGAGCAGGAAGGAGCCGATCTGGAAGAGTACAAAGATCGTCTTGTGTCGGCAGACCCGATGGATATCGATTCATTCACGGACAAGATCATCGAAAACAACCTTCGAAACTCGATCTTTGTCGACATAACTGCAAGTCCGGCTGTTGTCGAAACCTACCCGAAGTTGCTTGAAAAGAGTGTCTCGATCATTGCTTGCAATAAGGTCGCTGCATCATCCGAATATGAAAAATACGAGCACCTAAAATCGCTCGTACGCGAGTATGGAGCGAACTTCTTCTTCGAGACCAACGTCGGTGCCGGCCTTCCCGTCATACACACGCTCGGCGATCTGCTTAGGAGCGGCGATCGCGTGCATCGTATCGAGGCCGTCCTGTCGGGAACGCTCAACTTTGTTTTTAACAACTACGACGGTAGTCGGCCTTTTGCTGAGGTGGTGCGACAGGCTCAAGACGAGGGCTATACCGAACCTGACCCGCGCCTAGACCTGAGCGGCACAGACGTTGCACGGAAGATCCTGATCCTTGCGCGAGAGTGTGGTTACCGACTCGAGATGGATGACATTGAGAACAAAGGGTTCCTACCTGAATCGTGCATGGTTGGTTCGGTTGACGATTTCTATGTGGAAATGGCGAAGCATGAAGCCCACTTTCGCCAGCTGCTTGATGATGCCGCCGCAGACGGGCTCAAGCTCAAGTACATCGCGTCATTGGATGACGGCAAGGCGTCCGTCGGCCTGCAGTCGATTGGTCCGGAGCATAACTTTGCCAATCTAGCCGGAAAGGACAACGCAGTCCTGTTCTATACAGACCGATATCCGGAACAGCCCCTCGTGATAAAAGGCGCCGGCGCGGGAGCAGACGTAACCGCTGCCGGCGTTTTTGCGGACATCGTGAGGGCCGCAAGATCGTAAGCGAGGCAAAGGAACAATTAAGATGTCAAAGATCAAACTACATCGGTTAGCGGCGATCATACTGCTGATCACTGCATCATCGTATGCGCAAAGTAATTACGTCCCGGCCGCCGGTAACTGGGAGCGGCGGACAGCCGAACAGGTAAGGATCGACGCTGCTAAGCTCAAGGAAGCGATCGACTTTGCCATTGCCAGCGAGGCACGCGCACCTAGAAGCCAGGAACTGATGCTCACGCAGTCATTCGGCCAGGCCCCGTTCGGTGAGATCGTCGGCCCTACCAAGGATCGCGGCGGTGCGACCGGTGTCGTTATACGCGGAGGCTACATTGTTGCCGAATGGGGCGACCCCGGCCGCGTCGATATGACGCACAGCGTCACAAAAAGCTTTCTCGCCGCCGTGGTCGGTATCGCCTTTGACCGAAAGCTGATACGCAGCCTTCAGGACAAGGCGGTCGACTACAATGCTCCGGTCGTGCCTTATCGGCCTGCCCAGCGATATGACGATGCCGATGAATTTGGCAGGTCCAAGCTGCTTGACCTCTTTGCCACGGAGCACAACCGTAAGATCACTTGGGAGCATCTGCTTCGCCAAACGAGCGACTGGGAAGGCACACTCTGGGGCAAGCCCGATTGGGCCGACCGCCCGGACCGCGACTCGAGCAAATGGCTCGGACGCGTTCGCGTGGGAGAGCCAGGCTCGGTTTACGAATATAACGACGTTCGGGTTAACGCCCTGGCCCTTGCCGCACTCAATGTTTGGCGAAAGCCGCTGCCTCAGGTCCTCAAGGAGAACCTGATGGACGAGATCGGCGCATCCAACTCATGGCGCTGGTACGGCTACGAGAATTCCTATGTCGTAATTGACGGCCAGATCGTCCAGTCGGTCAGCGGCGGCGGCCATTGGGGCGGCGGAATGTTCATCAACGCCTACGACATGGCACGCTTTGGCCTGCTCACCGTCCGTGGAGGCAAATGGGGCAATAAGCAACTGCTATCGCCCGAGTTTGTTCGCCAGGCAAAGACGCCGACGTCCGTCCAGCCGACGTACGGCTTTATGAACTGGTTCCTCAATACCGACAAAAAGCTCTATTCTAACGCTCCGGTATCGATCGTCGTTCACACCGGCAATGGCACGAACATCATCTACTGCGATCCGGAAAACGACCTTGTTGCCGTCGTACGCTGGATAGAAAATTCAAAGATCAACGAGTTTCTCGGGAAACTCCTGGCCAGCTTGCATCCCTAACAAAAGATAGCTGACGGCCATCAGCCGGATGGCGTCAGCTTAACCATTTCAGTCCTTGAGATAGCCGAACTTGCCCGCTCTGTAATCCTCGAGAGCCTGAGCTATCTCCATCTGCGTATTCATCAGGAACGGGCCGTATTGGGCTATCGGCTCATTCAACGGCTCACCGCTCATAAGCAGGATGACACTATCCTCAAGTGCCTCGACCACAAACGATTCACCATCACGTTCCAACAACGCAAGATGGTCAAGCGGCAGTATTTCACTGCCGTTTATTCGAGCCGATCCCTCAATAGCCAATAGCGCTGTGGTGTAGCCGTTAGGGAATGTCAGCTCTAACTTTTCACCTTTCTTGGGTTTCAGGTTGTACAGGTGGACCGGTGAGAATGTGGTCGCCGGGCCCCGGACACCGTCGATCTCGCCTGCGATGATCTCGATCTCACCGCCGCCGGGCAGACTCACCCGGCCCATTTCGGCATTCGTGATCGCCTGGTAATTCGGCGTCGTCATCTTGTCCTTAGCCGGAAGATTGACCCAGAGCTGCACCATCTGAAACGGGCCGCCCTGACGGTTGTATTCCTGCTCGTGATATTCCTTGTGAAGCAGTCCGCTGCCTGCGGTCATCCACTGCACGTCTCCCTCGCCGATCACGCCGCCGCCGCCGCGGCTGTCATGATGTGCAACCTTGCCTTTATACGCGATGGTCACGGTCTCAAACCCGCGGTGCGGATGCGGCCCAACTCCGAATGGTTCTTCTCTGGGCGGAAAATCCGTCAGTGAGTTGTAATCCAACAAAAAGAACGGGCTCATACGAGCTCCGGTCAACGGCCCGTGCGGGAAGAACCCATGCACGTGAAAACCGTCGCCTACCCAATGCTTTGCCGGCGGGGCTATTACACTCTCGACCTTTTTGATCATGGTTTCCATCATGGTTACAGTCTGCATAATTGATCTCCTATATGCGGCCTGGATCTTATGTTTGCCGCTTATGATAAGAGTCTAGAGCAGGCCACCGTTTCGCACATCAGCAAAATTACTGGATGAGTTCTAATACTTTTGGGGGAGGTTCAGCACTTTCTGGCAACCATTAATCCATCACGTATTGGCAGCAAAATATTCTCAACACGCTCGTCGGCCAGGACCTTTTCGTTGTATTCATGCAATGCCTGTGTGTTCTCGTCTTTTTCAATATCGAGTACCTTTCCGCTCCAGAGAACGTTGTCGGCGATGATGAAGCCTCCCTGCCGCACCTTATCCAAAACGAGATCATAGTAATTCGAATAATTCGGCTTATCGGCGTCGATAAATACAAGGTCGAATATCCCGTCGAGTGTCGGGATGATCTCGGTCGCAAAGCCAAGATGAAACTCTATGCGGTCGGCAAAGGTGCTCTTTTCGACAAACGACCGGGCGACACGGTTCGTATCCTCTTGTATGTCCAATGTCATTACCTTGCCCCCGTCAGCGAGTCCCTCTGCGAAGCACAACGCTGAATAACCAAGATACGTACCGATCTCGAGAACGGCCTTGGGCCGGATCATATGTGAAAACATCGACAGAAGCCGGCCCTGCACAAATCCCGAGAGCATTGACTTGTCGTCGTAATGGGCTTCGCAATGCAGGCGGAGCTCCCTAAGCACATCGCTTTCGTCAGAGGTAAAGTTTTCGGCGTATTCGACCCAGGTGTCTTGCATAATAATTGTTCAGAAATTCGCCGTCCGCTTATGCGGGCGGTCCCGGACTATAAATCTACTCTCACCAATCCCCGCCTGATCGCTGTCGTTGCGGCCGATGTCCGGTCAGAGACCCCGATCTTGCCAAAGATATTCTGGACGTGCGATTTGACAGTGTTCTCGGTCACATCAAGCGCGAATGCGATCTCCTTATTAGACATGCCGCCGACGATCATCCTAAGTACATTCGACTCGGCCGGCGTGAGTTCTTCCTGGCCCAGGTTTTCGCTCAAGATCTGTGCGATATCATTCGGTATATATTTTCGTCCCCAGGCGACGGTTCGTATCGCTTCAATGAGAGATGCAGGAGCAACATCCTTACATATATAGCCAACGGCTCCTTTTCTAAGCGCCGCCGAGATCTCTGCGTCACCGGCGTGCTCGGCGAGGACGATGATCTTTGCCTTGGGCCGCTCGGCAAAGTACTTCTCAAGGTCGTCGATCGAGCAGGAATCGGGAAACCGAAGGCCGAGGACGGTGACATCCGGATCAAGATCGCGAAACTTAACAAATCCATCAGCTGCGTTGTCGGCCTCGCCGATCAACTTGATATCAGCCTCACCAGCCAAAACCGCACGAATGCCGACGCGGGTAAGCGGTTGGTGTTCGATGAGCAGGAGATTGATCATTTGCCAAGACCGGCGGCGAACTCGACCAGCGGCTTGATCAGGTCCGTCTCGTAGTTCGTCTTTACGCTCTGCATGACGGCCGTTATGCGTTCGAGGCCCATTCCGGTGTCCACGGATGGAGCCGGCAGCGGAGTCAGTGTAAAGCTGCCGTCATCGTTCTGCGTACGGTTGTACTGCATAAAGACGAGGTTCCATATCTCCATTGTCGTGTCGCCGGGGCCGTTGACCCAATACGCTGAATTCTTCTCAGGATCGGCCGGATCATCGCCCATATAATAATGGATCTCAGAACACGGGCCACAAGGGCCGGTATCGCCCATTTGCCAGAAGTTGTCCTTGCGTCCAAACCCGAGGACCCGTTCCGGACGCGCGCCGGTCTTGATCCACAGCTCCCTAGCCTCATTGTCCGGGCCGACCTCGTCGTCACCCTCAAAGACTGAGAACCACAGCCGCTCGGGATCCAGCTTGAATTCATTAACGAGAAGGTCCCATGCGTATCGGATCGCGTCTTCTTTGAAGTAATCGCCGAAAGAAAAATTGCCGAGCATCTCAAAAAATGTGTGATGACGGGCCGTTTTGCCGACCTCGTCGAGATCGTTGTGCTTGCCGCCCGCACGAATGCACTTTTGCGAGGTGGCAGCACGCGAATAGTCTCGCTTCTCGTTGCCGAGAAAGACGTCCTTGAACTGGTTCATGCCCGCGTTTGTAAATAGTAACGTCGGGTCATTAGCAGGCAGCAGCGGTGATGAATGTACGATCTTGTGCCCGTTCCGCTCAAAGTAGCTCAAGAACTTGGCTCTTATTTCGTCTCCTGTCATAAAAAAACTTTAGCATATATGCTCGAAACACGTTGAGGGTAGAAAGTGCAGCTGATTGATGCGACCGACCGATGCAGTTCTGTAGGGCTTGTCCCGGATCTGCCAATTTGCGTCCCAAACAGACGCCTTACACGCACACACGATAAGGAAAGATCTGCCACAGAGATCACAGAGAATGCAGAGCTAGACTGTTCGGGTCGCCCGAAACGTTTTCGGCTTATTGTCTGTTCACCGTTCAACTCTTTTACACGGTAAACATTCAAATTTGCTGAGCATTTTCGAGATCTTGAGATGTTTGGGTGCAAAGAAGTGATCTCCCGCAGCGACGCAGAGATCGCAGCGAACGCCCACCTAGACGCCTGCAACTCGTAACCCGTTATTTTTTGGTTGGCTTCGACTCTCCACTTTCAGCTGTTCAGTGTTCAATTCGTTCACACAGTAAACATGCGAATTTACTGAGCATTTTCGCGATTCTGTACTTTT
>CAZJFB010000069.1:0-19911 GCA_964545145.1 uncultured Chloracidobacterium sp. | reverse complement strand
CCGCTCGATCAGGAAGCCGCCAACGTCGCGATCCATTTACTGGAGCCAAACGGGCCTGATTCGTTCATTTATTGGGGATTTTTCAACTCGATCTTTGAGCAAAAAGAGGGAGGTTCGGGCTACATCCTCGAAAAGCTTGCCCGCGAGATGCTCGCCAAGGAACCGAAGCTCCAGGAAGAATTTGACCGGCGACTGCTCGACCCCGCATTCGCTCGCAGCCCGCAGGCGAGGCTCAGATTCTTTTATGAAAGGTCGCCATACTATTTGAATCAGAGGGTCGGCGTTTATCCGGTCGGAAGGATCACGGCTGGGCTGCCCCAGTAAGTATCACTTGCCTAGGTTGTCCGGTTGCGATGGATGACATGGCCGTGATCGCCCGCCTTTTCCGGCATCGATGCGATGGATAGGGACCCGCGAACGGCGCTGTGAAAACCGGTGACCCAACTAGGGAAATTGTGTGACCCAACGGCTGTTTTCGGTGACACAACGGGCAATTTTGGGTTGTTTGTTCCGGCAATAGAAAAGGCTGCCTTTTCAGGCAACCTCTTTTGATCCTTGGTGGAGATGAGGAGGATCGAACTCCTGGCCTCGGCATTGCGAACGCCGCGCTCTCCCAGCTGAGCTACATCCCCACGATGCAAATAAAAAGGTAAAAGGAAAAAGGCAAAAGTGCAAGCCTACTGAACACCCGCGGGCAATAGTGACCCCTTAGGGTCCGACGCAAATGCGTATCCGTCCTCGATCTTACCGATAATTCCGTGAAAATTGATGTCGCCTTCGCCCGATACGACCACAACAACGTCGCCCGGACTGACCTTCTTTTCATCGACCGAAAACTTGATGATCGTCGCGTTGCCGTTTTCCTGGGCGACAGATTCGTATTCAAATGTGTCAGCATTGAAGCTGAGCGTCTGGCAAAAAGCTACTTCCATACCTGAATTATAACGTCAATGCCCGGAAAACGCCCAAGCCGGGGTCATTTCTTCTCAGATCCACTCGTGATCCGAAAGTCCACCGCGATCGCGTCATGGTCCGACAGCGGCAGGCCCTCGCTGTCGATAAGTTCTCCGATGGTCTGCGGCTTTGATCCGGGAACGATCGAGATCCCCTTTCCGGTGAACCAGTCAAGCCGACCATGCACCACTCCTCCGACTCGACCCGCCGCCCAGAATATGAACGGAAAGCACCACTCCGGCACCCAGTCGCGAAGATTCGTATTCTTTTCTATACTGCCGACGTGGTAATGCAGCGTGCCGACGCCGACCTCGTTGAACGAGCGAAAATCATAGCCGCGGCGTTCGAGATCGTTAAAAAGGTTCCGTTCGAAATATCGCTCAGGATTAGGGAGATGGTTCATCGCCACATTCTTGGGCCCCATAAAAACCCGACGCCAATATCCCATGATCGCCCGCGTCGAACTTTGCGAATTGAACGTCGTCGTGTTCCAGTCGCCGCCGATGATAGTCGGTAGCGGCGAAAGTTTGTCGAGATGATCGAGGATGATCTTCATCTGCATACGCCGGTGAGCACGCGAGCAATGTGCGTCGAGATGCACGGTAACCGCTCGAAACGTCCCCGCCGGATGCTCGATGTCGGCGAACAAGGCCCGCAGCCAGCCGAGCCGCTTTTCCTTGCCCCACATCTTGTCCTTGCCGTTCGGCAGCGGCACCGCGTGGACGTTTGTCATGGGAAACCGCGAGAACATTGACAGGCCGTGGATCGACAAGGTGTTCTCGCCTTCCATCTCGGATTCGACACCGCTTCCCTTCTGCAGAGCGACGTAAACCGGTGCAAACGCGTAGTTTAGCCCAAGTTCCTGGGCGAGTTCCTGAGCGACGAAGCGGTTGCCGCTCCTTGCCATGCCGTGATCAAGCTCGGTCAACAGCAAAATGTCCTTGTCCTTGAGTTGTTCGTGCTCTTTGAGAGCTTTGACGATACCCTCGTAACGATTGCCGCGCTCGATATTCCAGGCGAGTGCCTTGATATCTGTTGACGCCGATCGTTCCCCTGCAAATTCCTCGACTACGACGGCATTCAAGATCTTGAGGGCGTCATCCCTGATCCGCTTCCACAGGTCCGAAGCCTCCATCTCAGTGGTCGACTCAAATTTCAAAAGCTCCGGAAAGTAACGGTTCAGGTCGTGGTCGAGTATCGAGGGCGGGCCAATTTGGCACATTTCGGGCGGCGTCATAAAGAGAAAAGCATACCCGACCGAAATGCGAAATGAAAATCATCCATCAATCGTCATACCGCTCTTTTACGGGAGCGATAGCGAGGAAGTCGTCTGAGATCCTTTCGGTGTATGTGCTCAGCAATTCCTCGATCCGTTTTTGCTTGGGCGACTGGAATATCAGCCCGACGTGCTTTGGTTTTTTGACGCGATAGACTATCTCTTCGTCGGTATAGTGCGATGTATCGGGTTCATCGACCTTTGCAAGAGCAAGAGCGATCCCCGCAAATTCCTTGCGCACTTTTGGCATTTGATAAGGATGCTCTTCGGTTGAGGTCTCTAGCTTTGCCCATTCCCGCCAAAGATTGAAATTACAAGCGTACTCGAGGACGTTCGCAATGTACGCCCCCCCGACCCGGCAGGCAACTTCGAGAAGAAAGAACTCACCCGTAGCGGCAGACTGCAGAAACTCCGCGTGAGAAACGCCACGCTCGTAGCCAAACGCCATCAGCAACGCCCGATTAAGCGTCTCCAGCTGTTTGCGCTCGGCCGACCGGTACGACATCGTCGATGAGGTAAAGACCCCGCCATAGTGCGACACATTAAAGGGGGCTGTTCCGTACTGGCTGACACCGCAGGCAATGACCTTTCCGCCTTCGACCACGGAATCGACGTGAAAAACGCTGCCCTCGATGAACCTCTCGACCAGGAACTGCGACGGATGGTCCCGCCAGTTATTTCTGTTGTCGAGGTCGGTCAGGACGTTCCACACCTCATCCGAAGTCTCGCACTTCCTTATGCCGAATGCCGAAACTTCATGCCGCGGTTTTACGATCCAGGGAGACGGGACATCCGCGAGGAACCTATTGATCTGATCGGAATTGAACGCCCCGATAAATTCGGGACACGGAATGCCGGCTTTTGACGCCAAATTCCGCATCGTAAGTTTGTCCCGAAATCGCCTGAGGTACGAGCTTGTCATGCCCGGAAGCTGCAAGTGCTCGCGTGCAAGTGCCGCCGTGATCACGTCAAATTCGTCGAGCCCGACGAGTCGGTCGATCGCCTTTGAGCCCGCAATATTCGTTATCGCACGTACATAATCGACCGGCTGGGCGGCATCATCCACGGTCTTGACGTCGTTTAGGGCCGTCCATACCCACGGCGAGTCCAGAAGCTTCTTTCGCGTAACGAGAGTAACGTCCCAGCCGGCGTTATGCGCTTCCTCGAGGAACTCATTCCCCTTGTGCTCGCTCGCGATACAAACGATGTGATTTCCCATAGATTGAGATCGTGAAAACAGCTTTCATCTGAGGCCGATTTCAAAACACACGATTTTCCTTTGAAATAAAAGAATGGCACAATTTACGGGTTAAGACAATAAAAAGCTCGCATTTGTCGGGCTTAAAAGGTGGGTCCTGGGCATTATTATGGGCGATATTGATCTCGTAAATCTTCTGAGCCATCTGATCATCTACATGGTCGTCCTATTGCTCGCGATATCTGCCCATGAGGCGGGCCACGCCTGGATGTCATGGAAATACGGCGACGATACGGCATATATGCTTGGCCGAGTGACGCTCAATCCCGTCAAGCATACCGACCCGATCGGCACATTGCTGATCCCTATTGTTGGCTTTATTTTTGGCTCTGTTGGCGGAGCACTGGGTGCGATCCCGTTGATCGGATGGGGTATACCCACGCCTGTAAACCCTCGTAAATGGAATAAGTACAAGCAGGCAAACGTGATGGTCTCGATCGCGGGCATCGGGGCGAATATTATCATCGCAACTATCGCGTTTACGATCTTCAAGATATTGCTTGAGGCTAACATCATCAACGGCCTCAATGCCGATTCGGGCATTATTAAGCCGGTCATCATACTGTTTCAGTACCTCATCATGCTGAATGTGTCATTGGCGGTGTTTAATCTGCTTCCGTTTCCGCCACTTGACGGTAGCAAGGTCTTATCGACTTTCCTGCCCGAGAGCTTTCAACCACTGTTTGCATTGATGGAGCAATACGGGTTCCTCATCCTGATGCTTCTTGTTTACTGGGGGTTGATCGGAGCGATCATCAGGCCCGTTTACAGGTTGGTCGAATATCTGCTGCTTACTCCCTGGTTTTAGTCTATGAAGAAACGCATTTTCAGCGGAGCCCAACCGACCGGCCAACTTCACATTGGAAATTACCTTGGCGCGCTAAAGAATTGGGTGGCGTTACAGGATGAGTACGAGTCGTTCTACTGCATCGTCAATCTGCACGCGATCACTCTGCCGCAGGACCCTGCGACGCTGCGGAAAGCCACGCTCGACCTCGCACGTATCTACCTCGCCGCAGGTGTCGATCCTGAAAGGGCCACGATCTTCATCCAATCAGACGTCTCTGAGCACGCCGAACTAACCTGGATCTTGTCCTGCGTCGCCCGCATGGGCGAACTTGAGCGAATGACTCAGTTTAAGGACAAATCCCAGAAAGGCGGTCAGGAACGTGCCGGCGTCGGCCTTTTCACCTATCCGGTCCTAATGGCGGCTGACATCTTGCTCTATCAGACGGATCTCGTCCCGGTCGGGCAGGACCAAAAGCAACATTTGGAATTAAGCCGCGATCTGGCGATCCGATTCAATCGGGATTTTGGCGATGCATTCAAGGTGCCTGAGCCCTACATTCCAAAGGCGGGTGCCAGCATCAAATCGCTCCAGGACCCTGCGAAAAAGATGTCGAAGTCTGACGAAAATCTGAAAGGTTCGATCTTTCTACTCGACGAGGCAGATACTATCGTCAAGAAATTCAAGAGCGCCGTTACAGACAGCGGTACCGAGATAACGTTCGACGAAACGCGGCCCGCGATCACAAACCTGCTGACCATCTACCAACTTTTGACGGGCAAGACTGCCGAAGAATGTGTCGATCATTTCGCCGGCAAGGGCTACGGCCAATTCAAAGGCGAGTTGGCCGAGGCGACGGTCGAATTCCTGCGGCCATTCCAGGAGCGCGTCAAACAATTTGATGACGCCACGCTTGGCGAGATCCTGAAAAGCGGTGCAGAGAAGGCGCGCTCGATCGCATCGGCTACTTTACGAGATGTGTATCAAAAGGTGGGGATGATCTAGCCGGATGATCGCTTGGTCCGGCCCATTTACTGAATAGAACGATGATCATCAGCCGGGAGAATGACGGGCTTATTACCGTTCAAATGACACCTCGATATGTCGGTGTGCTGTTTGCCGGTATTTTATGCGTCGTGACTCTGGTGATCTTTTCGATAGCAAGTGCCTCCGGGGCCGAGTACCGCCCGGGAGGTGTGAGTCGTACGCCAAATGGCGGGCCTGTCCTTCTCTTGCTGGTCGGAGCCCCTTTGATGATCTACCTGGACTGGCGGCGTAATCGAAGGTCACTGACCTTTGATTCGACCTCCCGCACCGTCACCATTGTCGGCAAAGGGGCAGGGACATATTCGATCGACGAGATCGAGCGTTTCTTTCTCGGTGCGACGACCGCGGTGACCCGGCCGGCCTCGCAGATCAATATTCAGTTTAAGGATGGCAGGGTCATCGAGAGCGGGGTTAATTCGTCATTCGGCAGCTCTGAGATCCCGGAACTAGCGGTCCGAAAGCTGGGTGAGCGTCTAAAGGCCGCAGAAACAAAGGAAACAATATGAAACATCGAATTATCGTTTACGAAAAGCCGACCTGAACGACCTGCCGCAATCTTGCGACGCTGTTTCGTGAAAACGGCATAGATCACAACAAAGTCAATTATTTCAACGAACCGTTTACTGAGGAGAACCTCGGCAAACTGATCGCCAAGACCGGCCTTCGGCCGATCAAGATCGTGCGAGGTGCCGCGGCGGCGGGACTGACCGATGAGACGCCGGACCCTGACGTTATCGCCGCGATGGTCGCGGATCCTAATTTGATCCAACGGCCGATCGTCGAGGCCGGCGACAGGGCGGTCGTCGCCCGGCCGATCGATAAAGCAATAGAATTGATCAGCAAATGAACCGGATCACGATATCCCTCGCCGTTGTTTTGTCGGCAGCGAACTTTGCTTCTTGCGACCTGCGAAGCGGAATTGCCCGGCAGAACATGGAAAAGTACACATACACTCCGACGCCGACGATGTCTCCGGTGCCGACCGAGGCACCTGTCGACCCGTCGGAGGTCGTAATCGTTGATACCAGTCTGGATGGCGAGATCGTCTCGGTAAACGGCTACAGCATTAAAAAGAAAGCAGATTGTAAGGAATTCAATAGGGTCAGGATCAACGGCGACCGCAATGTGGTCGAGCTAACGGGCCCGTGCCGCCAGATCATAGTAAATGGTGACGGCAACGATGTCGTTGCCGATGCTGCGATGGAATTCGTCTTTAACGGGAGCGGAAACTCATTGCGGTATTCACGATACGCGAACGGGATCAGGCCGACCGTGATCCAGAACCTCTCGGACAATCTTGTTGAAAAAGTAACGGCTAAACCACCACCAGATCCACGGACCAGGAGAAAAGACCTCAAATGAGCATTACGAACGGCAACGGCCATTACCCCAAACCACGCAACGTACTCGGCGGTGAGCTTAGGTCGTGCTGCACCGACCCAATGACCGGATTCTATCGTGACGGATACTGCCGTACCGGCCCCGATGACCACGGCCGTCACACGGTCTGTATCCTTGCGACTGACGAGTTCCTTGATTACTCGGCATCCGTCGGCAACGATCTTTCGACCCCGAGGCCTGAATACTCGTTTCCCGGCGTAAAGCACGGCGACAAATGGTGCCTCTGCGTCACCCGTTGGCAGCAGGCCCTCGAGGACGGCATGGCACCGCTTGTGGACCTGGCGGCAACTCACGAATCCGCACTTCAGGTAGTCAGCCTCGACGACCTAAAGCGTTTCGCGGCCTCGGACGATTAGTCCTTAAAGAAAGACCTCGGCAGGCGGCGGGCGTTCCAGCAGACTTCAGTTATGGAAGAACAAAACAAAAGGGACATCGGTCTCTACGGCCTGACGATGATCGCGATAGGCTCGAGCATCGGTTCGGGCATCTTCAAGACGCCGTCCGAGATCGCCGGTTATCTTCCGAGCGAAGGCCTGATGCTGATGGTCTGGATGCTCGGCGGATTGATCGCCATCTGCGGGGCCCTGACGTTTGCGAAGATCGCGGGCGACTTTCCACACGTCGGCGGATTCTATGTTTTTCTCAAACGAGCGTATGGTGACCTACCCGCATTCCTGTTCGGCTGGTCAATGCTGCTTGTGATCAATACGGGCTCGCTTGCTGCACTGAGCCTAGTATTCACGTCATATCTCAGTTCATTTGTCCCTTTGTCCGACAACGCCCAGCTCCTTATCGCGATCGGTACGATCATCGTGCTGACCGCGATGAACATCCTCGGTGTAAAGTTCGGCAATATTTTTGCAAGCATCTTTACCTCCGCAAAACTAATGGGGATCTTGTTCGTCGTCTTTCTCGGGCTATTCTTCGGGACCAACCAGAGCGTCAGCCATCTCAACACAAATTATCCCGACGCCCATAACGGCCTTTCGCTAGTCTCGGCATTTGGCCTTGCGCTGATCGGCGTTTCTTTCTCGTTCGGTGGTTATCAGCACGCCACATTTGTGGCGTCCGAGGTCAAGGACGCGAGTCGCGTCGTGCCACGTGCTCTTGTCATCGGCATTCTTATTGTCTGTATTGCCTACCTCGCAACCAACGTCGCTTATCTGAGGTTTTTGCCCATCGACCAGATCGCCGCTTCAAAGAGTGTAGCTTCGGATGCGATCGGAACGATCTGGAATTTTGGCGGCAAGTTCGTATCGTTCCTGATCATTCTGTCCGTCGTCGGCACCATCGGTATCTATATTTTGACTGCTCCGAGAATATATTTCGCGATGGCTGATGATGGCCTGTTTTTTAGGAAGTTCGCCGAACTGCACCCAAAATATGGCACGCCGGTATGGGCGATAGCGTTCCAGAGTGCTTGGACGATCGTGCTGCTGGTGTTTTGGAAAACGTTTTCAAATCTGATCACCTACGTCGTTTTTGTCGACGAGATATTCTTCCTGCTGACGGCGATCAGCTTCTTTATTCTTATCCGGTCGAAAAAGCCTATCGGCATCCTGCTGGCTCTTGTTTTCATCGCGATGACCGCCTTCATAATTGTGAACACGCTGTTGGAAAAGCCGGAGCAGGCTGTTGCCGGACTCGTCTTCCTTGCGATCGGGACGATATTCTTCGCCATATTTCGAAAGGTTTCAAAGAGAGTCGAGACATGAACGAGTCATTCATCATCAATCACCTCGCCGAGGACCGCGAAGACTACTTCAACGCGGTTGCGCCGCCGATCGTTCAAACCAGTAATTTCGCTTATCCGACGGTCGATGAGTTCATCGCCGCCATAACGAACGAAAAGGATCAACACATCTACACTCGCGGAAACAATCCGACCGTCGATATGCTGTGCAAAAAGATAGCGGCTCTCGAAGGCGCGGAAGACTGCCTTATGGTCGGCAGCGGCGCAGCTGCCATCACAAATGCTGTCGTTTCGCAGGTCGGTGCCGGAGACCACATTGTTTGTGTAAACGATCCGTACACCTGGACGAACCATCTGCTGACCAAAATCCTGCCGCGATTTGATGTCACCACAACCTTTGTTGACGGGACAGGGGTCGAAAATTTCGAGAATGCCTGTAACGAAAAGACAAAGCTGATCTATCTCGAATCGCCGCATTCATGGACCTTCGAACTTCAGGATCTGGCGACGATTGCCAGTTTCGCAAAACAGCGAGGCATCACTACTGTAGTCGATAACAGCTACTGCACTGCCTTGTGCCAGCGGCCCGTCAATCTCGGTATCGATCTCGTTGTTTATTCGGCGACCAAGTACTACAACGGCCACAGCGATGTGGTCGCCGGCGCTATTTGCGGCTCGCGTGAAAGGATCACACGGATCTTTCATAACGAATTCATGACCTTTGGCAATATTCTCGCTCCGCAAAATGCCTGGCTGATGCTCCGCAGCCTGAGAACTCTGCCGATCCGCATCGAACGCTCTTCGCAGACAACGCTAAAGGTGCTCGAGTTTCTTGGGAATTCCGCTAAGGTGGGGCGAATTTGGTATCCTTTTCATCAAGATAATCCGCAGTTGGAACTTGCCCGCCGGCAGATGAGAATGCCGATGGGAATGTTCACGGCGGAGCTAAAGACAAAGGATGTATCGGCGATCAAGCGATTTTGTGAATCGCTTATGTACTTTTTGATCGCCGTCTCGTGGGGCGGCCACGAATCGCTGATCATGCCGAAATGCGCATTTGTCGACGCAAGCGACCCGCGTGTCAGCATGATCAGGTTTTATATCGGCCTCGAAGACGCGGACGTATTGATCGCCGACCTCGACGCGGCACTTAAGCACATTTGATCTTGGCAGCTGCGACGGCCGGACAGAAGGAATTTGATTTGAGCGAAGAATTGGAACAATTCACATTCGATTTTCATCGGGAGACGGCTGAGATCGTCCGCGATGGTTCCGAGGAACTCAAGGTCAGGTTGGGTGATTTTGCCGGCCCGCTTGACCTCTTGCTCTACCTGATCAAGCAGGAGCAGGCCAATATTTTTGACATTCCGATCGCTAAGATCACCCAGAAGTATCTCGAATTCATCCAGATGATGAAGCGGCTGGATATCGCGGTAGCAGCTGACTTCCTGGTCATGGCGGCGACGCTGATCGAGATCAAGACCAAGATGCTCTTGCCTCGTGACCCTAAGATCGAGGGCGACGAAGAGGAATTTGAAGATCCGCGTCAGGAACTGGTCGACCGGCTCCTGGAATACGAGAAATTCAAGAGTGCGGCCGGGATGCTCCATGAACGGTCCGAGATCGAACAGGCAACGTTTACCCGCGGATCGATCGAATCAGACGAGAACAACGCCGAGGTCGATGCAACCGTCTTTGACCTGCTGACCGTTTTTCAAAAGATCGCTGCACGCCATCTGGAAGAGATCAAGATGGAGATCGAGCGTGAAGAGATCTCGCTCGCCGATATGATCAAGAATCTTCGTGCACGGATCTTTGAGCTCGGCGAGGTAAATTTGCTCGAGTTCTTTGAACAAATGCGGTCAAAAACGGAGCTGGTAACTGCTTTTATCGCCGTGCTCGAGATCGTAAGGACCGAGCACGTCAAATTGACCCAAAAGACCACATTTGGCGACATTATTTTGAAGAAGATCTGACCGATGAGACCAAGAGGGATACAAGAAACCGGCGTTTCTGTTCCGCGTCTCAGCGTCCCTGCGGTAAACTTCTATTTTTATGGAAGAACTGGTTGAACATAAAGCGGCAAGGTCGCCGGCGGAATTGATGTCGATCGTCGAGGCTCTAATTTTCGTCGCTGACGAACCCGTGACTTCGCGGATGCTGGCCGACGTCCTCGAGGAAGAAAAGGGAGCTATCGACGCGGCGGTAGATCAGCTTTCGAGCGAGTACGAGGAACGCGGCAGTGGCCTGCAGATCAGGGCGATCGCTGGCGGCTGGCAGCTTGCCACGCGAACCGAATTGCATGAGGAAGTACGAAAATTCCTGAAAACCAGGCCGTCCGCCAAGCTCTCACTTGCATCGCTCGAGACACTGGCCGTCATTGCCTATAAACAGCCGGTCACCGTGCCTGAGATACTCGAGATCCGCGGCGTTCAATCTGCCACGTCGATCAAGACCCTGCTCGACAAACGGCTCATCGTGGCTAAGGGACGTAAGGAAGCGGTCGGCCGCCCGATGATGTACGGCACATCTAAAGAGTTTCTTGTTCAGTTTGGCCTAAAGGACCTATCCGAACTTCCGTCGATCGAGGATTTCGAAGATTTGGTGAGCTAGCTCGGTAATGTTCGGCATCCCACAGTGAGTATGCAGGAAAGACTTCAAAAATTGATCGCGCAGGCTGGCATCGCTTCACGGCGGGCTGCAGAGCAGCTAATTCTTGCCGGTGATGTCACCGTCAACGGCGAGATAGTGACCGAGCTCGGCACCAAGGCCGATCCTGAGAAAGACCATATCAAGGTCCGCGGTAAGCTAATTAACGCAAAGCTCAAAAGCCGGTCAAACGTTTATGTGCTGGTGAATAAACCGCGAGGTTATTTGTCGAGTGCGGCCGATCCTGAGGGCCGAAAGCTGGTCGTAGATCTCGTTAAAGGTAAAGGCAAACTCCATCCGGTCGGCCGTCTTGACTACAACAGCGAAGGGCTGATCATTCTGACGAACGACGGCAACTTTACGAATCACGTCGCGTCATCTCGTTCGATACCAAAGGTTTACGAGGTTAAGACAAAGGGATTACCCAATGCGAACGCGATCAACAAACTCCGCCGCGGCATTTTGCTCCAGGACGGATTCAAGACCGCTCCGGCCGAGATCAAGGATCTGAAACCGACTGACAAAAATGGCTGGTATGAGGTAACGCTCTATGAAGGACACAATCAGCAGATCCGCAAGATGTTCGACGCGGTCGGCCATTCGGTGGTGAAACTAAAGCGGACCAGGATCGGCTCCGTTTCCGATCCATACCTGAAGTCCGGTCAGTCCCGCGATCTTACTTCTGAGGAAGTCGCTTCGTTCGCCGTTGGTTCGGCTCCCGATACTAGCGCACCAAGGCGCGGTGCTCGACCATCAGGCAAAGGTCCTGGACGACCTTGATCCCTGCATCTGCAAATCTCTCAGCCACCTCGTCATTCCTTATCCCGAGCTGGAACCACACTGCTTTGGGCGCCTTCTCAAGTATCTCCAACGTATGTTTTCGTATGTCCTCGCTCCGTCGAAAGACATTTAGCAGATCGATCTCGCCGGGTACCTTCGTGAGATCGCGGTACACGGGTTTGCCCAGTATCTCTGTAACATCAGGATAATAGACCGGCACCGGAATGATCTCGTAACCGTGCTCAGCCATGTATTTTGGAACGTAGAACGCCGGTTGCCCGGCGTGTGACTCGGGCTTAATACCAAGTACTGCGATGGTACTTGTGTTTTCGAGAAGATCCTTTATCTGATCGTCCGTGGTCAGAATGTTCGCGTGGTGCATATCTTTATTATCGACGTGATGCGATCGCCACGCCACCAATGTCGTGATTTGCCTCAAAACCAAACCTTATGCGAACATAATCGCTTGTTATGTCTCTCAAATTATGAACTTTGAACTCACCGAAGAGCAACTGCAGATAAAACACAGTGTCCGTGAATTTGCCGAGAGCGAGATCCGGCCGCATGTCATGGAATGGGACGAGACCCAGCATTTCCCTGAGGAATTGCGACCCAAGCTCGCCGAGCTCGGGCTTCTCGGCGTTGTTTTTCCCGAACAATACGGCGGTGCCGGCATGGGTTACGTCGAATACGTCACGATCATCGAGGAACTTGGCCGCGTTTGCGGCTCGGTCGGGCTCTCGGTCGCCGCTCACAATTCGCTCTGCTCGAACCACATTTATATGTTCGGCAGCGAAGAACAAAAGCAGAAGTATCTCGTACCGCTCGCAAGCGGCGAGTCGTTCGGAGCGTGGGGCTTAACTGAATCTCAGGCAGGCTCTGACTCGGCCGGTACACGAACAACTGCCGTGCGTTCTGACGGCGGCTGGAAGGTCAACGGCTCAAAGAACTTCATCACGCATGCATTGTCTTGCCAAACGCTGGTCGCTGTCGCCGTCACAGACAAGGAAAAAGGCAATCGCGGGATCTCCGCGTTCATCTTTGACAAGTCGATGGACGGCTTTCGCGGTGACAAGAAAGAAAACAAGCTCGGAATGCGTGCCAGCGAGACCGCGTCGGTCGTGTTTGAGGACTGTATTGTCCCTCAAGATAATTTGCTCGGCAACGAAGGCGAGGGCTTTCTTCAGTGTATGCAGGTGCTCGACGGCGGCCGTATTTCGATCGCGGCTTTGTCTGTCGGGATCGCACAGGGGGCCTACGAGGCGGCGGTGAAATACGCAAAGGAGAGGCAGCAGTTTGGTAAGCCGATCGCCGAATTTCAGGCCATTCAATTTAAGCTCGCCGACATGGCGACACAGATCGAATGTGCGCGATTGCTGACCCTGCAGGCCGCCGCGACCAAGGACGCAGGTAAACCCGTGACGCAAAAGAGTGCGATGGCAAAACTGTACGCCTCGGAAACCGCGGTCCGCGTTTCTGAGGAATCCGTCCAGATCCACGGTGGTTACGGCTATACCAAGGATTATCCGGCAGAAAAATACTGGCGAGACTCAAAACTCTGCACTATCGGCGAAGGAACTAGCGAGATACAACGGATCGTTATCGCAAAGAATCTCCTTAGATCGATGTAAATTCCGCACTGCGACGCGGAACATGCCGACGTTGAAGAGCGTATCATGATCTACAGCGCAAATTTTTGCGGGAAATGGGTGTTGCACGTTGCATTTGTGCAACAACTCGTGTAGACTGCCGTTCTAATTTCAATTTCTAAGGAGAATTATCATGAGTTCAACAGGTACAAGCACAGGCCGTCTTGCGTCGGCATTTTTGGCGGAGATCGATAATGAGGCAAAGGTCACCCGACAGGTCCTTGAGCGAGTTCCGGCCGACAAGTTCGATTGGAAACCGCATGAAAAATCGATGACAATGGGCCGTCTGGCGACACATTGCGCCGAGATGTTCGGCTGGACCAAGGAAACTTTGAAGAGCGACGTCCTCGATTTCTCAACGATGGATTACAAGCCGTTCGAGCCAACATCGTCGGACGAGCTGCTTGCATTCTTTGATGACCATATCGCCAAAGCGAAGGCGATCCTCGCGGAAACGTCTGACGAGACATTCATGACCGACTGGACGATGCGAAATGGTGAGCAGGTCTATTTTACAATGCCAAAGGTTGCCGTGATGCGCACCTTTGTGATGAACCACATCATCCACCACCGCGGACAGTTATCGGTCTATCTTCGTCTCAACGACATTCCGGTACCGTCGATCTACGGCCCGTCAGCCGACGAAGGCGCGATGTAGGCGATCTGAAATTTGGCTGCAAAAATGGCGGGCTCGACGGCCTGCCTTTTTGTTTTGCCCCGTTAGATGGGAAAATAGGCTGTTGCCTTATGGTAAGTGAGCTTGTAGATAAAGTCCTTGCGGGTGAACCGCGTTTTGTCGCGCGTGCTATTTCCATGATCGAGAACGGCGGCGACCGAGCCGCCGACCTGATGAGATCTGTCTTTCCGCACACGGGGAAGGCGACGGTGGTCGGCATAACAGGAGCCCCTGGAGCGGGGAAATCGTCGCTTGTCGATAAACTTGCACTATATTACAAAGATCAGGGAAATAATGTCGGTATCGTCTGTATCGACCCGTCATCGCCCTTCTCGGGCGGTGCGATCCTGGGCGATCGCATTCGAATGGCCACGCTTGGGCTGCATAAGAACGTCTTTATCCGCTCGATGGCGACGCGCGGCAATCTCGGCGGCCTCTCACGGGCGACGGTTGACGCTGTCGCGATACTGGATGCGGCCGGCTTTGACAAGATAATTGTTGAGACAGTCGGTGTCGGCCAGGACGAGGTCGAGATAGTCAAAACAGCCGATGTTTCGGTCGTCGTGCTAGTTCCCGGCATGGGTGACGACATTCAGGCGATCAAAGCGGGAATAATGGAGATCGGCGATGTTTTCGTCATCAACAAGGCCGACCGCGAAGGCGTTTTGCGTACACAAAAGGAGCTAGAGGCATTGCTTTCTCTCGCCCACCGCCCCGATATGTGGAATCCGCCGATAGTCAAGACTATCGCGACCGAGAGTAAAGGGATCGAGGACCTCGTGGCCGCGATCGTCAGCTATCTCGAGTTTCAAAGGAGCGATTCGCACGCGAATGACCGGAGACAGGCTATCGCCCGTTGGCGCCTGACCGAATTGCTGCGTGAAAGGCTCCTGGCCGATCTGCTTCGCCGCAACGGCACAACTCAGAAACTCGATGACCTCGCTCGAGAGGTGGCAATGAAAGAGATCGATCCGTATTCCGCGGTCGAACAGCTAATTAAATGAAAATAAATCACTTAGGTATCGCGACAAAAGGCATCGACGAGGCACTGGAATTCTGGTCCGACGCCCTCGGCCTCGAGAATGTTCATACTGAGGTCGTCGAGGACCAAAAGGTCCGCGTTGCAATGCTGCCGATCGGCGAGAGCCGCGTCGAACTGCTCGAACCGACGAGCGACGATTCGCCTATCTCGAAATTCCTCGAGAAGCGCGGCGGCGGGATCCACCATATCGCCGTCGAGGTCGATGATATCGTGGCCTCATTAGAGCGACTGAAGGCAAAGGGCATGCGCCTGATTGACGAGAGCCCGCGTGTCGGTGCCGAGGGTTGCCTCGTAGCTTTTGTCCACCCCGCATCGACAAACGGCGTACTTCTCGAACTCGTCCAGACTTCGCATTGACCGCATTTCGCTAGTTGATTTCCCCGGCGTTTGATATCATAGCCGTTTGGCAAATATTTAGTTTTTGTAAGAGAGGACTCAGACATTGAGCAATTTAACTAAGGGACTTATTCTTGTCGTCGCGATCCTTGCGGTCGGCGTCGGCCTTGTAGTTTGGAAAAACAAGGTAGGCGGCCACGCTGTCAGCGAATCGTTCAACTCGATCTCAAAATCCGAGATCGAAATGCTGCTCGCCGATGTGTCGAAGTCAAATCCGATGATCCTTAAGCGATTGAAAGAGGATCCGGAGATGAAAAAGACCCAGATCGAGAATCTAAAGCAGCTGCTCGCCTTTGCGAGCCAGGCCCAACGCGAGGGCCTTGCGAACGATCCGTCAAACAAACAGGAACTCGACAACATCCGTCATGAGATCCTCGCGGTCAGCTATGACAAGGAAATAAACAAGGATAAGGGCCCGATGCCGCCGTTCGGATTCATCTCCGAAGACCAGGTCAAGGCCTTCTGGGAGAATGGAACGCCCGCACCTGAAAAGGGATTCCTCGACAAGATCGGAATGGGCGGCCCTGTCGATACTCGCAGCCCCGAGGACCAGTTCAATGATTTCCTCAACGCTAAGCTTGAGGTCATGAAACGCGGAAATCCCGAAGCTGCCGATCGAACGGTCAGCGACGAGGAACGCACCCAGGCACGCGACGTCTTTGCTAAGATCAGGATCTACAAGGCTGAATTCGATCAAAAGGCGAAGTCGGGCGAACTTTCAAAAGAGTTCGTCGAAAAGGCAAATCTGCAGGTGAAGCTGCAGCAGGCACAGTTCCTTGCAAGGTTGTATTCTGAAAAGGCCACCGAGCAGACTAAGGTCACCGACGAAGAGGTAGACCAGTATATCGCGGCACATCCCGAACTGAGCCCTGACACCAAGCGTGCCAAGGCACAGGGCATTCTCGATCGTGCCAAGGCGGGCGAAGATTTTGCTGCTCTGGCAAATGAGTTTTCCGAAGATCCGGGCAACAAGGGCCCTGACGGTGCCGGCAAGGGCGGCCTTTATGCCGACGTCCCCAAGGGCCGGATGGTCGCTCCGTTCGAGGCTGCTGCCCTCGCACTCGAGCCCGGGCAGGTATCGCCGGAGCTGGTCGCTACCGATTTCGGATTTCACATCGTAAAACTCGAGCGTAAGCTTGAAAAGAAAGCCGGAGCCGAGGGCGAGACCTACGATGTTCGTCACATCCTGATCTCGACCGGCGTCAAGGACCCTGAAAATCCGACAGCCCGCGAAATGCCGGTCAAGGATTTTGTCAAGAACAAGCTCGAGACCGAAAAGGAAAAGAAACTTATCGATGAGATCGTTGCGAGCAATAATGTCAGCGTACCTGAGGACTTTGACATTCCTGAGGTGACCGACGAGCAGATCCAGCAGATGCGCCAAAAGCAGATGCCGCCGCAAATGGCACCTCCGGGTGACGAAGCTCCGGACGCCAAACCGGATGCCAAAAAGCCTGAGGCAAAAAAGCCGGAAGCTAAGAAGAAGTAAATGCAGCTGGGCGATCTCCGTGTTGAGATAATTCCCGACTCGGAATTCAAATTAGACGGAGGGGCGATGTTCGGTGTCGTCCCTCGCGTCGTTTGGGAACGCGTTTGTCCGCCTGACGAGCTAAACCGCATCACTCTGCAGTGCAACTGCCTGTTCATCGACACCGGCAAGCAAAAGGTTCTCGTCGAAACAGGTATGGGCGAGAAATGGTCGCCTAAGAAGGCCGCTATGTATGGCATTGAACGGAAACAGCCGTTCGCCGAAACGCTCCGCCAGATCGCCGGGTGCGGTACCGACGAGATCGACATCGTCATTAACACACATCTCCACTTCGACCACGCGGGAGGGAACACCGTGTCGGAACCGGGAGCGGTAACGACCGGGTTCTTTGTTCCGCAATTCCCAAACGCCCGCTACCTGGTCTCCAACAGCGAGTTCCAGCATGCCGAGTCGCCGCACGAACGCGACCGAGCCTCGTATCTCCCGGAGAATTGGCAGCCGCTTATCGACACGAAACAGCTTGAACTGATGCCCGACGTGTACGAGCCTGTCGAGGGGCTACTGATCGAACAGGTCCGCGGCCACAGCGAAACGATGCAGACCGTTCGGTTGACATCCGGCGGCGAGACTCTCTTCGGCTTTTTCGACATGCTGCCGACGCGTCACCATCTTCCGCTGCCGTGGATAATGAGCTACGACCTCTTCCCGACGGAAACGCTCGAATTCAAGAAACGCATCTTGCCGCAGGCTCTCGAAGAAAACTGGATCTGCCATTTTTATCACGACGTTGATATGCCGCTCGCGAGACTGACCGAGGTCAACGGTAAAATATCGGCTGTTAGCGCGATCTAGTTGTAACATTTGGCCCTTCCGTGGTGTCTTAAGTATTAGTATCTCTATTTGCGCGAGGCTCTATGACATCGACCCGAATTCCCGGCGTTCTCGCCGTCTGTCTTTTTGCGTTTACTTGCATTTCAGCACAGAACGCGGTTCCACGCATCGAGTCCTCGCCGTGCGCGATCCCTGTCCCTGAATCCGAAAAGCACGTCGAGTGCGGTTTACTCGTCGTCACCGAAAACCGGGCAAAGAACTACGGCAAAACGATCAAGCTCCCCTTCGCGATACTCAAGACTGACAGCACGGCCCCAAAGCCTGATCCGGTCATCAAGACGCTCGGCGGTCCGGGAGCTTCGTCGCTGAAGGTGATCCGCGGCCGGCGATCTTCGCCCTGGCTCAGAGATCGTGATTACATCATATTCGAGCAGCGTGGAACAAAATACGGGCAGCCGGCCCTTGAGTGTCCCGAGGTAGATACAGCCAACATAGAAAATGCCCGACTCGGCGTCGAACGCAAAACCGCTAGAAAACGTGAGATCTCCGCAGCCAAGGCCTGTTACGAGCGCCTGAAAGCGAGAGGCATCGATCTCGACGCCTACAACAGCGCAGAGAGTGCCGCCGATATCGACGATATGCGGCGTGCGCTAAAACTCGAGAAGATCAATCTCTACGGCGTATCCTACAGTGCCCGTTTGATGCTGGACGTGATGCGCTACTTCCCCTCCGGCATCCGCAGCGTTGTGCTCGAATCGACCTTACCGCCCGAGGTCAACTATGACGAGGTCGGTGTCGACGGGATCGTATATTCGCTCAACCAGATGTTCGCCACGTGCCGTGCGGACACGGAATGTTCCGCCACTTATCCGAACCTCGAAGGAGAGTTTTACGAGGTAGTGTCCCGTCTCAACAAGCAACCGCTTATCGTGCCGACCAAGGATCCCCAAACGTCCGCGATGGTCGATATTCGCCTAAGCGGCGACGATTTCGCGACGTGGATCGTCGATTACCTCTTCTCGAACGAGCCGTCAGCGACGGTTGAGGCACCTTACGTCACACATCAGGCGTTTGCCGGCAACTATGTCGCCCAATTCAGGAGCTACGCAGGCGACAAGTTGAACGGTTCTTTTTATTCCTGGGGAATGCGTTATTCGGTATGGTGCAGCGAAGAGTTGCCATTTGAAAACGCAAACCTGATCAAGGCTCAATCTTCAAAATACGCCGGATTGAAGGGCTACGAGGTCATGGCATTACCCGAGATCTGCAGCGTCTGGAAGGTAAAGCCCGCAAAGCCGATCGCCAACACACCGGTCGTCAGCAACATTCCGACGCTCGTCCTCGCGGCCCAATACGATGCATATACTTCTCCGGCGTGGGGCAATGCCGCTTCCTCGCGGCTTAAGAATAGCTTCTTTTTCGAAGTTCCGTGGGCAGGACATGGCCCGGCATTTTCGGTTCCCTGCGTCAGCGGCATGATAGCCGAGTTTATTGACGATCCGTCCAAACGGCCGAGAGAGGATTGCGTTCGAAAGACGCAAGAACAGTTCAGATTCCTGATCAAAAAACCCTAACCATATTTTCCTTGACTCACTGAATCCGCTATTCTGTCTGTTCGCAAAAACATACGGAATTGGGCCAAAGAGAATGGAAAACGTAACAATTGGGATAATCGGCGGCAGCGGGCTTTATCAGATGCCGGAACTTGAAAATGTGCGGGAAGTTCCCGTAGACACGCCTTTCGGTAAGCCTTCGGACGCGTTCATCGTCGGGGAGTTGGACGGAGTGACGGTGGCGTTTTTGCCGCGGCATGGACGGGGACACCGGCTAACGCCAAGTGAACTTCCCTTCCGGGCAAACATCTATGCGATGAAGCTGCTTGGCGTCGAATACATCCTGTCCGTTTCGGCGGTCGGCAGCCTGCAGGAGCAGTACGCACCGACCGATTTTCTGATCCCGGACCAGTTCTTTGACCGCACCCGT
>CAZJFB010000068.1:0-19917 GCA_964545145.1 uncultured Chloracidobacterium sp. | reverse complement strand
GTCCTTATTCTGAATGAGAGAGTTGGTCCTAAACAATTGCCGTCTCGATAAGAGATACGATATTCGCGAGCACCTCAAGTGCGGCAGTTATGCTGAGATCTTCCTCGCAAAGGACACACTGGCTTCGCCGCACTCGCCCCATAGTTTCGTGGTTATCAAGGCCCTGAATGTATTCCTTCAGGATGATCTCGATGCTCAACTCGAGCGGACGCTGGTCGAGAATTTCCAGAATGAAGCGGCAGCTCTTGACCGGGTACGGCACCCTAACATCATCAGTCGTCTGGGACACGGTACCGCGAGAGACCTGCGCGGAGCGGTGTTTCATTACCTGGTACTCGAATACCTTGCCGGTGGAGACTTACAAAGCCTTATTCGTCGAGAGAAATTATCTATCCAACAGGCTCTGAACTATATCGAACAGACGTGTTCCGGCCTGGGACACGCCCACAGGAACGGCATTATCCATCGGGATATCAAGCCTCAAAATCTCCTGCTTACGGGTGACCTTTCAACGGTGAAGATCGCGGACTTTGGGGTTGCACGGTTCTCTGCTATCGAATCGCCGATAACAAAAGTTGGAACCAATATTTACGCTCCGCCGGAACACAGTCCCCTATCGCCTGTAGGAAAAGCGGACGAGCCGGGCAGGGCTTTGACGCCTGCTGCCGACATTTATTCTCTTGCAAAGACGGCGTTTACCCTGGTGACGGGTGAATCGCCGCGTAATTTCTCCAACCGGGCTGTTACCAGTCTCCCCGATTCGATAAACGCTGAGGATTGGGCGGTTGATTTCCTTCGAGTGGTGCGGCGGGCGACCGATGACCAACCTGAAGAGCGTCACCAAACTGTCGAAGAATTCTGGGGTGATCTGGATGCTGTTCGGCAGGCAGCCTCAGATGGTGAGTCTCCGACGCTCGTGCGCAAGAGGTCGGCTGAGCCGCAGCCGCACGTGTCTCGAGGTTACACGCCGATCGCTCCTGAACTACCTCAGTTCGCACCTTCCGGGGAACTCGCGCCGACCTACACCAGGCCGGTGTATGGGCCTCCCAAAACAGTGCCGGGTAAGATCGATAAAGAACCGGCCAGATCTCCGTCCGAAAGCCCGGTCATTTTGGTCGAAGCGGCTTCGGATACTCTCAAGGGATCGGCCGAGAAACCTCGTGGACAAAGAACTGTGAGGCGTATAACGACATTTGCGGTGAGCGTGGTCCTGTTTACCGGTGCCTTGTATGGAACTGCCATTTATATGCGCGGGCGAGGTATGCTGCCCTCGATCGCAAATCCATTCGTAGCCAGGACCGCAGTCGCGAACACCGACATTTACCTTCGGCCAACTCCAAACACGGACAATGATCCGATAGGCTTGGTCACGAAAAACTCAAAGGTCAGGATTGTAAATTCGCGTGATAATTGGTATCAAGTTGATGTTGTTGAGCAGGGTAGGGTTCGGCCGGTCGCGGCGAATGCGACACGCGGATGGCTAAACGGGAAGTACCTCGAATTCTCAGAGAACTAGGCTTGGTAAGGAAGGGAAATTGAGCATTCTAGAAAAAGTAAGGCGTTGGATCGACGGTGAAACATCCGAGCTGGTACTCGAACAGGCAGCCCGAGATGCTCAGGTCAAGCCGCGCAGCAAGGCCGAGGAGTTCATTGTGAAGATCGCCCGTGAGGTCGAGACCGTCATGCAGAATGAGATGGTCCCGTTGCCGCAGGGAACAGCCATCATTCCAAGCGAATACACGATCTTCTTGAGCAGCGATGACGACAAGGAATGGCAGGGAGCAAAGCGTCGCGGCCTCGAACAGGGGCTTTACCACATCCTCGCCGAGCGGGCCAAAGAGATCGCCGGACGGAAAAGGCTCGAGACGAAGTCGTTTGTCATCGAGTTGCGGATCGACGGTACTCTGGACAAGGGCGAGGTTATAGTTCATCCGGGATGGGAAGGGCCTGAGGTCAACAAAACCGGTGTGCTTGCCCGGCCCAAGAACCTTCCCGCTAAAGAGGTCGACAGGCGACCTGTCGCACTTACCGAACCGATCGTGAGCTCCACTACGGACCGGCCAACCCCGATACAGGCCGTTGTCCCTTCGACAATAACTGCCAGACCAAATATTCAGCAGGCCGTCCCGATCCCGGCTGAAGAAGGCGAGGAAATGACTCATGTTAATTCCCGGATGCCCGAATTGTACCGGCTCGAAGTTTGGCGCAGCGGAGTGCGGCAAACGGTAGTTCCTATCTTTCAAAAGGAGATCTATATCGGCCGCGGGTCAAAATCGAAACCGGTTGACATTCCGCTAAGCGGCGATGTCGAGGTAAGTCGCCGGCATCTTATGCTGGCGACCGATGGAACGGGGAATTTCTGGGCCATAAACGAGGGAAAGAACCCGACGATCATTAACAATTATGAACTCCCCGCGGGTCAGCGAGTGGCCGTCTCCCCGGGGATGCCGCTTAATGTCTGTAGTTATATGCTTCGCATACAGCCCCGTTGATCAGCGGTCGAACATCTCGCGCTCCAAGTCTGGTAAGTATTGTCGTCTAAGCCGCTGAACCAGGTTCTGAGCCTCCCGAACCGATTCATTTACGTCAGCAAGGTTGCTGTTGATCTGGGTGAGCAGTGCCTGCAAGCTGGTTCGCTCGGCAGCCAGTGCGTTACGTCGATTGTCACGAAGCTCTTCTGTCCGTGTGCTACCCTCGAATTGTACACTTCTGTCGATGTTTTGAGGCATCATGTCACGTTCGACCTGTGCGAGTCTCGTTCGGGTTGTGCCCTGTTTCTCGACCAATTCGATCTGGAACCTCTGCCTGGAAGCCAGGATCTGCTCGGCACTGGCAAGGAGCTGCAGCCCCGCGACAAGCTTTTGCTGTTTTTCTGATACTGTCGATCCGGGGGCCTTCTCGAGGCGAGCAACAAAATCAAAAAGTCGGTCGCTGAGCGCGGTCACGGACCTTGAGATCTTGGCAAGCTCGATAGACATGCTTACCATTACAGGGTCTTGCGCACCTGAAACGGGAGCCGAACTCGTTACTTGGGAAGTCCCGCTATAGGTCGAGAACAAGATGATCGTGGCAACAAACAGAATTGACTTCATGATCAAGCCTCCAGAATTGATTTGCTTTCGAAAGAATAACACGTAAGCATTCGGAAGTTTGTTGCAGAAGTTAACCTATCCATTGGTCAGGGAAGTTCATCGTTTTTTACCATTTTCAGAATGTCGTCCAGACTTTCTTCGACACGCTCAACAGTACTTGCAGAATATCCGAACCGGATGGCATTCTCATCAAAATCCTCCCGGTCGAGTATTTCAACTCTCTTTTCAGGCCATACAACAACGTCAACGTCAAGATCTACGAAATCGAGCTCACCTTCAGCCAGGACGGCGGGCATTGCAATATTGCAGTAGTAATTCCGGAAAGATCCGTCTGGCTCGTGAAATCTGAAGATGTTATACCACCGGTCAAGCCAAAAATACTCAAAAGAGATCGTATTCTTCTTGATAGTTCCCAGATCCCGGTGGATGACATCACGATCAAATCGCCCGAGAGCAATGACCAGATCTTCAGTCTCACTCACCACTGATGCGGTCCAACTACGACGGATCGAACCGTCATATTTACGGGCGTTTATGATGATCTCCCTCTTGTCCACTCTTCTATTCATCGATATCGGGGTCTTTTCCTGCGTAGGTCGACCTCAGCTTGCCGAGCAACTCCAACAGCATTAGTCGCTCGGCCTCCGTCAGCCCGGACAGACAACTCGCCTCAAGCTCTAGCCACTGTGCCTCGACATCATGGCGCATCGCCATGCCCATGTTCGTGAGATAAATACGCGTCGATCTGCCATCATCGTCGAGTCGTTCGCGGGTGATGAGATTGATCTCTATCAATCCCTTGATCATCTTGTTGACCGTCGGGGCAGAGAGGCTCAACCGGTCAGCAAGATCCACTTGTCTCAGCCCGTCTTGATTCCAGAGTTCAAGCAGGACAAAGACCTGGCCTCCATGAAGTCCGATCCCGCCCATATGCCGCTCGAGGGAATTCCTGAATGCCGTCGAAACTTTAGCGAGCAGGAAGCTCACGGTAGCCTCAAACTTGATCTCCTCAGCCATAACGCCCCTATTATTAATGCTTTATGCAAACAATTTGCCCGGTAACTATTGTTGATTAGCTTGCTGATAATCAACGATTAGCGTGCTAAGAATATATCATTAGCGAGCTAATAATTAAAAGTTAGCATGATATGAATTATTTAGGAAGTGAGCTAAGATTAGCTTATGGAGAACGCCGATCTGCTTAAGAATGCCCGAAACCTTCTGCTTAAACTACACAAATCGATGGTCGATCTGGAGCGCGAAATGTATGAGGGTATACACGGGCCGGTTACGGCCGGGCAATTCTTGAATTTGCTGCTTGAGAATGAAGATTTTGCCTGGCTTCGCAAATTTTCGATGCTTATTGTTGAGATCGACGAAATGTTCGACTTGAAAGATGGTGTTACCAAAGATCTGATTGATGCGAACTTGGCTAAAGTACGAGAACTGGTGGAAATGACTGAGACCGACGAGTATTTCAAGGCGAAATACCAGTTTTCGCTGCAGCGAGATCCGCATGCAGCGATGTTCCACAGCGAATTAAAACTGGCGGTACTTGGCGGCTAGGATACTATGACTGTGGTTTCTAGCTGTGCGTTCATATTTCGCACAGAGGCGATCCTAAGATCGACCGCTTTTTTTCCAATCTGAAAGGAACCCTTCGAGCCCCTTGTCTGTCAAGGGGTGCTTAACGAGCTGGGTGATCACCTTGAAGGGTATAGTAGCTACGTCCGCACCGGCCAGGGCACAGTCCACGATATGCATCGGGTGGCGTATCGATGCGGCCAGGACCTCAGTTGCAAATCCATAGTTATCATAGATCTGCACGATATCACGGATCAATTGCATTCCATCCTGTGAAATATCGTCGAGTCTTCCGATAAAGGGAGATATATAAGTCGCACCGGCTTTTGCGGCGAGCAAAGCCTGCGCGGCAGAGAAGCAAAGGGTGACATTGACTTTCGTGCCCTCCGCGCGGAACGCACGCGTTGCCTTCAGGCCGTCGAGCGTAAGCGGGCATTTAATTACGACATTTGGAGCTATCTTGGCGAGCTCACGGCCTTCACGCAACATCCCCTCGGTATCGAGGGCGGTAACTTCAGCAGACACGTCTCCGTTGACGATCGAGCATATTTTCGCAATGTGTTCCTTGAAATCAACATTGCCTTCCTTCGCTACGAGGCTTGGATTCGTAGTTACGCCATCGATCATCCCAAGCTCATTTGCTTCTTTGATCTCGTCCAGGTTCGCTGTATCGATAAAAAATTTCATTATTGTTGTGTTATAGCAGCCAAATCGGGCCTAAGTAACCGGGTTCCTGAGGGTGCCGATGCCCTCGATCTCGACCTCGCATACGTCTCCTGAATCAAGTCTAGAAACGCCAGACGGTGTTCCGGTGGCGATCAGGTCGCCGGGATTCAAGGTCATCATGTTCGAGATATATCGTACCAAAAAATCGACAGGGAAGACCATTTGTGATGTTTGCCCATCCTGCCGAACTTCGCCGTTCACACGGCACACGACTCGAATGTTCGACACATCAAGATCGGCCGCTATCCAGGGGCCGATCGGGCAGAACGTATCAAATGACTTTGCCCTGGCAAATTGGCCATCCTTACGCTGCAGATCGCGAGCCGTGACATCGTTCAAGCAGGTGAACCCAAGTATGTGATCCATTACATTAATATCATCTGTTAAGTCTTTACAGTGCTTGGAGATAACGATTCCAAGTTCAGCTTCATGTTCAACCTGCAGTGATTGTTTTGGGAGCCGGATACTATCGCCATTACGGATGATGGCCGATGGCGCCTTTAGAAAAAGAAGTGGCTCTGCGGGAATCTCGTTTCCAAGCTCTTTAGCATGGTCGGCATAATTTCTGCCGACACACACAATCTTTGTTGGGCTAAAGTCCGGGGCGATCTCGATGTGCATATTTAAGGTGCCGTTTCGCTGGCAATCTCCGAAGGCGGACTGATGTTACCGAAATTGTCGGTCGCGGTCAGATAGTAATAGTATTTTTTGCCGGCCTCAACGCGTGTGTCCTGAAAGGTATTCGATCTCAAGAGCGTCGGCGTTATCAGTTGCCATTTTGCTTTATCAAGATCCGGGTCGACGGAACGATAGATCAGATATCCTGCAATGTCCTTCTCTGGATTAACTGCGAAAAAGATGGAGATTGTGCCCGGGGCTGCAGCGACCGTGATTGCCGACGGAGCGCTGGGTGCAAAGGTGTCAACCGGACTTAATTTCAGTATATTCGACTCCAGACTTTCAACAGGCGTCGACTCAAGTCCGCTCGAAACAGCTCTAACAAAATAAAAGTAATCCTTTCCGAACTGAAAAAACTCATCCCGAAAGTCCGGCGAAGAGACTGGGGCTTTGTTTAGAAGCTTCCCCGGAACAGTCGCCGACTCGGAACGATAAATATTATACCCAAGAATACTTACCGGTGATGACCCGTCGATATTGGTTGCGGGAGGCTGCCACTTAAGTTCTATCAGATCTTGAGTGATAGTTCCGAAAAGAGACGTTGGAGCTGCAGCGATCTTCGACGCAGGTTCGATCAGAAAAGTGTTTGAAAAAGCTGCCTTTTGGCCTTGCGAGTTAACGAACCTAATAGCGTATCTGATCCTAACCGCTTGTCCCGCAAAGGCCAGAGTATCGCGATATTGAAGCTTTTTGAGGCCAAAGTCATCGTCGTTGACCGGAATGGTCGTAATTATGGTACTGCGGGATGCAAACGTCTCTTCGCTGATCTGCTGCGGGGCGGAGAGCGGCTCCGCAAGCCGGTGAACGTCGATTCGGGCTATATGCTGGACGTTGCCGGGCGGTGCATTTCGAGCCGGCATCTCCCAAGTTAAAATGACCTGATTACCACGCTGGAAGCCTGTTATTTCCGCCCGCTGCCTTACCTTCTCGCGCGGAGGTACTGGGACCCCACGCTTTCCGCAACCTGAGGCGAACAGTACGGCAAGGAGAAGCACCGCGATCGCTGATGCAAGAAATACGTTTCGAGAGATACTTTTCACTATTAAGCGAATACCAGATTACAAAATATACTGCCTTAGATCTTGATCCACGATCAAAGTGTTCAAACGATCGTTAACGTATTGTTCATCGATGACTTGCTTCTTATTCTCCAATTCGCCGCCCAGAAAACTGATCTCCTCGAGCAATTTCTCAACCAGAGTATGGAGCCGGCGAGCACCGATATTCTCAGTTGATCTGTTGATCTCGGCAGTCATTTCGGCCAAGCGGTCGATCGCGTCTTCAGTGAATTCAAGTTCGATCCCTTCGGTACTAAGAAGGGCCTGATACTGTTTGATCAGGGAATTCTTGGGTTGGACCAGGATGCGTTTAAGGTCGTCAGTGGAAAGGGCCTCCAACTCGACGCGAATCGGAAACCGGCCCTGCAATTCCGGTATCAGATCGGTCGGCTTTGACACGTGAAACGCACCTGTTGCGATGAATAAGATATGGTCCGTACTGACCATTCCGTATTTCGTGTTGACGTTTGTGCCCTCCACAATCGGGAGAAGGTCTCGTTGCACGCCCTCTCGTGAGACGTCCGGATTTCCGCCGGATTCGCGGCCCGCGATCTTATCTACTTCATCAAGGAAGATAATGCCCGACGACTGGGCCCGGTCAAGGGCGTTTCTTGTGATCTGCTCGCCGTCGACCAGGGTTTCCTGTTCGTCTCGAAGAATTATCTTGCGAGCCTCACCGATCGTAAGCTTCTTTTGGACAGTCTTGCTAGGGAACATGTTTCCAAACATATCCCTAAGATTAACGCCCATTTCTTCCATACCCTGGCCGCCGATAAAGTCTATCGTAGCGTTAGAACGGTCTTGGGTCTCGATATCGATAAGCCTGTTGTCGAGATCGCCGCGTCTGAGTTGTTCGCGTAGCTTTTCGCGGGTGCGTTGATGAGAATCGTCAGTGGGTGAGTCCGGACTGGTACTTTCGTCAGGGCCTTGCGTCTGATAACGAAAATCGGACGGTTGGGGCAACAGAATATCGAGCAGCTTTTCTTCGACGTTCTGCTCAGCTCTGGGCAAAACTTCTTCAAAGGCGGCCTGCTTCGCCATATCGACAGCAACATCGGCAAGTTCGCGGACCATGCTTTCTACGTCACGCCCCACATAACCAACCTCGGTGAATTTTGATGCCTCGATCTTGATGAATGGGGAATTAGCGAGTTTTGCAAGCCGTCTCGCGATCTCGGTCTTACCGACACCGGTAGAGCCGATCATCAGGATATTCTTTGGAAGGACATCTTCTGCGATCTCTGGCGGAAGTTTTTGCCTTCGGATCCGGTTTCTGAGAGCGACAGCGACAGCTTTTTTTGCCGCACTCTGACCGACGACATACTTGTCCAACTCGATCACTATCTGGCGAGGCGTGAGGTCGTCAAGATTCTTCTTTTCAGCGGCGGTCTCGCCGCCAAGGTAGATCGCCATAATACTAGATCTCTTCGACGATGATTTCGGAATTCGTGTAAATGCAGATCTCGCCGGCGATCCTGAGTGACTCCTCGGCGATCTCGCGGGCCGAAAGTTCGGTATGCCTAACGAGAGCCCGGGCGGCCGCCAAGGCATACATGCTTCCCGAGCCTACCGCGAGAAGTCCATCATCCGACGCGATCACGTCGCCCTTTCCGGATATGAGAAATGCGTCGTCGTGATCGGCGACAATGAGCAGGGCTTCGAGATTCCGGAGATATTTGTCGGTTCGCCAATCTTTTGAAAGTTCGATCGCTGCCCTTTCTAATTGGCCTTGGAACTGTTCGAGCTTTGTCTCAAAACGAGAGAGAAGTGAGAAAGCGTCTGCTGTCGAACCCGCGAATCCAGCCAGGATCTTGCCGTTCGAGAACCGACGTACCTTTCGCGCCTTGCCCTTTATCACCGTTTCACCGAGCGTGACCTGACCATCGCCGGCCATGGCGGTGCTCCCGCCATGCTTGACGAGGAGTACGGTCGTCGACCGCATTTTCGGAATAGCTTCGCTGCCGGCCATAAACCCTAATCATAAGTCTTTAATTTCAAATGCTCAAATTGACATAATTGGTCTAATTGTTTGAACATTAAAGGGTTTTATGGCAAAACGTCCGAGAATCGGGATCACAATGAGATTGGAAATGCCGACGTCGCGTTTCTACCTTGGCCGCGACTATTGTGAAGCGATTGAGGCTGCCGGCGGTATTCCGATCCACATTGGCTTGATCCCCAAGGCCGAGTACATCACCGAGTTGCTTTCCGAATTGGATGGCATACTGCTGCCGGGGAGCAATACGGATGTCGATCCGCACCTCTACGGCCAGGAACCGCACCATCGTCTCGGAACCGTGGTACCTGAGAAAGATGAAACGGACCAAATGGTCCTGGCCGAAGCTGAACGGGCAAACCTTCCGGTTCTTGGTATCTGTTACGGGATGCAGGCCCTTAACGTTTGGCGTGGCGGGACCTTGGTTCAGGACATCGAATCGCAGCTTAAGGGCAGTTTTAAGCACGAACAGGGCTCGCCCCCGCATCGTAACTCGCATAGCTTAAAGATCGCGAAGGGAAGTGTGTTGGCGGGGTTGGATGCAGTTAAGAAGGCAAATGGCAGCGTTCGGGTTAACTCATCACACCATCAGGCCGTTGATAAGCTCGGAAAGGGCCTTAAAGCGACGGCATGGGCGTTGGACGGCGTGGTCGAGTGTATCGAAGATATGAGAAATGGCAGGTTCATTCTTGGTGTACAATGGCACCCGGAGCTTACTCGCGGGCACGATGACATCTCGGTCGAGATCTTCGATCGTTTTGTTGAAAAATGTAGAGCCCGAATGGTCTAGGCGAACGCACGTTCTCGATGTTACAGTTCTGATAGTTAAAGCAATACATGAAGTTCTGTATGTGCGATAACTAATTTACGGACAGCGAGTTAGATGGCAAATATTCAAGTTATTTATTGCAGATATGTCGACTCTGCCGAATTAAGTTGATGGATAATCCGATCGTAATTGCATTGATATCCTGGTTTTTCCCCGGGGCCGGACACCTGATCCAGGGACGGGTCGTCCGGGGGATGATTCTCTCCGCCGTAATTTGGATAATGTTCATAATTGCCGTTCTAAGCGGCGGGGCACATTACCCAGGCTTCGACTTTAAGGATGGTACTTTGCTCTACCTGCTTAACGTTTTTGCTCGTTTCGGAAATGGACTCGGGGCTATCGTGAGCTTTGTATTGTCGGCGACACCGTCGCCTCAGGTTGCGGCGCTTGCTACTTTCGAGTACGGCGGACGATTTCTTGAGGTTGCCGGCCTGTTGAATTATCTTGCCGCGATCGATGCAGTCGATATCGCGGCTGGGAGGAAGAAATGATCCACTTTCTCTATCTGGTCGGTTTTGCGTTCTTTGTTGCTGTCGCGTTCGGTATCTTTAGTAACGGCACGTTGAAAGAACGCATGATCTACGGCATCAAGTCGTTTGCACAGTTTGTAATAGTGAGTCTCGTTCTTGCCTGGATCCTGTATTTTGTTCCCTGGTAACGCGTTGCCAATGCCTCTTTTCGAGACCGAATGTCTGATCCTCAAAAGTTACGATCTTGCCGACGCGGACAAGATCGTGGTCCTTTTGACGCGAGAACATGGTGTCGTTCGTGGTGTTGCAAAGGGTGTCAAACGGTTAAAAAGCCGGTTTGGGAGCGGTCTTGAGCCTTTTTCGGTCATAAATGTCGCCTACTTTCAAAAGGAGACCCTCGAACTCGTTTCCATACAAAAGGCAGAGATCGTCACGTCGAATTTTGCCGCCGCTAGCAGCCCGGATTTCCTTCAAAAATTCTCGTTCCTGAGCGACCTTGTAGTTACGATGCTGCCGCCTCACGACCCTAATGAGACGTTGTACCGAATGGTCAAGGCATGCGTTGAGACGGCGGTCACCATACCGGGATCGATCCAGGCGATCGGAGTGTATTTCGAGCTTTGGCTCTTAAGATTGTCCGGCTATTTGCCTGATTGGGAGCGATGCGATGAGTGTGGACGACAATTTGTCGACGCCGAGGACGCATTTTTGGTCACGAATATGCACCTGCTGTGCTCCGAATGCGATCGCACAGGACGCGGAACTTTCGACGCGGCGAACCGGGCGATCGTGCGGGCCGCGTTGCGACAGTCTCCGGCGACGTTTGCGGTCACGGTTGCCGACGCCGGCGGCCGTTTGGCCGATATCTCTGCCGTTCTTCGCAGGCTCATCTCGCAGGCGATCGGACGGGAACTCAACGGCGAGGTTAGATTGACCACTGCCGCCTGAGCCAATATCTAGACAAACATGAAGCGGATCGGCCTGTTGATCTCCAGATATCTGATTACGACAATAGTGCCGTATTTTCTGTTCTCGTGGCTTCTGTTGAGCGTCATCCTGTTTGTCCAGCAAGCGAGCCGCTACTCCGACATATTCTTTAACATTCATATCCCGGCAAATCTTATCTGGCAATTGACGATCGCCCTCGTGCCGAATGTCATCGCGTTCACATGCCCGATGGCGATACTTGTCGGAACGATGATCGGCCTGACAAAGATGCAAGGCGACAGCGAACTCGTAGTCATCAGGGCCTCGGGCGTCGGCAACTTCCAGATCGCTCTTCCGATAATGCTCCTGGGCGTTTTGCTGTCTGCTTTCGCGTTCTTTGTAAACCTCAAGGGAGTGCCGTTTGCTGCGACGCTCGTTCGAAACGTGGCACTTCAGACGGCGATCAAGAAACTCGAGTCACCCATTGAGCCGGGTATTTTCAATACCGAGGTTGCCGGCTACACGATATATGTGCGAGGCGGAGATATCGAGACCGGCCGCTGGCAGAACGTATTCATCTACAACGAGGATAAAAAGAACGGAGCCCTGCGTCTGATAACGTCAAGCCAGGGGCGAATAGATACGACGGGACAGGTCTCGGAACTCGTGCTGGAGAACGCAAGTGTTATCACGCTTCCTACATCTCCGGGGGCAGGGAAGTATGTCTCAGAGTCGATCGGCGAGGTGCGGCTGGCAATCCGGACATCGCGAAGCGACCTTATCGACAAGCTTGGCAAGTCCGAGCTTACGCCTGAAGAATTGGGCCTGCAGCAACTCTCGGACTACGCAGCTTCCAAAGAGGGAAAAGAGCGTACCGAGGCACAGATACTTCAGAACCGTCGACTGATCTTGTCGATCACACCGCTCATCTTCTGTATCTTGGGTACCGTCATAGTCCTGAGGATAAATCGCGGCGGCCGGAATTTTGGTATCGCATTGGCCCTTGCTGTCCTTGTCGGGTTTTATCTGCTCGCTTTTCTTGGTGAGCAGCTTGCCCGGACCGGGGCCATCAGCGTCCTGACCGGAAGCCTGATCCCCGTGATCGGCAGCTTGCTTGCGATCGCTTGGTTTGCCTGGTCAAAAGGCGTAAATTTCAGCACGGCAATGTTCGACCCGGTCGTTTCAGCGTTCCGGTCGGTCTGGAGGTCACGGTCAAAGGTACAGTTACGCAATATCTTCGTCGATCTGACAACGGGTTTACGCGATTTTGATATTGTTCGAAACCTGATCAAAAACTTCCTGCTGACACTTACGTTTATCGGCGCGATATTCTTTATTTTCACGGCGTTCGAACTCTGGAAGTTTGCCGGCACGATCGACGGCGGTGTTTGGCTGCTCACGAAATACCTGATCTACCTGATACCGTTCATGTACCTGCAGGTTTCGCCATCGGCGGCCATGATCGCGACCCTTGCGACCTTTGTTATCAAATCGCGTCAGAATGAGATCGTCACGTGGACGTCCGCAGGCCAGAGTGTCTTTCGCATCCTGGCGCCGTGTTTTTTGTTGATGCTCCTGTTGGGCGGGTTCAACTATCTCGTTCAGGAGACCGTTCTGCCGCGATCGAACCAACTGCAGGACGCCGCACGGGCCCTGATCCGAAATCGGGGAGTCGCTCCGGACGAGTCTGGGAAGGTCTGGGTCGCGACCGACACCAGGATCTACTCGTTCAAGCAGGGCCGCGGCAGCTCTGCGTCTGATAACGAAAAGCAAGCCGCCCCATCCGATACAACCGCTTATGATCTCACGGTCTACGAAATGGCGGATAAAGCTCCGGCATTGCAAGCCGTGTACCGTGTCGAACGCGCAAAATGGCTTGACGGAAAGGTGATCCTGGAAGGTAATATCGAGCGGATAGCCCATTCGAACGGGGAAGTGACGACGGCTTCGGTCGACGGTGAAGTATCGCTCCCGGAATCGTCAAATCCATTCTCCGAGGTCCGTCGGAAGCCTGCTCACCTGGATTCAGGCGATCTCGCCGAGCAGATAGCGAGTGCCGACTCTGAAGTCGAACGCCGCAGCCTGACGATCGCGGCCGAGAAAAAGCAGGCCACGCTCTTTCTTCCATTGGTCATGGCCCTTTTTACAGCACCGTTTTCGCTGAGCCTTAGCCGAAAGGGAAAGGCCGCGACTGTGGGATACGCCGTCGGCCTTTGGTTGGTTTTTACGGGGGCGAGCAGTGTCTTTGAGCAATTCGGGCTCAACGCCTACCTCTCACCGACGATGGCGGTGTGGTCGCCGCTGGTCATATTCGGACTGATCGGAGCCTATTTCCTCTCAAAGGTACGCACCTAAAAGCTCTTTTTAAATAGATACGACATCTTGATGAAGAAGCTCCGTCCGTTGCCGCTCAGGCCGGGTTCGCGCTGTCCCGTGTACGGATTGTAACCGTTCAGGTTCATGTCGTCGTTGTAACCGGCGTAGATCGCGGTGCCGGGGCTCGGCGTCCATCCAAATACTACCTGTGGACGGATACGGCTTGAGATATTCGAATAGTCCATTCGCACCCTGGCGAATGTGTTCCGGGTGAACTGATACGTCGATCTAAGGCTGAAGATATTGTCGTCAAAAGCCACACGTCCGGTATCGTTTCGCGTCAGCCGGGAACGGTTGTAGTTCACCTGGACCTGAAACGCCGCCGTCGGCTGGTATCTGACAGACGATTCAAGATACGTCAGATCGCCGGCTCCCGGGTCCTGTTTCGGTGCGGGCGTGGTGCAGGCTGATCCGAGTCGGCCGCACGTCTCGTACCATTGGACGAAAGGTGCGCTTGCACGCGGATACTTTGGCCCGGCGCCGAAATCGTAATCGAGGCTGCCGAAATTCTGACTCAGCACTACGAGAAAGAACCATTGCTTCCACGGCGACGCTTCGACAAATCCATAGACCTCTTTACGAAGAGCCGAACGCTCGCCGCTCGCCCCATAGAATGCTCCCTGGCGTGTTGCTGACCGGCGGGGCCCGAATTCGTGCTCGAATACGCGTTCATACCCCATCTCAAAGCCGCCGCCTACAAAGATCTGCCGCTGAAACGCCAGCATGCCCTGCGTATTCGACTGCATTCCCTGAGTGCGTCCGCTCCAGTCGTAGTTGACGTTGGACTGGTTAAAGAGACGCTTGAAAATGACCGTATTCTTGGCGTTGCGGTCGGTCTCGTACCTAACGAAGGAACCGAGAAAATTGGTGTCGGTGCGCTGGGTAAATCCGACGTCCGCTCGATAGTCGGCGGTTCGTCCCGACGCCGAAAGCTCCATGTAAAGGTTGCGCCCGGTCCTTTGAACAAACCCTCGATAGCCAAAGCCGTTACCGGTACGATACTGATTCCGGTCGAGATCGGGGTTATAGAAATTTCGCCTCGAGTTTGTTCCGAGCACCTGAAATTCAGCAACGACCTTTGGCGTCAGCTTAAATCTGCCGTCAAAACCGGCGGTATGGTTGTGCCGGTCGACGAAATTGTATGTCGTCGCGAAAAAGCCGAGGTTGTTGTACCGGCCAACGTCACGCTTGACGCGGAGCACGCCGATGTCGGCGTTTTGGTCCATAAATCGCTCGGTCGAGCAGACGATGCCGGCGGTCGGGTTCGCCGCGCGCCGCTGCTGGCATTGACGCAGGCTTTCGCGTTCGTCCTCTGAGTAGTTGCCTGGAGCGTTGTCCGACGCATACATTATGCCGAATGTGTTCTTTCCGCGTCTGCCGGTCAACTTAGCGGCGATGTCCGGATCGACGATCGCCCGCGTATTGACCACGTTCATTCCGCTTTGAAAGATATCGATCCTTTCAAGAAAGAACGGCCGTTTCTCGGCGAAGAAGATAGGGAATCTTACATTTGCCGTACTCACCGGGGCGTCTGCCTCGACCTGTGCGAAATCGGGATTATAGGCAAAGTCGAGCGTGACGGTCGGCGACAGGCTGAATTTCGCGGTCATCCCGAAATCCGCTTTGATGCCCTCGTTCCGGTAACGGCCGGCGGGATCGTTGTTAAAGGTGTATCGCGTTCGGCGGCCGGTCTCGCTGACCGTAAAGCTCGGGTTGATCTCGAGCTGACGCGTGGTCTCGATGCCCTCGAGCCCGGTGATATGGCCGGACTGGATCAGGACGCCGTTCATGCCGCGGTTATTGGGCATCCACGAATCAAGCTCGTTATTGTTGTATTTGACGCGCCGAAAGACGTGCAGTCCCCAGTTCTTGCTCTTGCCGGCCTCGTACCTCAGCGATTTGAATGGAATGGCGACCTCGATGTTATAACCGTCTTCGGTCAGTACGCCCTTTGACTCCATCAGGATATCGACGCTGTAATCCTCGCCTCGGCCCTCGGTCATTGTGCCGTCTGCCTGTATGCCGAGCGGATTCCATCCAAGGGCGTACGCCTGACGCTTGTCGTTGAATGTATCCATGTACAGGATGATGTAATCGTCGTTCCAGATATTGTCGCGGCGGGCGACCGTTGCACGGACTGTGTTTCTGTCCTGCTTGACCTTGAAGGCGAAATACAGGTTCTTAGAGTCGTACGCCATCATGAACTCGGTCTCATGCTTGGGAGCGACGTTATCGCCCGGCTGCGTTTGAATGAACTCGCCAAAGACCGCCGCATTTTGCCAAACCGCGTCGTTGAGCACGCCGTCGATCGTCGGTGCCGAAGCGAGCTTTGGTATGCGGGCGGGCACGTTCTTTGGCATGTATCGTGCGGCCGCGGGCTCCGCGGCGGCGGCTGACGTAGCGGCTGCGGCGGGCGGGGAAGCAGGCGCTTCCGTGCCGCCGTTCTGTGCGGCCGCCTGGGTCATCGGGATCGAGATCATCAAGAGTAACAATGACGGACGGAGGATAGGGTAAAGCTTGGTCAACATTATCAGGACTCCGGTGAATTAAGTTATAAGCCCGCTTGTCTATGAATTTACTGCTCGTTGTATGAAACACCGCCGAAACGGATTTCGTGACAACAATGACCAAAATAAGTATTTGGTCAGTATCGGGAAGTAATACGTGGCCGAAGGGCGGTTAGTTCTGTTTTTAAAATTCGCGCGGGCCGGCTTCTTGCTCGCGGAGCGTATTCAAAGTAATCTTGTCTCACGTTTATATACCCTTCGATCCTGGAGTAAAGAATATGCATCGTTTTGTCTCGGCGTTGGTTACGCTCGCCCTCATTCTCGTTTTCTCAAGTGTCGATCTCGTCGCCCAGGCCGGCGGCGATGAAGCCGCACTGATCGCCAAAGCTAAAAAGATCCATGAAAAGGTCATTACGCTCGACACGCATAACGACATCAATACGTCGAACTTTACCGACAAGGTCAACTACACTCAGGAACTGCCGAATCAGGTAAATTTGCCGAAGATGCGGCAGGGCGGCCTCGACGTATCGTGGATGATCGTTTACACGGGCCAGGGCCCGCTGACCGACGACGGCTACAAGAGCGCATACACCAACGCCATCGACAAATTTGACGCGATCCATCGCCTTACGGAAAAGATCGCGCCCGACAAGATCGAGCTCGCCCTGACGTCGGCGGACGTTCGCCGCATCGTGAAGTCGGGCAAGCTGGTCGCCATGATCGGCGTCGAGAACGCCTATCCGATCGGCACGGATATCAGCCGCGTCAAGGAATTTGCCGACCGCGGGGCACGCTACATGTCGCTCGCTCATAACGGCCACAGCCAGCTTGCCGATTCCAATACCGGCGAAGCTGACAACAAATGGCTGCACAACGGCCTCAGCGAACTTGGGCGTCAAGCCATTGCAGAGATGAACAAATGGGGCATCATGGTGGACATATCGCATCCGTCAAAGCAGGCGAATCTGCAGGCGATCGCGTTGTCCAAGGCTCCCGTGATCGCGTCGCACTCGGGTGCACGTGCGTTGTGCGACCACAGCCGCAATCTCGACGACGAGCAGCTTGCGGCCATCCAAAAGAACGGCGGCGTCGTCCAGGCCGTCGCTTTTCGCAGCTATGTCAGCAAGGAAAAGAGCGAGCTTCGCGCCGCCAAATCGGCCGAGATCATGCGCGAACTCGCAGCCAAAGAGGGCTTTAAGATGCTGGACCGTGCCGACGTCGTTAAACTTCCCCAGGCTGAACGTGCCGCGTACCAGCAGCAGGCCGCCGCCTTTCGTGCAAAGGTCAACCCGATCGTTCGCGAACGGCTAAAGGATGTCGCACCCGACGTCAACGTTAAGGATTTCGTCAACCACATCGACTATCTCGTTAAGAAGATCGGCATAGACCACGTCGGCATTTCGTCGGATTTTGACGGCGGCGGCGGCGTCGAGGGCTGGGACAGCGCGGCCGAGACGTTCAATGTAACGCTCGAACTTGTCCGCCGCGGCTACACTGAAAAGCAGATCGCCAAACTCTGGAGCGGCAATCTTCTCAGGGTTTTAGATCAGGTCCAGGCGGTCGCGAAAAAGCTGCAGGCAGGGAAGTGATGATTTGCCAAATTCAATGAAGCTGCGCTCTTTCAGGGTCCTGTCGCCAACGGCGACCAACATTAAAGCCTAGGGTGCAATGAGCGAAGCGAGTGGAACCCTAGGGAGATCGCATCAAAATACCGCGGTCGCTGAAAGCGACCAACAAAGCCGTCATTGTTGCTCCCTTTCAGGGAGCGAATTCACCGCTCGTCACCTGCGTTTGCTTGTTCTCGGCGTCATACGTGAACGTCATCCCGCTCGGATCGGCGGTTGTATTTCCTACAGAGTCGTAGGTATATCCGCTCGTCGTGATCTTGTTCGTGCTCGCGTCAAATGAAAGATTCGTCTGCCCCGTGCCGGCCGTGATATTCCGGTTACCGTAGCGGTAGAAGGTCGCACGGAACGAATCGTAATAAAGTAGGCCTGGCAATGATCTTCTGGGGTAGGTTCTAATTTGTCTCTCATATGCCTTAGAATTTGAGCTTCCCTGAGAATACGTTTGGAATGTTGCAATCGATTTATCCTTGATTCGGAGCATGTTCGATTGGTTTTGCCTCAGTCATAAGAGTGAACCTTAGATGATGGACGATTCTGTTGTTTTCCTTATGTTTTTGTTCATCCAGATTGCCAAGGCCCCAGCTCTCTGACATTAGGTGAACGTGATCGTTTTTACCCTCACGGATATGGTTTAGCTGGGATGACAGGTAATCTAAACCCTTCCTATCAAAATAGATTTCAATCTCATCACTGAAATTACCGTCTGCTAAAAACACTATCTCGGCAGTCAACATTTTTTTCTCCTATCTCGTCACGTTATCGAAGTGGAAAGTCCCTCGTCCCCAACGGCCCGTCGTATCCGCGAGGCCTGTGGAAGAATGGGGTCTGGCCTACTTTATTGATGATTCTCACAATTCGCTAACCTTCTTTATGACCTTGGATGCCGAGGCATCGAGATCGGGTTCCTGTCGCATTCGGATCATCGCAGCATCGTTATCGTCTGGCTCAGCACGTTACCGTCATTGTCCTGATAACCGGACGTGTTGTAGGTGTAATTGAGCTTGAGCAGGCCATTCCCGTTCTGCGTCGTCCCAACTGCGATCTGCGTCGGCTGCAATCTCTTATTAAAAGTCGTCGATTCCCAACGCCAATTGCCAATATGCGATCGAGAATTGTAAGAAAATAGCCTTGGCGCCGATTCAATTCTTCACATAGATCGAATTAAGAATCATCTCCGCTATTGAGGAATAGGATTCTTCCTGGTACTTAATATAAATCATCACAGAGTTTGGCTCAGGCTTGGTTGCTAGGATTACTCTAGCAGTCTGAGTAAACCTTAGATTTTCATTTTTCTTGTTTACGAAAGTCGCAAACTCTACGGGAATTTCGCCGATCCAATTCCGTCTCGACTTGAAGGAACTCAACCCGCGTTCCTGGTGAAGAACCGGTGCTCGGGCTCCGTCAAAAATTGCGATCTCAGTTGTTGCACTTTCATAGTGCCAAAACCGCTGATCGACCCCTTGTTTTTGCTTAAATCGAACTTCGCCGGGTACGCAAATCGAAACATTTCCAATATCGAAATTGTGCCAGGTCTTTTCACAGGGAGTCTTGGACGGAGCGAAGATTTTACTATTTTTCAGCTGTTGCCCGATACAAAAGATCTGAAGGAATAATAGTACAACCAAGATAGAAAAAACTTTGATCTTCATGATTATGACCTCACAAAAAGCTATTTCGGACTCCACTTACCGGGCGGTCTATCAAGGGAACGTCGGGTCTCAAAAACTCCAGAAGTTGAATTTAGAATTGAACTGCCATTTTGATACGAAAAAGGAGATTGGATTTGTCTGTAAATTCGGCGATCGGGGTCATCGGCGTGTTTTGCAAATCGTTCGCGAGCGACCGCCTTTCGCGGCCCGAACCGCCTCAGCACCGGATCGACATCGACGATCCCGGCCGGCTCCAGCCCCATATATGCGCGGTGGCTGCTGTATGGATATTCCTCGACCCTTTCGACCATCTTAGCCCGTATCGGATTTAGGTGGATGTACCGCACCAGTTCGGCCAGGTATGGATCACTCTGGCAAAGGATCGCCTTGTGCC
>CAZJFB010000067.1:0-20023 GCA_964545145.1 uncultured Chloracidobacterium sp. | reverse complement strand
TTCTTGAACGGATCCCAAGCAAATCCGACCGACGGCATTATCAACCCGTATTCATTATCGAAGAGCTTTCGCTCAACCCACTTGATGTTGTTAGCCGGAGTCGATCCCAGTGTGATCGAGCGATCCGGAGCGAGGATCGGCCTCCCGCCGGCTGCAGACGGGCTGATACGAACCTCGTATCGAGCCCCAAGGTCGAATGTGAAATTCGGCTTCCACTTCCAGGTATCCTGAACGTAGAAGTCAAGTTCCGGGTGATTCGCGTAGAATTCCCATCTCGTACCCGCTGGAGCAAACGAACTTGGGTTGGACGGATCGTTAACAAAAGCCTGCGTGATCGTGCCCACTCGGCCGAGAACGTCGTTGATCATATTCTCGAGACGAGTTCTGTCTGCCGAATTGATGATCGTCGAACCAGTCGGAAGTGCTGTCGGGAAGGTGAAGTTGCTATTCACGGTACGGCTGAAATTGTAAGCTAATTCGATACCGCCGCCGGCAACGCTCGACCTATCGTCAAAGCTCCGTCCGAGTCTAAGGTTCATACCAGCCTTGATGACGTGCGGCGAATAGTCCAACGTGATGTTATCCACAAACTGCCACGTACGGAAGCTCCTCGCATTATATGAGAAGTTTGTGTTGATGTCCGTTGGAAGATTAAAGACGAACGCGTAGTTGGAGTCCGGCTCGGGCGTCTCGAAACTAAAGCCGAACTGACTCCATCCCGCCACAAACTCGTTGACAAACCGCGAGGTCGGAGACCATCTCCAATTGACCGCGAGGTTTTTCGGCGTGCGGAATGTATCGACGAAATTGGGTGCATCGGGAAAGCGCCTTCGGCCGCCATTAGCCGAGTCGCCAAATGTATTCTGTTCACCCTGTGCCCAACGCACGTAGAAGTTGTTCTCGTCGTTCAACTTGAAATCGACCTTAGTGACGAAATCCCACTGCTTCTCGTTCTGCGGGGAATTGAACAGGAAGCCTGCCGTGTTCAAACCGTCACCGGTTGCGCTGAAGCTGTTCGGCAGCGGCATCGCATTAATGTACTGCATCAACACCGGATCCAGCGAGATTCCACTGCCTGTGGCGATATTGTACGAATTGACGCAGCCTGTCGTCACGGTCGCACTACAGGCCGGATTAACCGGGTTTCCGGAGGAGTCAACTGACCCCGTGCCGTTTACACCGCCTTGCACCCAACGGAAGATACCCTGACGGGCAGTTGCCGTATAGACAGTCCGTGTCTGCAGGACGCTGTCATATGCCCGAAGCATTTGAAGATTAGTAAAGAAAAAAGCCCTGTTCTTGATGATCGGTCCGCCAAACGATCCGCCAAAGATGTGCTGGACGAACTGCTCCTTCGAAGTCGAATTGACGTTCGCTCCGTAGCTGCGGGCTAGGAATCTCGGCGTTTGGTAATAATCAAATACACTGCCCCGGAACTGATTCGTACCCGAGCGAGTGACAAACGTTACCTGAGCACCGCTGCTGCGGCCGAGCTCGGCCGTGAATCCGCTGGTAACGATCTGGAATTCCTGGATCGAGTCCGGATTGGGCCTGAGCGGCGTGAAGTTCGAGCCGCCGGCGGTCGATTCATTGATGTCGATGCCGTCGAGGGTAAAGTTGAACGCTCTGTCGCGTGAGCCGTTAACGTGGACACCGCCACCTGTGTTCGCACCGTTGGCGACGCCTGGCTGGAAGTTAAGGATGTCAAGCGGATTGCGTCCGCGGGTTCCGACGATGGGCAGTGACTCGATCGTTCGCTGATCGACAGTTCCGCCGAAGTTGCCCGAAGAACTCGTCTGCACCTGTTCTGCAGTCGCCTCGACAGAGACCACCGCGGAAACGTCACCGACCTGCAGTGAGACATTAACGGTCGACGGCTGATTAACCAGCACGGCGTTCTTTGACGAAACAAATTTCTTGAAACCCGCCTTTTCCACCGTGACCGTGTAAGTACCGGCCTGGATCAGGTCAAAGACGTAGAGGCCGTCGTCGCGGGTCTGTGTGGTCAGGGACGCGTCGCTGCCTTCGCGTTGGATCCTGACCGTCGCTCCGGTCACCGCTGCACCGGATGAATCCGTCACGATACCCGTGATACGGGTGGTAGTACCCTGGGCAAACGCAATGCCCGAAAGCAATACCAGAAATGCAAAGGGCGCCAGCGCCCTGATGAACCGCTTTCTAATCATTTTCTTCCTCCAAAAGAATTAGATCGATATCAAAAATCCTGATGATTGTTCAGAAACTCGCTGGAAATTGTTATGCAATATAGCACAGTTTTACCAAACTGTTAACTTGAACAGCCATCAGTGGAGGCATTTTTCGAAGTTTATTTCTTAAATTGGAGGATCGTGCCCTTAGCACCTACGGCCCAGCCGTATTTCTTGTCCATGTAAAGGCCGTAGAGTTGGTCTCGGGTGCCGCTTTCCTGCCGCACCCACGTCTTGCCGCGGTCGGTCGAGCGAAGGATATTGCCGGCGTAGCCGACGATCCATCCATTCTTATCGTCGGCGAAATCGACCCGCATCAGCGTGTCTCTGAAATTCGAATTTACCGTTTCCCACGTCGCCCCGCCATTCTCAGTCCTCAGTATCGTTCCCGCTTTGCCGACAACGTAACCATTATTATCATCGCGAAAATCGACATTAAATAGCGGCATATCAGTTCCCGACCGCTGCAGGCTCCAGGTCCTACCCTCGTCGATGGTCGCTAGTATGACTCCGTCATCGCCGACGACCCAGCCGTGAGAATTGTCATTAAAATCTACGTGAAACAACTCTTTTTTGGTCGGTACGGTAATTCGTCGCCACGTGTCGCCGCCGTCCTCGGTTCGCATCAATAGCGAATCTACGACAACCTCGTCATCGCCGCTCTTCCTGAGAACAGATCCAACGACATACCCTCTTTTCTTGTCGGAAAATCGGATGCTTAGGAACTCCGGCCTGCCAGCACCAAACTCGCCGGTCCGATAAATACGGATCTCCTGCCACGACTTTCCTGAGTCGCGTGTAACGAACATCTTTCTGCCGGCGACCAGGTATCCGTTCTCATCGTTTCGGAAATAGATCTCATTTATGTCCTCGTCGGTGCCTAGCTGATAGGGAGACCAAGTTTTGCCGCCGTCACGCGTCGAGGCGAGAAATCCCGCGTCACCCGCCACCCATCCTTTGTCGGACGAAGTAAAAAAGACAGCAACAAGATCACCCTTGACGCCTGAGTTTTGGAGTACCCAGCCGGGCTGCGAAACCGCAGCGATAGCGCATGCCAGTATTATCACGAAGGTTGGGATAAGTTTCTTCACGACGGTTCCTCCAAATAAAGCGGGTGACCTTTGCCTAATAGAATAAAGCTTCCATCTGCAAAAATCACCCGTTCGGATGTTGAAATGTTACGAGGCGTTTACCTCTATTTTGTGATCCGATAAACCTTGCCCTTCCAGACGACTACGACCTGATCGCCCAGCGACAGGTAAGGTGCAAGCCCGGTTTCCGCTGTCAACAGTCTGAAATACTCGTCGCTCGCAAATTTGATCGAGACCTCGGGCAGGTTCGCTGCGACAGAATATTCCGAATCGACCCAGACGCGCTCCTGGCTTACGAAATTCTTATTCGCGACGAACTGATTGAATGTCGTATTTCGCAGCACGACGCGGCTTTCTTCGTCCTTGTCCTCTGCAGCCGCTACCGACGCGTTAGACTGCATAGCATTTTGCTGAACGCTGAGCTGCACGGCTCCCGCCCCGCTCTTTTCACGCATTGCCTTTGCCGCTGGAGCGTTTCTGCTAAAAGTGTCAACCGCGTCGCGGCGAACATTCGCCATCGAACCGTCGGTCGCAAGGTATGACGTGTACGGGGTCACCAGGCCGTAACGAGTGCCTAGCTCAATGACCTCTTCGCGAGTCTCCTTTGTTTCGCCATTTGCTCGTATCTGTTCGAGCAGCCAGCCGACCCGGCGACTCGCCCACAGGCGCGGCAGAAAGTTGTTATCCTCATTGCGCACCGGGAAATCGAGATCGCTATAGTTGAACGCTCGGCTTTCTTTACCGGCCTTACCGGTCAGCCGCAGGGTGATGTTCTTGAGGTCACCAGTGTTCTTGTACCGGCCAATGATCGTCATTTGCATGCCGCGGAAAAGGTCCGTCAGCTTTTTCGGATATGTGTATTCCGTGATGACCGGGCCGAAGTCGAGATCGAGGTCGGCAAGAACCGGCGAGCTTACCCGCGAGAAGAAGTTCGATACCTTTATCTCGAGATCTTCCTTGGGCTGAACGTAGTCAGAGATCCCCGAGTTCTCCGAACCAATGCGGTCTAGCAGTGTGGTATTTACGTCGTAACCAAACCCGAAGGGAAAGATGCGAACGTCAACATTCTTAGCGTTCTTGAGATTCGTGATGATCTTCTCGACATTGGTCTCGCCTACAGTGGGCAGTCCGTCGGTCATGAAAACAAGCATCTTCGGCCGGTCGCCCTTGTCAAACAGCTTGAGCGAGGCTATCAGCGAATCGTTGATGTTGGTCCCGCCGGTCGGCGTCAGTTTGCCTACAAATTCCTCGCCGCGTTTCTTGCCTTCAGAGTTCGCATTGATCAGGCCGCGCTCCATCAGATGTTCCTCGCCGGCAAAGTTCACGACATTGAACCTGTCTCCGTCTCTGAGAGTTCGAATACCGAAGAGCAGTGCCTTCCTTGCCTTCTCCATCTTGCCTTCGTCCGCCATCGAACCGCTCGTGTCTAGCACAAACACGATGTCTTTATTAACGAGTTCCTTCTCCGACACGTTGTCCTTTGGTGATAACATGAGGAGAAAATACCCGTCTTTCCCAGGCTCGCGATAGGTCACCAGCGACATCCCAAAGTCGTTATTCGAAAGTCCATAGAAAAGCTGGAAATCGGAATCGTTGTTCTTCGTCTCGAATGACACGTTCGCGGTCGTTTCGCCCTTTCGCTTAACGTCGATGTTGTGCGTCGGCGAGTAGATATTTCGAAGGGCCTCGCGGCCTACGATCTCTACCGTACCCGAAACTGTGCCGAATTGCTGCTTCGGCATTGGGTCTCTCGAATCCTCGATCATCGGACGGACGGGACGCTGCCATAGATTTCGCCCCGTTCCGAGCGGGTATCGGTATGCGACCGTACCCGACTCTGCCTTTAAGACCTCGGTATAGGTCAATTCAAGCTTCTTGTCCGAATTTGGCGGGATCGGGAATATCGACGCCTGAAAGAGGTCCTTTCCCGCATACTCAAGCAGGCCCGGATCGCGTTGACGGCGAACGATCTCGTCATAGATCCGGCGTGCCTCTTCACGCGAACGCACCTCACCCACCAGCTTCTTGCCATTCTCCCAGATCGCGAATTCGACGACCGATGCTGTCTCAGGAATCGGGAAGAAATAAGTTCCCTCGAGCGTGTAGGGCGTATCATTTCGAAAGATCTGCTCGACGTGGGTCGTCGCGACCTGGCCGTTGATCTTGGTGTTCAGCTCGATCGACTTGACAGGTAATGCATTTGGCAAGGGTTGTGGCATCGGCCGCGGGATCGGACGGCACGGCCTTATATCGCAAATGATGGGTACGATCACACCCTGAGCGTTGACCGAAAACGAAGACAATAGCGCCGCCGCGACGACGCCCAAAATGATAGCGACTGATCTTGATCTCATAATCCTCTCTCCCAAAACTGCTCGCAAGATCTGCCGATCTCACATGATTTGACACCTTGAGAACGCGGTTCGTTGTTTGTTCTTGCAGCCCTGTAAAAAGAAAAAGGACGCACGAGGCGTCCTTTCGGGATAAACATCGGCAGGCTGTCAATTTATAGGATCACGAAGGTCCGGCTCATCCTTCATGATCGAATCGTCAATGTCCTTTTCGAGTTTGGAACGAAGTTTCTCGACGATCTGGTCTGACTTTGTCAGGTTCGAGGCAAGGCTAGATCTTGTGGCCTGGATCTCGACCAGCAATGCAGAAAGGTTTGCCTTTTCGGCATTTAGGCTCTTTCGCCGGTTATCGCGGATCTCCTCGGGTTTCATCGATCCGGCCAGCTGCAGAGACCGCTCGATCACCTCGGGACGGCTGTCGAACTCGAGCTGGTCGAGCCGCGCCTTGACCGTGTTCTCCTTTTCGATCATCTCGAAAAGCTGTTTTCTTAGAGATTCGCTTCGTTGTTCGGCACGCGTGAGAATATCGAGATTAAGTAACAAACGCTTCTGCTTTTCGTCGTATGTGCTGCCCTGCCCGGCCTCAAGTTTCTTGATCCGCTCGAGCAGTTCTGTAACGTTGACCGACTCCGCCGGTTTCTTCTCCTGCGGCCTTTCCTCTGCCTTCTGCACAGGCGGGGCCTCTAAGTCGCCGGCCCTGCTAATGATCTCGGCGCCTGTTATGACCGGCGGCGGTGTCGCAAGCGGCTTCGGCTTCTGCTTTGTCGGTTGTTGGGCAGAAACTCCAACAGCAAAGGCCGCCAACAGAACCGATCCTAGAACGATCTTCATTTCTTGTCCTTCTTCTTGTCCTTTTTGTCGGGAATAAAGTCTCCCCTGACCAATTCGACAGCATTCTTTGCGAGTCCGACGACGGGTATCGCATCGATCCCTGAGTTGATCACACCCTTAACTAACCCTTTCTTTTTAATGTCTGTGCCGACAAGAGCGATCGCCACAACGGTGCCGCCCAATGGGATGGTCTTTGCAACGCGCTTGGCTACCTGCCACCCGCCGGCGTGAATCAGTTTTCGTTTTATTGTCGGTCCGTCCGCCATAGGCAAATCAGTGTATACTTGCTTTGGTTCGATGACAACAGCATACTTTTCTTTGCACGAAATCAGATCCTAGAAGTTTCATTATCGCCCTTATTATGGCGCTCGTAATAGACAAATTATCCAAGCGATTTGGCAACACGTGGGCGCTCCGCGATGTGTCGTTCGAGGTCAGTGACGGCAGCGTGATCGGCATCTTTGGAGCGTCGGGCTCAGGTAAATCTACCCTCCTGAACGCCATCGCCGGCACTGTCAAACCAACCGGCGGCTCGATCGTCGCCGGTGGACGCGACATTACTCAGGTCAAGAGGAAGGAACGCGGCGTCTCGCTGCATATCGGCCACGGCGACGTGAGACTGAAGGACCTTTTTTCGGGTTTATTCAATAAAACCGCGGGCGGAGAGTCGCAGCTTTCGAGGTTCGCGAAGACCTCGGCGGCCGCCGGAAAGATCTGGCTGCTCGACGCTCCGTTCAGCGAGATGGACCCTTCCCAACGCGAACAGTGCTTTGCAGACATTAGGAAGGCAGCTTGCGACGGCGGGCGTATTGTGTTTTTCGCATCGAGCGACTTTCAGCAGATATTGGACCTGACGGACGAGGTAGCTGTCCTAGATCGCGGCGAGATCGTGCAAACAGGCACGCCGCAGGAGATCTACGATTCGCCCGAGAGCGTCAAACTTGCCCGAACAACAGGCGAGAATAACCTGATTCAGGCCCGCCGTTTGTCATCGTCAGACGAGCAAGTTCCCGAATTCTATACGATCGATGGCGGTCACAGGGTCTTTGCCCAGTCGGTCGAGAAAGGCCGTCTCGGAGCCATAAATCAGAACGTCACGCTGGCTATACGCCCGGAGCAGATCTCCATGTCGATGGGCGCATCTTTCCCCGAGGACAATTTGTTGAAAGGTGTCGTAACGGCGATCAAATTCCGCGGGGCAACGTCGTTGATCGAGTTCGACGTCAACGGACTTAAACTGACCACGCGAGTATTCAAAGTAGTCGGCCTCGAGATCGGCGCCGAGTGCATGCTCGGTCTGCCTCCTCACCGAATCATTATCCTGAGAGATTGAAGATCGCAACAGAACGCGCACACTAATTCGTAAGCCATGTAACGGCCTCGTCAAGGGACGCGAAAGCCTGCTCCCTCACGCCGCAATTGACAGCTACCAGCTCTCCGAATTTGGTCGTCTCCAAATGCAAAATATCCCGATCAACGTCGGCTATCCTGATACCCATAAACGAGAGTCCGACGACGCCCTGGGCCGCGTTGAAGGCTTCGCCCATCGTCAGACTTTCAGGCTTTTCGTGCTCGACCAGCAGCTTCTGACAGCCTGTTTCCCCGCACTTTTCTGCGATCCGTGAGAACGCGGCGACTATCACACCGGCATCATTTTGATCGGACGATATTCGGGCGGGGAGATACTCGGGATGCACCTCGAAGTCGATCGACTTGATTGATAATATTTTGCGGTTCGCCGGGGCCCTCCCAGTATTGCCTGGAAGGGGCTTAAAGACTAAAGTTAACACTATGTGCAGATTATGAAAAAAGCACATTTTGCCCGGCGTTACTGCAAGATATCCCGGCATCGGCACGCCACCGGGCGCCATCTATTTTCCGGGAGACTTTCCATATGCTTTTTAGAATGATACTCGGCCTCACAGCGGCCGTTACAATTACGACAACACTATTGATGACAAACGACAATTCGATAGCGAAGGCGGCAACTGCGGCCCCTGACAACCCGATGCTCCCAAAATGGGAAGGCCGCTTTGGCGGACTGCCGCCCTTCGACAAAGTAAAGATCTCCGATTTTAAGCCCGCGCTCGAAGCCGCGATGGAAGAGAACCTTCGCGAGGTTGACGCCATCGCAGCTCAAAAGAGTATGCCGACCTTTGAGAATACGATACTCGAATTAGAAAAGACCGGTGCGACACTCGACCGCGTATCGACGATATACGGCATCTGGACATCTAGCATGAACAGCGACGAATTCGGCAAAGTCGAAGAAGAGATGGACCCAAAGCTTGCCGCCCATTACGACAAGATCACCCAAAACGACGCGCTTTTTAAGCGGATCGAGACCATCTATCAGGCCGAATCCAAAAAGAAGGCCGTTCGAGGCGAGCGTTATCGCCTCGCCTGGCTGTATTACACAAATTTCGTGCGGGCCGGAGCTAAACTCGACACAGCAAAAAAGGCGCGCCTCTCTGATATAAACCAGACCCTTGCGGGCCTGTATACGAAATTCAGCCAAAACCTTCTCGGCGACGAGACTCAGGTCTTTCTGACGCTCGACAGCCAGTCTGACCTTGCCGGCCTGCCTCAGTCACAGGTCGATGCGGCAGCCGCAGCGGCCGTTTCAAAGAAACTTCCCGGCAAATGGGTCATTAGGAACACCCGCTCGTCCGTTGACCCGTTCCTCACCTATTCGACTCGAAGAGACCTTCGCGAAAAGGTGTGGAAAATGTTCGTGAACCGCGGCGACAACGGCGATGCACGCGATAACAACGGGATCATCCCGCAGATACTGCAGTTGAGGGCCGAGCGTGCCAAGCTGCTCGGCTTTAAGACGCACGCCCACTGGCGACTCGAGAACGCGATGGCAAAGACGCCCGAGAACGCGATGAAACTGATGGAGGGCATCTGGCCTGCCGCCGTTGCCAGGGTAAAGGAAGAGGTCCGCGATATGCAGGCCCTAGCCGATAAGGAGGGAACAGGGATCAAGATCGAACCTTGGGATTATCGATTCTATATGGAAAAGGTACGTAAGGAGCGTTACGACCTCGACCAAAATGAGGTCTCGAAGTACCTCCAACTAGATAAGATCCGTGACGCGATGTTTTGGATGGCAGGTGAGCTGTTCAATTTCAAATTCACGCCGCTCAAGGGCGTCGCCGTATTCCACCCCGATGTGAGCGTTTATGAGGTGACCGATAAGACGAACGGCAAGCACATCGGCGTATGGTACTTTGACCCGTATGCCCGCGACGGCAAGCGTTCCGGCGCCTGGATGAACTCGTACCGCAGCCAGTCGCGTGTCTCCGGCGACGTTACGACGATCGTCTCGAACAACTCGAATTTCGTCAAAGGTAAGCCGGGCGAGCCGGTGCTTATCTCCTGGGACGACGCCGAGACCATGTTTCACGAATTTGGCCATGCCCTGCACGGCCTGTCGTCGAATGTCACATACCCGAGCCTGTCCGGCACCAATGTTGCACGCGACTATGTCGAATTCCCTTCTCAGATCCTCGAGCACTGGGTCTCGACACCCGAGATCCTTTCGAAATTTGCCCTCCATTACCAAACCGGCAAACCGATCCCTGATGCCCTCGTGCAGAAGATAAAGAAGGCGGACACATTCAATCAGGGATTTGCTACGACCGAATATCTCTCGAGTGCTTTGGTCGATATGAAGCTCCACCTGGCCGGTGATCAGAAGATCGACCCGGACGCCTTCGAACGCCAGACGTTAGCGGCGCTTGGCATGCCGAACGAACTCGTGATGCGTCACCGCACGCCCCAATTCGGCCATGTCTTTGCGAGCGACGGCTACTCGGCGGGCTATTACAGCTACCTTTGGTCTGACGTACTGACCGCTGACGCCTTTGGTGCATTCACCGAGGCGGGCGGGCCATACGACAGGAAGGTCGGCGCACGGCTGAAGAAGTACATCTTTTCGGTCGGAAACACCATCGACCCTGCCGAGGCGTATCGCAAATTCCGCGGCCGCGACCCGAACGTCAACGCCCTGATGAAGAAGCGAGGCTTTCCGGTAACAAAATAGTCCCGAAACCAATATCGGATAAAAAAGGCGGCGTCCCGAAAGGGATCCGCCTTTTTGTTGATCACGGCCCTGCCTTTTGCGTTAGATCGAGGGCTACAACGGTCCGGATCATCGCCAAACTAGGAATTATGCGACAAAGTCGGAACTTTAGTATTCCAAGGCGCCCTTCGATCTGATAGCATGCTTCGACTGAGCTGCAACACGAATTGAAGAAGCTCGCGCGTGAGCAAGGGCAGTAGCGAACCGTTGGACTGTAATACCGAGTGTCTCTGTGGTGAATCTTCTGATGTCCGCGTCATCCGGGGTCAACTATCGTTGGCAAATGACTTTGCGGTAAGCTCCGACCGTCAATCGTCCTGTTCGACGAGGTCGTACGGAATACGTTCTGAGAGCATTCGGGCGGTAAATGTCAGGCCGGTCCAGATCATGACAGCGACACCTGAGACAGCCCAGCCAATATTGGCGATCAGGCCATTTTCGAGGATAATGCCGGCAGCGATCGCGGGAAGAGCTAGAAATGTGATTCGGAGTGTGGTTTTCTTGGACCTTTCGACGTTTTCGAGCATGTTGACCCGACCGATCTCCAATTCCATATACTCGTCGTCGGAATTTAGGTTGGAAAAATAATCGGCCTCGCCCTTTGCCCAGCGGCGAAGACTGGGAGTCTCAGCTATACGATTGGCGGTCGCAAAATGATGGATCACATGTGCGATCTTGCCTTCGCGAAGAGCTATCTCGGCAAGGCCGCGAGCAGTCCGAAAATTCTCGCCTATCCTATCGAGAGCGGCCTGAAAGACGTTCTCGGCACGCCGCCATTCGCCTATCTGGAAATACCATTCGCCAAGACGTACAAGAAGATCGCCGTCAGAGGCGGAACGGCGTTCCGACAGCCTGAGAGCCGCTATGGCACGACGTTCGAGCTTCCGGCTGCGTTCCATACCGGCAACGGAATATAGGCACCTTGCATAGTCAAAGAGCAGTCGCCCGTCAAGCGGGCGTAAGACCAGCGCACGGCGAAAAGCCTCGAGAGCCTGCGGGAAATAACCGCCCACGCGCAGTGCGTTGGCGAGGTCGCGAAGGTCATCAGCCTTTCCATCGCCCGCTTCGACGGTACTCTCGGGCAAAGGCCAGCTTTTCGCACGTGTTTGGCGAAGCGAGCTTTCCAGTACCTCTGCCGACGGTATCCTCGCGAATTCGGCACGCATAAGCGTTTCTTTAGGGTCGGCAAGGTGGTCTCGAAGCTCCATCGAACGCGTGTCGAGCACATTATCGGCAAGCTTGGACAAGATCCCCTTGAGCATTCGGCGAAAATCGTCGCCGCCCGAGGCGATCGTAATGCTCAATCCCTTGCCGCGGATCTGCGTACGGTAACGGTAATGTACGTTGCCGCCCCGTTTCAGGGCACGGACCGACTGGGTCTCTACCTGTTCGATATCGCTTATCTTAAGGCTGCGTCGCGAGGTGTTGATCCAGGACCAAATGGCCGGAACTATGCCGGTGCGGACCAGCCGACGCCCGTCAAATGCTATTCGGTCATTGAGAGCGAAGGACGGGATCAGTATCCACGAAGCTCCGAAAACAATAACGCCCGCGAGGTCCAGTTCTACATAGAAAAGGAAGGCGGACACAAATGTCGCTAGGAAAAGTGCTGAAAAATAGCTGTGCGGAGATACACGAACAGAAACAGAAGCGGCCTGAGATCCCGCCTCGTCAGAAGCATTGCTCTCGGCCGCATTTATCTGGGTTTGATCGATATCGCTCAATCGAGAAATCTACCTCTAAGCTCTCAAGAAAGTGCGATCACACCGATTCATCCGAAAAAACTATTGCGAAATGCTGATCGGCGGTGCGTCGCCGCCAAATGGCGAATCCGGTGTAGGTTCGGGGATCTGCTTCGCCCGCTCAGGATCGAGGGTCTTGAGCTTTTCCTTAGAATTTGTCGCGGTCTCGCTCAACCTGACGGGCTTGCCGTCCAGGTCCTTGGCCTCGCTGGCGGCCTTTGCGATGTTGAAGTAAATATCCGCGGCTTCCTGCTTCTTGCCCTGCTTTTCGTAGATCTTGGCAATATTGAAGTTAAGCGTTTCCTTGGCGATGAGCGGATCGCTGAGGGCGAGCAATTCCTGATAGATAGCGACGGCCTCATCAAGCTTGTTGTCGTCAGCCCGCGTCTGAGCAAGCGCGAACTTTGCCAGTTTGCCGGTATCCGATCTAGTATTTGCCAACGCTTCGAGCTCGGTGATACCAGCGGCACGATCGACATTAAGGCGGTTAACAGCGATGAAGTACTTTGCCTTATCGGCTACGTCACCTCCGAACTTATCAACAACAGCCTGAAACTCGGCGATCGCAGCCTCGGAACGCTCCTTTTCGGTCTTGAATACCTTGTCGTTGGTGCCGGCAGCGGCCGGAATGTCGGAAACTCGCGCCTGCGATGTCTCGATAGCTTTGCCCAGGGCGGCCTGCGCGGCACCGCTCGATGCCTTAGTGCGACTCATTATGAACATGACCACGATCGTCAAGACGATCACCGCGATCACGGCATACATGATGGTTTTGCCTTTGCCTTCGAGCTTTTTACCAACTTCCTCGATCCTGGGCACGACCTGCTGTTGGAACGGATCGACGTATTTGGCCTTTTCAGTTGGTGCCGAGGCGGCCGCGGCCTGAAGCTGTTCGAATCTTCTTTTCTTTGTGGACATCGCTAATTATGCAAAAACTACTCGTATTCTCGTTATATAATTGCCGCAAACGGCATTTTTCCAAAAGAGTTAATTTAGCTTAAATCGTCAATTAGAGCAAACAACTAAAGGAAAATATGAATACCTGCATTACTTACCGGCATCAAATAGTTCAGTTTCGACGGGAACAAATTTCCGCGAACGGTGTCTAACGTTACAGTTCGCCCGAAAAGCGAACGGGGCAATTTGACAGCTTCTCCCAGGTGAGAACGCTAATAGGCGGCGATGGTCTTCAGTAAGTCAATAACCTTTGACGACGAAGAAATTGGGCGGGCTGTAGTGTCTGTCTCCTCCGCCGGTGCCCAGGGACGTGACGACGCCGTATTTATTGAAAAGTTAAAGGCCGGTGACCATACGGCTTTCGAAACGCTGACGGACCTGTACTCGGGCGATATTTACACACTGCTCTACAGGCTTACCGAGAATGCCGAGGATGCCGCGGACCTTACTCAGGACACGTTCCTTCGAGCATTACGGTCGATCAAGGGCTTTCGCGGCGACTCGGGTTTGAAAACCTGGCTCTTTCGGATCGCTATCAACGAATCACGAAACCGATTTCGCTGGTGGAAACGGCGCCGACGCAATGTGACGATCTCGATCGACGCACCGGTCGGTGATTCTGAGACGGCATTCGCTGACACGGTCGCAGACCGTTCCCTCAGCCCGGAAGACCAGACGTTGAGGAGCGAACGGGAATATGCGTTGAGGGCGGCCCTTTCGGAACTTTCCGAGCCGTATCGTGAGGCAATAGTCCTTTGCGATATCCAGGGCCTAAGTTACGAGGAAACGGCCGCTGCATTAGGCGTCAGTATCGGCACCGTCAAGTCGCGAATTTCACGCGGACGCGAGGAACTGCGGCGGCGGCTGAAAGATCTTTGAGAATTTACTGAATGGCTGACTCGCCCCGGTCTCAATTTTTGAAGACTAAACAAATCGGTGCCAAACGATAGGTCAGAGAGAGCGAGAATTGGGAGGAACTCAGCCGGAAATGGGACTAGATCCGGTCGTTTGAATCGACCAGCAACACCGAAGCGGGTGACCGGGCGGGCTCATTCACGACAAAGCGATACCCGATTGGACGATGTTAACTGTGAAAGCAGGCGACAGCCGGGGCCAGTGAGCCATTCAGTAGAACGATCTGGAGCAATTGAAATGAAATGCTCAGAACTACAATTTGAACTTGCATTATCTGTTGACGGTGCCTCCGGCGAGGCAAGACGGGCCGCTGTCGAGAGCCATCTCTCTGTTTGCCCGCTCTGCCGCCAGTCGGATACCGAGTATCGCGAGATGCTCGAGCAGCTTGGGTCGATCAAGCGCCCCGCAGCACCGGCATTTCTTAAGCAACGTATTAACGAGTCACTGCGAAACGAGCTTGACCGCGGCAGACGGCCGTGGCCGCCTGTGACATCTGATCTGAGGGAATGGCTGCAGATGCGGGTAATGCCATACGGCGTCGGCGTGCTCGCCTCATTGATGATCGGTGTGACGTTTCTGACGATGATGTTCTCGGGTATGCTTGCTCCGCGAGTGAGTGAGACTACCGCACGCACCGGCGAATCCTCGATCATGATCGCCAGCAACCGAAGCCCGTACGAGGATCCCTTGAGCGGGGACGTGATCTCGCCGATCGATTTCGCAAAAACACGAATGGCCTACTCGGCAGAGTCGCCCAGCATTAATCCGCAAGGTGCCCTTGTCGCCCTTACAAAGTCGTTCGTGCGCGGCAAAATGAAGGATGAAGAGGTCGTTGTGGTTGCGGATGTTTTCAGCAACGGGCTCGCGCGGGTCGCCGAGGTGGTTGAGCCTTCAGACGATGTAAAGGCTGTCGCCGAGTTGGAAAAGGCCCTTCAGTCGGACCCGGCGTTCGCACCGTTCGTACCGGCGACGTTGGACGACAGGCCGGACAGCGTTCGGGTCGTTCTCAAATTTCAGAGCGTGAACGTCGAGGCCTCGACTAAACGAAATCGGGCGAGGCTATAGTAACCTCACATCCTGTCTATCTCGGCCTTAAGGCGATCGGCAAGTGTTTTATCGACCGGAAGAACAAGGTTGTATTGCTCGAGGGCAGCGGCCTTGTTCTTTTTTCGGGTGTAGGTGATCCCAAGATTCACTCTGGCCTGTACGAACTTTGGACTGATCGCCAAACACTTCTGATACGCATCGATGGCTTTGTCGTACTGCTTATCTGCGAACGATGCATTGCCGAGAAGGTACCATCCGTCAGAAAATCTCGGATTATTGGTTGTATACTCGGTCAGCCCCGCAACGGCCCGCGTGTACATTTTAGTAGCCTCGACTGACTTTTCCTGGCCGACCAGCGCATTTCCGAGATAATAGTAGGTCTCTCCGTCATTCGGCTGAAGGCGGAGAGCTGAATTGCAGGCATTGGCGGCGAGAACATATTCGCGTGTCCCGTTGTACGCCCTGCACAGGTTTGTGTACGGCAGGTATCTATTCGGCAGGATCTGCACGCCTGCCTTCGCGGCCTGAACCGCATCGTCGGCCCTGCCGGCCAAACTGTAAAGCCAACTCAGCTCGGTATAAATATTCCCGTCATTCGGAAAGGTAAGCAGAGCCGCTTTCAGGGCCGAGATGGCCTCACCGAACCGCGCCTCATTGCGGAGAACGTCCGCGAGATTTCGGTGGGCCTGATAAATGTCCGGCTTAGAACTGATAGCCCGCTGATAAGATTCGATGGCGGCCGCCGCATTCTCAAGCTTTTGGTTCGCGTCGCCGAGCAAATAGTGAGACTCACCGGGAAAACGTGTTCCCTTGGCAAGGGCAGATTCGGCGGCAGTCTTTTGGGCCGAAGAATTGCCCATTGCAAAGTGAACACGGGCCATGTTGTAGTAGATATCGGCATCATTAGGAGCGACCGCCGACGCTCTCTGCAACGCCTCCAAGGCCTGAGGGAATGCCCGCATTTCGAGCTGGACTTCGCCTAGACCCTTTAAGAACTGCAGGTCGCGAGGTGCAAGTGCAAGGGCCTTTTGAATGTCATCCAGGGCAGCGGCATAGTTCTTCTGCTCATAATAGATAAATGCACGCACCCGAAAGACCTCGACCGGACGAAAACCCTGGCTGAGCGCGATCGTGAACTCGCTGATCGCCTGGTCCATTTCCTTCAGGTTAAAGTGAGCAAAGCCTTTCCTATAGTGCGCGTAGGAATTGTTTGGGATCAGAGCGATCGCCTCGCCATACTTGGCGGCGGCTTCCTGAAAGTTCTTTTGAGCGAATGCCCGGTCAGCTTGATCGGTCAGCTTCTTAGCATCTTCGCGAACCTTTTTGGGCTGGGCCGCGACAGGTACCGCAAACAAGATCGCTGCAAGCAGCAACGAGAACGAAAAAAGTGCTAGGTCCTTTCTGTTCATAATTTCCTTATTGAATGATAACCGTCCTGTCGTCCTTCGGCTTTGCGTTCGGCGTCGGTTTAGATGCCGGAGTTGTAGCCGGTTTCGACGGAGTGGCCTTGGTTGAAACTTGCGGCGTTGGCCGGGTCTGGCTCGGTCCGGGTCCGGATGTCGGTGTCGATGTGTTGCTTTCGCCCGTGTTTGACGACCCAATTTCGGAGTTGGAATTATCGGTGCTCGAATTGCTATTCGATTGAGTGACTATCGGAACGGTGACGGTCGGCTCGGCGCTCGGCATCGGCGAAGGCGTCGATGTTGGCTTGGCAGCGTTGTTAGTTGAATACAAATAGTACCCGCCGCCGATACCGGCTGCCGTGAGCACTAACAAACCGACCAATCCGCCTATCGCAAATCCGACTTTTGACGACCCGCCCTTATTTGCAGGAGCTGTTGGTGTCTGGGCCGGCGCATTCTGCACTTGAACAGCCGCAGGGGGCGAAGCGGCTGCAGCAACTGGCGACGGTGGCGCTGATGGGGCCGCGGGCGTTTGAACTTCCGGCGGAACTGTCGCCAATTTTGTTTCCACTTCCGGGATATCCGACGCACTGAACATCTCTGTCTTTACGTCAGACTGCTTTATCTCTTCGATGACCGGCAACTCGTCCATTTGGACCGTTTGCTCCATCGCCAGCTTACCGGTATCGGTCAACGCCCGGGTCTCCATCTCAGAGGGGATAGAGTCGGTCTTCGGCTGTGCAAGCTCCGCTTCGGGTGCCCGTGCGATCACCGGCGTCGGGGAGGCTTCGGTATCTTTTTTCCCACGATCAAAGGCTCGGCGAAGTGCCTTTTGCATCTCGCCAGCAGTAGAAAACCGCTCGTCCTGCCTAACGGCGACGCCCTTTAAGATCACCTCGGATATCGCCGGGGTCACCTCAGGATTGAGTTTGTCGATAGGAACGATCGGATCGGGTTTACCACCAAGCAGTGCATCAGCCCGGGTCAACGCGTCAACCGGGACCGTGTTCGCCATTAGCTGATAAAGCGTCGCTGAGAGCGAATAGATATCACTTCGGGCATCGGTCCCGGTGCCGCGGATCTGCTCCATAGACGCAAAGTGTGGAGAGTATCCCGCAACGCTTGCAGAGTTTAGTGGATTACTCGTCGCCTTGGTATCAAAATCCTTCGAAAGGCCAAAGTCGAGAAGTACGATGTGATTCTCGTCCGTCAGCTTCAAGTTCTGCGGCTTAATGTCCCGGTGAATGATCGGCGGTTCGTGAGCGTGCAGATATGAGAGGGCGTCCAAAAGCTGGTCTGCCCAAAACATTACCCAACTCAAAGGAAACGGCTTATTGGCCGCCTCAAGCCGTTTCGAAAGGTCGTCACCCGAGATGTGCTCCATCACCAGGTACTGGTCCCCATTTTCAACAAAATGATCGATCACTTTGGGCAAAACCGGATGTCGCAGCCTGGCTAGAATACGTGCCTCTCGCTCGAAAGCCGCGGCGAGGGTGTTGTCTTCAGTAAAGAAAGTACGCTTGAGAGCGACCGCGCTCCCGAGCCGCTGATCCACCGACAAGTAAACTTCGCCCATGCCGCCTTTCCCGATCGGTTGGACGATCAGGTAACGGTTTTGGATCATCGAATTAGGAGGAAGTGGTTTCATAGTCGTATTGCGAAGCCCTTATCTAATTGATCTTCAACTTTTCAGAACCGACCATTGCCGGCATACCGACATGTTGGTAGCAGCGGGTATTTCCCTTCACACGCCGCGAACACGGTGTACCCTTTTTGGTCTCAGCCCCACAGTAATAGTACTGCTCAATGGCCTCAGGCTTTGACTGGGCAGGTCGAATGTTCGACTGCATCTGCGGCGTTTGAGGCTCTGTCTTCGTGTCCGGTTGCTTCAAAACCGCGGCAGAATTCGCTGCGTCGGCATTTCCCGGCGATGCCGCTCGAACCGACGCTTCCGGCCGGTTCGTCTCTAAGAATCGCCTTGGCTCACGCACGGGCGAGTTGCTCGCATACCGGCCGCTGTTAAGGAAGCCGCCGATACCAAAAACCCCTATCAATATGCCCGCTCCGACTACGAACCGCGGGATCAGGTCCTGGCCTTTGTATTCGGATTCACAAACCTGGCAGAACCTCCGGCTCGTGAGTATTCCCCAATCGACGCGATCTATTTTTTCGCCGCAATTAGCGCAAAATTTGGGCCGATAGAGCATTGTTACACAAAGATCATCGCCCGGCCGCTCAGGCAAAAGACACGGCCCGACTAAGATCGTACCGTTTTGGGTTGAAGAAGATTATAAAGCATAAACCACAAAGTGTTAAGACCTTACGGGCAATGCCGGGTACAACCGCACTTAGACAATGCGCGTCAAATTGCTAACATTTTCCTATGCCGTACCTTAGGGCGACATTGATCATCTTAATTCTCCTTGCGACATTCGCCACCATTTCGGGTCAGGATGATGATCCGATACGTGTGGATTCGTCTATAGTGCGGCTGAACGTCGGCGTTGCAGATGCTCGGGGAAGGCCCGTTACCAATCTTAGCCAGAACAACTTCGAGATATTTGAGGACGGCGTGAGACAGCAGATCCTCCGATTCGAGCCGACCGAGGCCCCATTCAGCGTCGTCATAATGCTCGACATGAGCGGCTCGACGCTCGGCTTCAGGCAGATAATCAAACAGTCCGCGGTCAGATTCATCGATGCATTATCGCCAAACGACCGGGTCGCTGTCGTTGAGTTCTACGACAAGATCAACCTGAGGAACGACTTTACGACCGATCGCGGGACCGTCGCTAATTCGATAGCGGTTGCAAACGGACGGGGAAAGACACAGTTGTACAAGGCTCTCGATTTTGCTCTGGACAAACTCTCGAAGGAGAAAAGCCGCAGAAAAGCGATAATTGTTCTTACCGATGGCGTCGACACCTCCATAAAGGACAACGATCGAGAGAGTCTGTCCCGCGTACCTGACGATCAAATATCGTCGGCACTCAAGCCCGAATCGAGTGAGATCCTGAACAGAGTGCTCAATCGATCTGACGCACAGGGTGTGACCATTTATCCGTTGGCTCTGCCAACCGGTGATCCCGATAAGTTAGCTGACCCGACGGCCCGCCAGATCGCAATGTTCAAGGCGGCACGATCGCGCCTCCAACTCGTAGCCGATCGTACTGGCGGAACGCTCAATACGATAACACGGCTTGAAGAAATGACCCGTCTGTATGCGCTAGTGGCCGCCGACCTGAGAACGCTTTACACCATCGAATATCAACCTGCGAATGACAAGCGTGATGGCAAATGGAGGTCGATCAAGATCAATGTAAGAGAAAACGACTTGATCACACGCACAAGGCAAGGATACTTCGCCCGCTGACTAATATTGCCGCTTGACA
>CAZJFB010000066.1:13293-20038 GCA_964545145.1 uncultured Chloracidobacterium sp. | reverse complement strand
CTAAAACGCCGGTTCCTCATAAATGCCGTAAACATCTCGCAGGGCGACGCAGATCTCTTCGACTGTCGCATATGCCGAGACGGCCTCGATGATCGCGGGCATCGTGTTGTCCTCTGAACGAGCGGCGCGTTTAAGTTTATCGAGAGCTATAGCGACGGAACCGTTGTCACGCGTTGCTTTGACATGTGCGAGGCGTTCGAGTTGGTGGTCGCGGACGGCTTCGTCGATCTGCAGAATGTCCACTTTCGACTGTTCCTCGTCCATTACATATTTGTTTACGCCGACGATCGTCTGTACGCCGCGTTCGACGGCCTTTTGGTATTGATAGGCAGACTCCTGGATCTCGCGTTGGGGGAATCCGGCCTCGATAGCCTCGATCATACCGCCAAAACCGTCGATCTTGTCGAAATAGTTCATGCATCCGTCGATCATCTTTTCGGTAAGCGACTCCAGATAAAAGCTGCCGCCGAGCGGATCGACGGTGTTTGCGACGCCGGTCTCTTCGGCTATGATCTGCTGGGTGCGAAGGGCGATCAACGCGGCCTCGTCGGTCGGCAGCGCGTGTGCCTCGTCATAAGAGTCCGTGTGCAGGCTCTGGGTGCCGCCGAGCACCCCCGCAAGTGCCTGGATCGCGACACGGGCGATGTTGATCAATGGCTGCTGCACGGTCAGCGAAACGCCCGCTGTCTGCGTGTGAAATCGCAGCTGCATCGTGCGCGGATTTCGGGCTCCGAAGCGCTCTTTCATGACTCTTGCCCAGACGACGCGTGCGGCACGATATTTGGCGATCTCTTCGAAGAAGTCGTTGTGAGCGTTAAAGAAGAACGACAGCCGCGGAACGAATTCATCCACGTCCATTCCGCGATCGACGCCATACTGAACGTATTCGACGCCGTCACGCAGAGTGAACGCGAGTTCCTGCAATGCGGTAGCTCCGGCCTCGCGAATGTGATAGCCGGAGATCGAGATCGGGTTGTATTTCGGTACGTACTTGGTCGTGTATTCGAAAGTGTCGATCACGAGCTTCATCGCCGGTTTGATCGGATAGATCCATTCTTTTTGGGCGATATATTCCTTCAGGATGTCGTTTTGAAGCGTGCCGGAGATCTTATTGAAATCGGCCCTCTGCTTCTCGGCGACGACGAGATACATCGCGAGAAAGATCGGGGCCGGGGCGTTGATCGTTTGTGAGACGGTGACCTGATCGAGCGGAATGCCGTCAAACAAAACCTCGAAATCGGCGAGCGACGAGACCGCGACGCCGCATTTGCCGACCTCGCCCTCGCTCAGCGGTGAATCGGCGTCGAGTCCCATCAACGCCGGCAAATCGTAGGCGACAGAAAGACCTGTCTGGCCGTGCTCCATCAGGTACTTAAAGCGGGCGTTCGTATTCTCAGGCGACGAGAATCCGGCAAACTGCCGCATCGTCCAGAGCCTGCCACGATAGCCGGTCGGGTGAATGCCGCGTTTGTAGGGAAATTCACCCGGAAATCCAATGTCGATGCCGTCGGAATCGGCCTCGGTATAGAGCCGTTCGACCGGTTCAAGGGATACGCCTTCAAATGAGTTCTTTCGCTCGGGCGTCTTATCGAGCACCTTCTTCAGGGTCTCGCTTTCCCATCGTTCAACTTCGGCGCTCGCGGCCTTTTTTACTTCGAGTGTGTCCATTGTTATACGTCGATCGGAGTAACTTATAGTGTAATTTAGCAGATCGGATCACCGCAATTCACTAATACTCCTTACGGTTCAGCCGCTGCTTGAGGGTCGTGTCCTCGCCATAATTGACGTCGTCGATCACCCATTTACCTTTTTCGTTGACGAGCCCGATCGTATAAACGACCGAGTCGCCCTCAGTGCAGCCCTTTGGATAATAAAAGGTAGCAGTCGCGGCTGCGCGGGACCCGCGTCGGAACTCCTGTTTGAACTTAAGAAGCCTACGTAGGTCTCGTCCGTTCACCTTGCATGTCTCGTCGAGGGGCTGAAACGGAAGCCCGTCACCAAAGTATGGCTTGTCGGTCGGATTCTTTTTCAGATATGCCGCCTCGCGGTTAAGCTCCTTTCGAAACAGTGAATAGAGCCGTGCAGAGAACCATTGCCGCCGAGCGTCGATATTCCTGCGGTTAAATACCTGCGAGTGCGACCGATCGTATTTATAAAAGGCTTTCAGTGCCGACAGCGGTTCGGACTGAGCGATGCCCGAGGTCGAGAGACCCACGAGGACAAGCAGCAAAAAGAGGAACTTTGATTTAGACATAGGTATTGTGTATGGTTTTAGAGTTCTCGGTAAATTCTTCGAACACTGACAAGTCCTTACTTGATGAATATCTCAAAAACAGGTGCGATTTTATCACTTTTCGCGGCATTAGCTATTACTGGCGGCTGCGGAGGCGATTCTAATTCCAATACATCGTCGAGCAATCGTCCCGGAAACGTTTCGAATAGCGGTGAGAAGCAGAATGTCGCCAAGACCAACGTAGAGGAACTCGGGCTTCACGTAAAGGTCCCTTATGAAGTTGAGGATGTGGTGTGGAAGGAAAACACTGGCAAAAAGTCGTTGATGGCGGTACTCAGATTCTCGCCGGCCGATTCGTCAAAGGTTGTTGCCGAAGCCTTGCAGTATGGACAGCCGCAGGTAGGATCGATCTCTCCCGAGAGCTGGTTTCCTGACGAATTGATCGCTCAGGCCGAGATGTCAGGCGACCGCGGCCTAAAGGGCCAGGTCTATCAGGCAAATGCCATGCTGCTTGAGCCTTACACGTCAGGCAAACTCACCAGGATCGACGGGACCGATTATTTTGTCCTTGAGGTCGCCGCGAAGTGATCAGCCGATCTCATACCGCTTGAGCTTTCTATAAAGAGTTGACAGGTCTATCCCGAGGATCTTTGCTGCCACCGCTTTGTCCTGCGACACGCTTTCCAATACTTCAAGAATGTATTCCCGTTCGACCTGATCCAGTGACTTGAACTTATCGTCGCCTGCTGCCGAGGAGGTATTGCCCGTCAGTTTTACAGGAAGGTCATTGACGTCGATCTGGTCGCCGCTCAGGATCAGCGCCCTTTCGATAACGTGTTCGAGTTCACGTACATTACCGTGCCAGTCGTAGTTATTAAACAGTTCCTTCGCCGCCGTAGAAACTTCCTTTTCAACTATGCCTTGCCGTCGAGCCGAGCTTGAAATGAAGTGCTCGACCAGTACCGGAATGTCCTCGCGGCGTTCGCGAAGCGGCGGCACGTCGATCTCTACAACATTGAGACGGTAGTACAGGTCTTCGCGGAACCGACCCTCGGCCATCTCGGTCTCCAAACGTTTATTCGTGGCGGCAATGATCCGTGCGTCAAAACGTACAGGCACGGACGAGCCGATAGGCGTGACCTCGCGTTCCTGCAGGGCACGAAGCAGTTTTACCTGCAGGGCGGGCGGCATGTCGCCGACTTCGTCGAGGAAAAGCGTCCCACCTGCGGCGGAGCGGAAATAGCCGATTTTGTCCGCGACGGCACCGGTAAATGAGCCCTTAACGTGGCCAAACAACTCGCTTTCCAAAAGCGACTCGGGAAGTGCACCGCAGTTGATCGCCAGGAATGGTTTGTCCGCACGGTCGCTCTGAAAGTGGATCGCACGAGCGACAAGTTCCTTGCCCGTTCCGCTTTCGCCCTCGATCAGGACGTTCGCCGATGTCGAGCTGACCTTTTCGACCAGATCGAACAAGGCCCTGATCGCCTCGCTTTGGCCGATGATCTCGGCATCGGCCCGCTGTCGCCGAAGTTCGCGGCGAAGGTAGCGATTTTCCTGAAAGAGCCGGCGGTGCGACAGAGCGTTTCTTACCGTCTGGATCAGGTCGTCGTTGACGAATGGCTTTGTAATGTAATCGTAGGCGCCTTTTCGAAGCGCGGCGACCGCCGTATCGACCGAGGAATACGCGGTCATGATGATGACGATAGCCTCTTCGTCGGCAGCTTTTATCTGATCAAGCAGAGCAAGGCCGTCGCGACCCGACATCTTTATGTCCGTCAGCGTGACGTCGATCCTGTTGGATGAGAACACCGCGAGTGCCGATTCCGCACTGTCCGCCGTAAAGACGCGGTAGCCTTCGCCCTCGATCAGCTGGCGAAGGATCGATCGCATCAGTTCCTCATCCTCGACGATAAGTACGTTCTCAGGCGTCATAGTTCCGGCGGACGGCATCAAAAGCGCTAGTTTAGCACACGGCTTTATTGTTCTAACTCATTCTGTTAGCATCACATAATATCTTGTTGATTCGATGCGGTTTACAAGTTTCAAAGCAGTGTTCCTGGCGATCGTCGTGCTGTCCGCAGGCGTGGCCGCACAGCAGACGAACCCTGTAGAACGTCAGGTCGCCAATCCCATTACCGACACTCCGAACATCAATCCGATCTCGGCGGAGCAAAAGATCGCGGCCCCAAAACCGAGGAAGCCGGGCACTCCGGAGCAGGAAGGCGGCGACGGCGAGGTCGTTGTTTATTCCGACAAAATGTCAGTTGAGGGCACAAAGGACGCCCGCATCGTAAAGCACTCGGGGAACGTCGATGTCCGCTACGGTATTTACCGGCTGCAGGCAGACGAGATCACGATCTACGAGGCTGAGAACCGGATCGTCGCAAAGGGAAGTGTGGTCTTTGACCAGGGCGACGTCCAGCGTATTACCGGTGCGACGGGGATATGGAACTACAGGACGAAGCTCGGCTTTTTTGAGGACGCCACCGGATTTACCAACCAGACCAATGACGGTACGATCCTATATTTCACGGCGGAAAGGGTCGAACGCGTAAGCCTGACCGAGATAGTCGTCATCAAGGGAAAGTTCACTGCATGTGACGAGGCGGTGCCAAAGTGGAGCTTTACCGCCGACAGGGCGACCATTCGGACAAACGACAAGCTTCGGCTCAAGAACGCCAAGTTCCGCATAAAGGACGTGCCCATGGTTGTTGTTCCGTACGCGACCATTCCGATCAAAGAGCAGGACCGCAGTTCGGGATTCCTGCTGCCGACCGTCGGCTATTCAAAGAGGAAAGGCGGCCGAATTTCGACGGCGTACTACCAAACGCTGGGGCCGTCGGCAGACATAACCTTCCGAGGCGATCTCTACACATCGCGTGGGATCGGCTACGGGGCGGACCTGCGGACCAGGGCAAATTCGAGATCATTCTTTAACGCGGGCTTTTATGCGGTGAAGGACCGCATCTTCGGCCCTAATGCCAGTGCGGCGTATCCGGACCAGGGCGGTTCGATCATCTATGCCGAGGGCGTCCACTATTTCCCTAACGGCTTTACTGCTGCCGCGGACGTTCGCCTGACGTCGAGCCTGGCGTTCAGGCAGGAATTCTCCGACGGTATCCAGCAGATCATCTCTCCGATCGAGGTTTCGCAGGTTTTCGTCAACAAGAGCTGGAACGACTATACGCTCAACCTTTTGGCACGCACGCAGGTGGTCTCGATCCCGAACGTTCGCGAAAAGACGCGTAACCTGCCGAGCATCAATTTTGAAAAGCGGCCGTCGATGCTGTCGTTCCTAAATGGTGTTTATTTTTCTTTCAAGACGAGCCTCGAGGGCGTCAGCCGCCGCGAAGAGGTAGACGACGTCGCACTGTACCGGCAGATGACGGGGAGCGATCCGGTGATGACGCCTTCACTCGCTCAGCGGTTCGATATCTATCCGCAGGTGACGGTTCCGTTCCAGACCAAGTACGTCAACTTTACGGCAAACGCGGCGGTGCGGGCGACGTATTACTCGAATTCCTTCAACGATATGCGCCAGGTCGTCGGCAAGGACGTTTTCCGGAAGTATGGTGAATTCACATTCGACGTGCGCCCCGTCGCCCTGGCAAAGAACTACTACGGCAAGGACAACGTCTTCCGGTTTCGGCACGTGATCGAACCGTATGCTACATACCGGCTGGTCAGGGGCGTGAACAATTTCAACCGAATAATCCGCTTTGACTACGTGGATACGGCGACGAACACGAACGAAATCGAATTCGGCGTCGTCAATCGCTTTTACACCCGCCGTTACGGCGAAGCGGTAACGCCCGAGACCCAGCGTCTGCTGCTGACGCGAACAAGCGGCAATAAGGACATGCAGCCGTACGAGGTATTTACGGTCGCAGTACGCGGAAAGTACTTCTTTGATAAGACGTTCGGCGGGGCACTGATCCCCGGCCAGCGTAATCAGATCGAGCCGATCACGGCATTGAGCTTCTACACATTCGGCGGCGTTCCGCGCAGATTCTCGCCGCTGAATATCGACGCGACCTATCGCCCGCAGCGGACGATCTTTATCAACAGCCGCATGGATGTCGGCATCACGGGCGGCGGCCTTCGTGCGATCTCTGCCACCATCGGTTACGAAAAGCCGCTCTTCAAGCTGTTTCAGACGTTTTATTACACTCGTGCCGTCACGCTGATACCTTCGCTCGCCCAGTACGCCAACCGCGACGGTAAAGAGCCCGGGACGCTCCGCGGCTCGCAGTGGAGCCCTTCCGTTTTCCTAGGTCGCCGGGATCGCGGCCTTTACGGCGGAGCATCGCTATTTTTCGACTTCCAAAACCGTCGTGCGGCACAGCAGATCCCGCTGATCAGCAGCCTAATGACCGTCGGCTATGCGTACGACTGCTGCTCGCTCGCTTTGCAGTACTACACATTCAACGTCGGCGTCCGAAAAGAGAACAAGCTCGTCTTCAGCTTCCGCCTGAATGGCATCGGCAGCTTCGGCACCGAGCAGCCCGGCCA
>CAZJFB010000066.1:0-13193 GCA_964545145.1 uncultured Chloracidobacterium sp. | reverse complement strand
GGATCGTCCTCGGCGAGATCATACCGCCTTGCGAGCAGGGAATTGAAGGATGGCTCGGGCGAGGTCATTCGGATCTGGGAAGGCGACTTACACGCGACAATGATAAGATTTTGGAGCCTTTCGTCCGGATAGTCCGCATTCACTTTGAAGAGATGAACTTGGGGAAATACGCTGCGGTAGGTCGTGAGTTCTGTGTGCAGAAACTGGCTTCCGGGCCCCGTGATGGCCGAACCAAGATTGAATATCAATACGCCGTCATCGGCCAGCAGACGGCTCAATTGGTTCACAGCCTCGACGGTCGTCAGATGGGTTGGTACCGAGAATAGCGAGCCAAAGGCGTCCATCAGGATTGCGTCGTAGCTTCCTGACGCGGTCCTATTAATGAACATACGGCCGTCCTCGTGAAATATGGCCAGTCGGGGATCGTCTTTGAGACGGAAGTGCCGCCTCGCGATCTCAGTCATTTGCGGGTCGATCTCGACGACATCGATCGTCGCGTCGGGATATTCACGCAAGTACGAACGGGGAAACGAGTAGCCCGCACCGCCGATAACGAGCGTTCGCTTAAGCGTGGGTTTGAAGTGCCGGATCAAATGATAGTACCGGCTGTATTCGAGAACCAGATCATCGTTGTCAGGGAACGTTGCGGACTGAACAAAGTACGGGTCTGTCGCGAGAGCACGGATCTCTTTGCCGGTGGCGGGGTCTTTTGTCTTGAAGACCTGAATGCGGCTATATTCCGTGTCAATATCGTAAACGCCGCTCTGCGACCTGAGTAAAAAGGCATTGCCCTCGGTTGCCGCGATCCCAAACACCAAGAGTATCGCCGAGGTGATCGCGGCTCGCGATATTCCTAATGGCGCTAGCATTGCGGATAAGAGGAACAGGCACCCAGCTATCAAATAAAGCGTTCTGACGCTGCCGACGAACGGGATCAGCAGAAAACCTGCGGCGAAAGTCCCACCGATGCTGCCGATCGTTGAAAGGGCATACAAGCGTCCTACGGTACGCCCCGTAGTTTCGACAGACGTCATCCTGATCCGAACGGCGAATGGCGTGACGAATCCGAGACAAATGCTTGCCGGAGCGAATAGCAGAACCGCCGCTATCAGGGCTTTAAGTTCAAGGCCGATTGTGAGGCCCGCAATTAAGGAAAGCAGCACTTCCTTGATTAAGGCCGTGAGCGATATCAGGCCGCTTGCCACGATCAGCACCGATGCAAGATAACGGATATTGGGATGTTTGTCAGCGACCCTGCCGCCGTACCAGTATCCGAGGCCCAGACTTGCCAGAATAACGCCGATCAGGCTGGTCCAGATATACGTCGATGCCCCGAGAAAGGGTGAGAGGATCCGCGACCCGATGATCTCGAACGCCATCACCAATGCACCGCATGCGAACACGGTGATCTCGAGCATACGGCTTCGATAGGCTTCAAGATACATTAGAAACGAGAAAACGGGACAGACTGTAGTCTATCCCGTCGAACAAGCCATGTGAAATCCTTCGTGACGGCCTTAGCAGTCAGCTACTGAGGCCGCTACGGTTTTTTTTTCATCCTCGGCGTTTACGAAAGTTAGCCATGGTGCACCATTCGGTGCCGGTCTCTCTGCGTCGAGGATCTTGAAGAACTCTTCCTGGATAGCCGCCGTCATCTCACCGCGTCGACCCGCACCAACTGTGATACGATCGACCGACCTGATAGGCGTGATCTCTGCCGCCGTACCCGTGAAGAATACTTCGTCCGCCAGATAGAGTGCCGAGCGCTGTATCTGTGTCTCAATGACCTCGACGCCCATTTCGCGTGCGATCTGCACTACCGAGTCACGGGTGATGCCCGGCAGGATCGATGCTCCGAGCGGAGGCGTGATCAGCCGGCCGCCATTGACGAGAAAGATGTTCTCGCCTGAGCCTTCGGACACGTAACCGCGGTCGTCGAGAGCGATACCCTCAGAAAATCCGCCAAGGATCGCTTCCATCTTTATGAGCTGCGAATTCATGTAATTCGCCCCTGCCTTAGCCATGGCGGGCATTGAATTCGGTGTGATCCGCGTCCAGCTAGACACACAGACGTCAATACCGTTTTCGAGGGCTTCTTCACCAAGGTACTTGCCCCATTGCCACGCGCACACATACGAATCGATCGGGCTGTTGAGACCGTTGACACCGAACGACGGCTTTTCTTCATTAAGGCCGCGGAAAATCAACGGCCTAATATAGCATTCCTCTAAACCGCTTCGACGGATCAATTCGACGGTTGCATCGCAAAAATCCTCGCGGCCGTACCCGGAATCCATTCGGTATATCTTGGCCGAGTTGACAAGCCGCTGCATGTGCTCGGTAAGCCTGAAAACGGCCGATCCCTTAGAAGTGTTGTAGCAGCGAATGCCCTCGAACACGCTCGAGCCATAATTAAGAGCGTGGGTCATAACGTGCACGCGTGCATCGTTCCAGTCAATAAATTCGCCGTTCTTCCAAACAACTGGCGAAATCTTCATTGTAGCTACATCTTTTCCAGCCATAATGTTTTGTTATAAAACCGATCAGCCAAGTTTTCTCCGATGATCGGTCATTCCTAATAAATTTCTATAGATAAGGTGATTTTCAAAATCCGGGCTCAAATAAAATTGTATCCCACGAGCATTGCGGGTGCAACAAATTACAGGAAACGAAAAAGGCGGACCGAGCCCGCCTTTCCCAAGCAAATGTCCATTATCGTCATAGTATCCTGAGCCGGGATGTTGTGTCGTCCAGCCGCGAACTAAACGAGATGCCGTCAATAAAGACGGAAATGACTATCGGCACATCTCCGGCACCCTCAAGCGACGCAGGTAGCTCAAAATCGACGGTGTATATCCCGGGGTCAACCAACGTACCTGCCGATTTGATATTCGTACCCGAGATGACCGCGTCCTTGATCCTGACGATGATCACGCTCGAGGCGACCTTTTCCATTCCCGTGAGATACACACGCAGCACCGACGGTACGAGCATGTTGCCCTTGCGTTTGATCGTCTTCACGGTAAATGGTTCGGTCCGGAATACCGTATTGGTGACGTTAAATAGCTTTGCCCGGCCTTGCGGAGCCACCAGCAGATCCGCCCTAAAGATATCAGGCCGTCCGGGAACGATAGTTACCCAGCCCTTCATGACCACACCGTTGTTGTTGATCACAAGCGGCAATATGTTGCCGGTCACGGTGCTCGAAAGTGCGGGCGGCAGAACGAATTCGATCCTTCGCTGACCCACAGCCTTGAGCCCGCAGGCGACACCGTTGATCGTCATCGAGAGGCCGCTCAATTCCATCGGCAAGTTGAATCGCCGTTTCAAGGATCCGTTAGCAGTCCGGGCAACGAGCGGCTGATCGCCAGCCGACTGATAATCAAGGTAGGCGAGCATTCCGGTAGCCATTCCGAGTACCGCAGGCGGCGTAACCGGAGTCGGAGTAGGCGTAGGACTACCTGTCGGAGTGCCTGTCGGAGTCGCAGTAGGAGTAGCAGTCGGAGTCGCCGTAGGTGTAGCAGTAGGAGTCGCAGTCGGTGTCCCTGACGGGGTCGGAGTAGGGCTCGAACTCGCCAGGATCGGCAACCGGGTCGCACCGGTTGAGAAACTTAAGCTAACCGGAGATTGACTTGTCACGGTCGGCTTAAGGAAATAATAGATCTCGGCGAGATTGTCATCGTTACCGAGGCCTAGCTCACTCAACCCCAAAGTAAACGCCATTCGAGACAGCGAGTTGCTGGGCATCAACTGAGTTGACGCGACGAAGGAATTCGGCGTAGGGAACTTCGCCAGCCTTGTAAAAGTGGCGGTCGCCGAGGGCAGCGTCAGCGGATATGAGTAGATCTGCGACGGGCGGAAACTATTGTCATTGAGCCCATCCGAAGATGTTGTCGGTATCGTCCCGTCAGGCTTGATGTTCAGCCTTGTTTGAAGGACGAGCGTCGATGGAGCCCCATTAGCATCGTAATCGGTGAACCCGGGATAATGGTTTACGTCACCACCCGATGCCCCGGTATCCGCATCGCTCCGAGCTGATATCCGCCTGAACGTATTCAGGCTCGTGTCATAGAGATATAGGGCAAACGAAGTGTAATTCGTGTTGCTATTCTCCGACGCGAGATCGGCATACGAGTCAAACGCGATATAGCGGCCATCCCTGCTCATTCGCCGGCCAAGATCGAGAATATTCACCGGCTCGCCGGGATTTGTGGGCGTGGTTACAGTTATCTGCTTTTTGGTGCCCGTGGGCGCACCTGTGGCATCGAGGTCGGAATAGAATACCTCTTCATTACGGCTGGTGTCAGGATTATTACCGCCGGTCATTCCGACGATCGGATTATTGCCCGTACTCGCAAAAGCGACTCGCAGCCCGTTGCCCGATATGGACGGATTTTTGTTGTAGATCGGGTTCGACACTATCCCGCGAGGGGTTTTGGTGACTTGATTCAGAGTTCCGGTGCTGCGAACGTAGACGAATATCTCCTCATTGTCTTCGGCCGGGAACGGATTACCGATAGACGGAACCAGATCACGCGTCGAACCAAATGCGATCACGTTACCGTTGTCGCTGATGCTCGCATCATGGTTATCGTCGGCGATGGTTGCGGCTGCGGCAGTACTACCCGAACGCGGCAACTGACTGGCATCCGTATTGGTCACTCGAATGAAGGTTCCCCCCGATAGATCGGTAAAAGCGACCTCGTCACCTGCAGATAGATCAGGTACCGCCGCATACGCCGGGATCTGATAAAGCCACATTTCCAGATTGCCATCGCCCGTGAGCGGATTGGCCGGAGGCGTCGGCGTCGGAGTTGGAGAACCAGTCGGCGTCGGGGTCGGAGTTCCTGTAGGAGTTGCGGTCGGAGACGGAGTTGGCGTCGGCGAAGTGAATGCATTCCCGTCAAATGCTCCAGGATTCGATGCGTCCGGTGCATTCGGCCGTGACGTAGTCGCGTTTGAACTGAAGGCTATCCAGCGTCCATCGTTGCTGATCACCGGACGCGTGTTTAGGATAATTACACGAACATTATCCGTTGTCGCCGGCAAAGTTGTATTGAAGAGAACGCTCTTAGTATCGGTGATCTGAAAGATGCGCCGCTGAGCATAGTCGAATAGGAATATCTCGGTATTGCCATCTGCATTTCGGGGGTTTTCGGTAGCAAGGTTCCCGGTCGATTCAAAAACGATGAATCTTCCATTCCCGCTCATGCCGCCTATGTACGACTCCGTGCTCGAACTCGTCACCTGGCCTATGACGGAATCGATCTGGCCATACGCACTTGGCGCCAGGGCCATTAAAACTATCACAGAAAAAAGATAAGCAAGACGAATCACACACTCCTCCAAACGAGATCGGTCAACAAATGAACGATTACCATCACTTTTGGCTTAAATCGCTCAAAACACTAAATTTTAGGTGCATACGCGGTCTTCTGCAAGCACGTACCTAACAAAATCCGGGGCAACGTTAAGTTCTCGTGTTTTGATGCCTGAACGCTGGGTCATGGTTGTCATTTCGTACGGCACATATATGATGGAATGCAAGGCGCATACGCAACAGATGAGCATGACCACAAACATTATGATCGTTGCCGGAGAGGCATCAGGCGACCGGCATTCTGCCAAACTTGTCCGGGCCTTGTGTCAGGCCGATCATGGGAGCGAGCTGAGGTTCTTTGGTGCTGCCGGGCCTATGATGCGTGCGGCGGGCGTCGAAGCGGTGGTCGAGTCGGATACGCTTTCAATAGTTGGGTTGGCCGAGATCGGAAAGGCACTTCCGATGTTCCTTCGTGCAAAACGGGACCTGTTGCGGGCAGCGGCAGAGCGAAAACCCGATGTCGCGGTCCTGGTCGATTTCCCGGATTTCAACCTTAAACTCGCCAAGTCACTGAAAAAACAAGGTGTTAGAGTTGTTTACTATATCTCGCCCCAGGTTTGGGCATGGCGCGAGTACCGGGTATCAGCGATCCGAAAGTTCGTAGACCTGCTGATCACGATCCTTCCTTTCGAGAAGGATTGGTATGCTCGAAAAGGTATTGATCACGTAGAATACGTGGGAAATCCTCTAGCGATGGAGGTGCATGCCAACCGCAGCCGTGAGGAGTTTTGCCGTGATCACGGGCTGCACGCGGCGGCACCGACGGTCGCACTGCTTCCCGGAAGCAGACACAAGGAGATCGTCCGGATCTTTCCTATCATGCTTGAAGCGGTAAAGGTCGTTGCTGATGCCGAGCCAAGAGCGCAGTTCGTGGCCGCAGCCTCGTCACCGGCAGGTGCCCGGGATATCGAAAGGGTCATTTCAATGACAAGATTGTCAGGTTTGAAAATTAAGGTCGTTACCGGCGAGACGTATGACGCATTAAATGCGTCTGATGCCGCTGCAGTCACGAGCGGGACCGCGACCCTCGAGGCGGGCATTATTGGTACTCCCATGGCGATCGTTTACAAGACCTCGACGATGAACTACACCCTCTTGGAACCTCTGATATCAGTGGATCATTATGGACTGATCAATCTAATAGCGGGAGAACGAATCGCGAAGGAATTGATCCAACATGAGTTCACGGCTGATACCCTGGCCGAAGAGTTGCTGTCCTTGCTCCATCCTGGCGCCAATGCGGAAATGAGGGCGAAACTGGCCGCCGCCGCCGAAAAGCTCGGCCGTGGCGGAGCGTCGGATCGAGCGGCGACAGCTATACTAAAACTCCTCCAAGGGGATGGAGATGCTTAGTTGCCTTTCTTCAAAGCCTTTAGCGGTTCAAGTTCATGATTGGCTTGCCGAATGATCGACTCAAGGTCGTCGATCCGCAGATTGATCGTTCGCAGTACGACAATGCGCGGCGGCAATGATCGCAGCTCGTCGAGTTTTTCACCGTCCCAGATCGGAATGGCAGTCTCTCGGTCTTCAGTTGCTGAAGGCTTTGATTGACCGTGATCAGATCTGGCCACGCGAATGAGATACCGCGATCCGGGCTTCATTCTGAACCGCAAATTCAACGATAGTGAGGACAGCTTCGGATCACCCGTTACAACGTGAAGGACCGCCAACTCAACTCGTGATCGTCCGAGAATATCGACGGGTCCCGATCTGGTGCATCTGGCAACAACAATGGTCTCAGAATTTTCAAGGAAATCGTCGATCGGCGTGCGAGGTGATTGTGCGGAGATCGTTGCGGTCAGATATCCAGCGAGAAATAAGATCGACAGCAGTGTTATTTTCTCCATATCTGGAGAACGGAAAGAGAAAGAACGCCTTGCAGTGACTACTAGTCCTTGGTCACGTTAATATTCCGGTATAGACGTCCGTCGGACAGTTTCAGCGTGCCTTTCATCGTTGTGCCGGTCACCGTGAATTCCCACGTACCGTTAGTCATTTTGCAGATCAGCTTCCGCGCCGTTGAATCAAAATTACAATCGAGTGTGCCCATGTCTTCAGGCTGGCCGTTTACGACCTTGTCGGCCCGCAGCTTGAGATCGCCGCTCTGATCGGGCTCAGAGATGTGGTAGATCACCTTCTCGTCGTGACAAGGCGAATCCCTGATCGTACAGATCGATTCACCGCGCCACGTGCCCGCGATCCCCGACGGGCTTGCCGCTGCCGTAAAGACCAAGATGAGAATTAGAACAAGCGATGCTGTACTTTCTTTCATACGCACAAGAACGCAGAAATATGGCGAGATGTTGCAAAATTATTCGCTGTCGGACTCTGTAATTTCCTTGAGTGAATCGCGCAGAGATCTCACCTCGTCCTTTAGCCTCGACAAGCCTTTTACGTGAGCATTTTGGCGTTTATACTCGTCGAGCGGCTGTACGGGAGTGCCCCACCAGATACCCGGGCGGACGATCTTGCCGGGCAGCACGCCGGCCTGCGAGCCGATCACGGCACCGCTCTGAACGCGGGCATGATCGCCCATGCCGACCTGGCCGCCGATGACGCAATCGTCTTCGATCACCGTGCTTCCCGAGATCCCTGTCTGGGCGGCGATAACAACGCGTTTGCCGATTTGGACGTTGTGAGCGATCTGAACGAGATTATCTATTTTGGTCCCGGCACCGATGCGGGTTTCGCCAAGTGCTCCTCGATCTACACACGAATTGGCGCCGATTTCAACGTCATCTTCGATTACGGCGGTGCCGATCTGGGGAAATTTCACGTAACGGTCGTCAGATCTAACGAATCCGAATCCGTCGCTTCCTATCACAACTCCAGAATGAAGGATGACGTTGTTGCCGATCTTGCAATTGTCCTCGATGAACACATTTGGGGCGAGGACGCAGTTAACTCCTATCTTTACTCGATCGCCGACCTTTGCTCCGGCCCTTAGCTGCGTCCCGTTCCCGATCTCAGAATCGTCGCCGATGCAGACAAATGCACCGATGAATACACCGTCTCCGATCTTTGCCGAGGGTGAGATCACCGCGGTCGCATGGACTTGCGGCTCACGGCATTTCGGCGGGTGGAGCTTCTCAGCAACAAGGGCAAATGCCAGTTTCGGATCCCGAACGCGAATGAAGGGGACCGTAGCCGAGCCGTTGAAAGTCTCCGGAACGAGCAGACAAGATGCGGATGTAGACCGGTTCTCAATGCTCGTAGTGAACGCGATCTCACCGGCGGCGGCTGTGGCAAAGTCAGCAACGCGTTCTATCGTGATGCCTCCGTCACCGTGCAATTCGGCCGAGAGCAGTGCGGCAATTTCCTGAGTGGTCATTGCCAATAATGTAATTTGTTTTTGGCGAAAAGTCAGGTGTGGTCAGCGGCGTTCCGCCTCATTGACCACGGTTTGTAGAAAGATCTCGGTGCCAATTATGTCAAAACCTTCTTCGCGTTCGAGCCGCATCAGGATCGGAGCAGATTCGCTATCGAGAAAATCGAGATCGGCGAGGTCGATCGTTATCGAATTACCGGTAAAAGACTGAACCTCGCGGGCGATCCGGCAGAGGAGTTCGGCATCTTCATGGAGCATATCTCCGTCGACACGGAAGATCGTTATTCCGCGGGATTCGTCATCGATCTGGGTGATCTGAGTCGGCATGGTTTCGAATTAGATGCCAAGTTTACGCAAAAAGCAACCTTAAGTTTCAGCCGGAATGAATTTCTTAGTGACAAGAAATAGTCCAGCAAAGACGAGAAGTGCCGCGACAATGAAATTGATACCAATGTGCTCGCCAAGAAAAATGACCGCCAGCATAAATCCGATCACTGGTTGGAGATACACAAAAACCGCTACCGTGGAAGGATTGACGCGAGCCAGAGCCCACGCGTTGAGGAAATAGGGGATCGCTGTCCCGATCACCGCAGTGTACGCGACGCTCAGCCAAATTGACGGATCGACGGCAGCAAGTTCAATATTTCTCATCGAGAAGATCCCAAGAGGGACGCAAACGATCGACGCGAACAGAAAGATCCACATTATCGACCGGAACGCACCGATGCGGGTCACAATACCCTTTGAGATCGCGACGTAGGTACCATAAGAGAGTGAATTGAGTACGACGAGCAGGTCGCCAAGTGTGGTTTGTGATGAGAACGAGGCGTTCCGAGGATCGATTAGAAATACGACACCAGTACATGCAAGCAGAATGCCGATCAGCTTAACGGGCCGCAGCATTTCGGTGCCAAGAATGTATCCGGCGGTCATCGCAAAAATCGGAATAGTGACCGCGATCAGAGATGTGTTCGAAGCTTTTGTAAGTGAAAGGCCCGTTGTGAAAAGCAGCTGGTTAAAGGTGACGGCCAACAGGCTGATTCCCGCGAGCTTGATGTAGTCAGACCTTTCTTTGAGCCAGAAACGACTTCGCAGAGCCTGCACGACCACGAAGATCGCGGCCGCCACGCCTACTCGGAAACCCACTAGCCCGACCGCTGGAATGACCGAAAGTGCGACCTTTCCAACCACCGGGAACGAGCCGAACGAGAGTTGGACGCCGATAAGAGCAACGTACGGAGCAAGAGATCGGTCGGTTTCTGCCACTTTAAGCAAGCATCAAAGCCGGCTGCTCTAGCATCTGCTTGAACGTCTGAAGGAATTTGGCTCCGGTAGCTCCGTCGATCACGCGGTGGTCGCACGACATCGTGACATGCATGATGCTTCGAACGACGATCTCGCCATTTCTCACGACAGGCGTCGGTGCTGCTCCGCCAACCGCAAGAATGCCGGCCTCGGGCGGATTGATGATCGCTGTGAATTCCTTGATGCCGAACATTCCGAGATTTGAGATCGAGAATGTCGCCCCGGTGTATTCTTCGGGTTGCAGCTTCTTGGCCTTTGCCTTTGAGGCAAGGTCCTTGATCTCTGCAGATATCTCAAGGAAGCCTTTCAGGTTTGCCCCGCGGATGACGGGTGTGATCAGGCCTTCGTCGATCGCGACTGCGACGCCAATATCCGCCTGTTCATAAAAACGCAGAGTCTTGTCCTGATATGACGCGTTGACGAACGGGTGTTTGACCAGCGCCAGAGCGACAACCTTGACGATGATGTCGTTGACGCTGATCTTTTGGTCGTCAGAGACTGTGGCGTTGATCGCCTTGCGGAGTTCAAGAGCGTTGTCCATCTCGATCTCGGTCGTTAGATAAAACGTCGGGACCGGGCCAATAGATTCTGTCAAACGGCTGGCGATCACGCGACGCATCTGCGACGTCGGTTCCTCACGGAATGCTGACGCTCCGACCACGGTGGACGGAACGAACGCATGTGCCGCGGGTTTTGCTCCGCCAGCTAATGCAGTTTCGATATCGCGTTTAATAATGCGTCCGTTCGGGCCTGAGCCTGCTATCGTTTTGAGATCGATGCCGTTCTCGGCTGCCATGCGGGCTGCGATCGGTGAAACGATCATGCGGCCGTTAGTCGGAGAAGTTTGCACTGCCGGTGCGGCCACACTCACTACCGCGGGTGTCTCCGTTTTCGGTGCCGGCGTTGGTTCTGCAACCGGTGCCGGGGTCTTTTCTTCGGCTTTCTTGGAAGATCCATTTGCAGAAACCTCCGCAAGCAATGCCGAGATGTCCTCGCCTTTGTTGCCGATGATGGCTATAGCTTCGCCGAGGGTGGCCGTGTCGCCGGCACCCTTGAGGATCTTGAGCAGCGTACCGTCGGTGAGGGCCGTCATCTCCATGGTCGCTTTGTCGGTATCGACCTCGGCAAGAGTTTCACCGGCTCCATAGCTGTCACCTTCGTTTTTGACCCAACGCGCTATCTGCCCCTCTTCCATCGTGGGCGACAGTTTTGGCATTAAGAATTTTTCGGCCATAAGTATCCTGTATCTAAGCGGTGCTTTTTCCGCCTCTACTGCTCACGGCTTTGGCGGTTTGCGGCGATCATTTGCAGCCGCTCCTCACGTGTCAGCTTCTTTTCGTTATATCCGTTTTCGCCGAACGGTACCTCTTTTTCCAGCCAGAGCTCCTCAAGAACGGCTAAGTCCGCGGCGTGATCGTAGTTCGGATCTTCCCGTGGTTCGAGCGGTTCCAATGTTTCAAATTCGAAAGAATCTGCTCCAAATGCATTCCAATCCGCCTGCAACTGCTTGTTCCGATGAGAGCCTATATTCAACTGCAGCGTGTGCCGGTTGATCTTCCCCGGAATATTGATGCTCGAGTCGATAAAGACCTTACCGCTGACTTTGTTCCTGATCTGGAACACGCCCATTGGGCGGTGCGACATCTTGTATTCACGGATCGCTGCTTTCTTATCGATCACAGGTAACAAACTTCCTTGACTGCGGCGACTATCTTTTCGACGCTTGGCAGCGCCAAAGCCTCGAGATTCTTTGCGTAAGGCATCGGCGTCTCGGCGGTCGAGATGCGCTTGATCGGAGCGTCGAGATAGTCAAATGCATGATCCATAACCTGATACGAGATCTCAGCTCCGACCGATGCAAAAGAATGAGATTCTTCGGCGACCACAAGGCGATTGGTCTTCTTGATCGAATTTACGATCGTGTCGATATCTAGCGGTTTGATCGTACGTGGGTCGATGACCTCAACCGATACGTCAAACTCATTCTGTATCTGCTCGGCAGCCTGCAGTGCCATGGGCACCGTCATAGAACGTGCAACGATCGTACAGTCCGTACCTTCGCGTTTTACGTCTGCGACACCGAGCGGGATCGTAAAGTCTTCATCCTCAGGTACTTCGCCTTTAATGCCATACATGCGTTCCTGCTCGAGGAACATCACCGGGTTGTCATCGCGGATCGCTGATTTGAGCAAGCCCTTGGCATCGGCCGCCGTCGACGGCATCACCACTTTTAGGCCGGGGAAGTTCGCGTAGAAAGCTTCCAGTGCCTGCGAATGCTGTGAAGAGACCTGATAAGCCGAGCCGTTGGGCCCGCGAAAAACGATCGGCACCTTGAACTGTCCACCCGACATATAAAGCATCTTAGCGGCGTGATTGATTATCTGATCGGACGCGAGGATCGAGAAGTTCCAAGTCATGAACTCGATAACGGGACGAAGACCCGCCATCGCGGCACCGACGCCGACGGCCGCGAAGCCAAGCTCCGTGATCGGCGTGTCGATAACGCGTTTATCGCCGAACTCTTTCCAGAGTCCGCGGGTCACTTTATATGCGCCGTCGTACTCGGCGACTTCCTCACCCATGATGAAGACGTTCTCGTCTCTAATAATTTCTTCGCGCAACGCTTCATTCAGAGCGTCGCGAATAGTTAATACCGCCATAATTTATGCTAAAACGTCTGTAAGGAGTTCGCTCTCACTCGGATACGGACTCTCATCCGAGAATTTCACGGCACGTTCGACCGCATCGTGGGCTTCCATTTCGATCTTTTCGAAATCCCTGTCGCCGAGGACCTTTGCTTCCTTAAGGCTGTCCTTGAATAGAACGATCGGATCGCGTTCCTGATATTTCAATATCTCGTCTCGCGTACGATAATTTCCGGGATCGGACATTGAGTGCCCCATGTATCGATACGCACGAATTTCAAGCAAGGTCGGCGAGCCATCCTTGCGAGCCCGCTCGATCGCACGCAGCGTCGCTTCGCGAACGGCCATCACGTCCATGCCGTCAACAAACTCGTTAGCCATTTCGAAAGCATCGGCCTTTTTTGCAATGCTGCGCGAACTCATAGCGCGTGCCTGCGACGTTCCCATGCCGTACTGGTTGTTCTCAACAATGAAGATGACCGGGAGTTTCCAGAGCTGGGCCATGTTGAGCGATTCGTGGAAAATGCCCTGATTG
>CAZJFB010000065.1:0-20798 GCA_964545145.1 uncultured Chloracidobacterium sp. | reverse complement strand
GAGAGATCGTCGCCGGTCGCGGTCACCCCGAGGACACGGCCGCCTGCGGTGTAATATTCGCCCGGCACGAGCATGGAAGTTCCGGCGTGAAATATCTCGACATTTGGGATGCTCGCTGCACGGTCAAGGCCGCTGATCATATCGCCGGTCTTGGGCTTGGCGGGATATCCCTGGGACGCAAGGACAATACAGGCAGAACTGCCCGGCTTCCACCTGATCTCGCCAAATGTCTGGGACGCACCGCTGAGCATCGCTTCGCAGATATCGACAAGGTCGGTCTCGAGCCGAACGAGGATCGCCTGAGTCTCGGGATCACCAAATCGGACATTATACTCGAGCAGCTTGGGCCCGGCGGCAGTCATCATCAGGCCAAGGAAAAGTATTCCGCGAAATCGAAACCCTTCGCGGATGCAGCCGCGCAGCGTTGGACGCACGATCGTCTCGATGATCTGTTCGAGATCCTGGGACGCAAGCAGCGACGCGTCGGTTATGGTTCCCATGCCGCCGGTATTCGGGCCGGTGTCGCCCTCGCCGATGCGTTTGTGGTCGCGGGTCGGCGGCATCAAAGCAAAATTCTCTCCGTCGGCAAACATCAGCAGCGAGACCTCGCGTCCCAAAAGGCATTCTTCGAGAACTATCTTCGACGCGGCATCGGCCCCGACGAGTTCGGCCATCTCGTTTATCGCTGCGGACGCCTCCGCTCTGTCCCGGGCAACGACGACGCCTTTGCCGGCGGCAAGGCCGTCGGCTTTGACAACGACAGGAACATCCGGCCCACCGAAGTCGCCGCTCTCGAGTTCGAGCAATGCAAAACCCGGCGAATGAGCCGTGACGTATTTTGCGGTCGGAATGCCGTGCCTGGCCATAAAGTCCTTAGCGAACGCCTTGCTCGCCTCAAGTTGGGACGCAGCCTTGCCCGGCCCCACGATCTTGAGGCCTCGAGATTCGAATTCGTCCACCACGCCGAGTGCCAGCGGCGTCTCTCCGCCAACAAATGTCAGGTCGATACGAGACTGCTCAGCAAATTCCGCAAGCTTCGCGATCTCATCGTGTTTTATTGGGACGCACTCGGCTACAGACGAGATCCCGGCGTTTCCCGGAGCACAAAAGAGCCCAGTTACCCTGGGACTTTTCTTGAACGTACGACAGATCGCGTGCTCGCGGCCGCCCGAACCGATCACAAGGACTCTCATATTATTCTGACTACGGACCGACTTTGGTCAAAAACGGTCTTGACACGCCCAGACGATAGTTGTATCGTGTTCTGCGTTGCCCCACAGGACAAGATCGCTCGGATTCTGCGGCATGCCTCAACTGTAGAATCTACTACACCGCTTTGGCTTTGCCGAAGCGGTAAACATTGGTTTTTGCGAGTACGGCTATGTCCGACACTATTTTCGAGGAAACTCCCGAAACTTCCCCTGACCCCGGCAATAACTCCGGTGCATTCGAGGACTCTCTTTTGCACTGTATCGACTGCTCGGCAGAGTTTGTCTGGACCGCTGGTGAACAGGCCTTTTTCGCAGAAAAAGGGCTCCAGAATCCCCCAAAACGCTGTAAACCGTGTAAGAAGGAGAAGAATCGGCGTCTTGACGCGATCGAAGCGGCACGGGCAAGCGGAAAACGCCACACCATCGAGGTCAGGGCAGAGTGTGCCCGCTGTTCTGTCTCGACCACCGTCCCGTTTTACCCTTCACAGGGAAGGCCCGTTTACTGCCGGACGTGCTTTGTGGAAATGAACTCTCAGATCGCCGCCGGGGCGAACGGCTGATCTAGCCTCCAACGTGAACATTGGGACGCAATTCCGGGTCGGCCTCGGCCTGGCGAAGTATCTCTCGTGTGACCGGTGCCGTGTCGCCCTCACCAAATAGTATGTATCTCGCGAGGTACATGATCGGGTTGCCCTCACTCCATCCGAAATAAACGTGCGGTATCTTCCCCGTCTTGTCTCGCAGATGGAGCAGTAACGCGGCGATCGCGTTAGGCACCGCGGGAGCCTGGGTTCTCAGTATCTTATAGCCCTCGATATCGACACCTCGTATGAAGAGCTTGCCCTTGAATTCTGATGCGTCGCCGGTATCGATCTCGTAGAAAATGATCGGGTCAGACGACGGAATATGATTATCGACCCGCTTTTCGTGCTCTTTGAACCGATATTCGGTCATATCGCCGGTCTCACGGCGATTGGTGACGATCCGAATATCGCCTTCGGAATCGACATCATCCAGAAATGCCTTTGCCGCGTCATCTAAGACGATCTCGTCGATCCTGATCTCGGTCGAACGAAGGACACGCGAGACGAACGACGTCATAATGATCGCAAGGATAAATGCCGAAGCGATCTGGATGCCGCTCGGCTGTTCGATCACGTTCACGGTCGTCGTATAAACAAAGACGATCGTGATCGCCGCGTAGAATACCCAACGCTTCTCCTTACGACGCCAGGACGCTATCGAGACTGCGACCGCGGCGGATGTCATTAGGGCGAGCACCCCGGTCGCGTACGCACCGCCCTGGGCGACCACGTCCGCCCCGAATATGATGGTCACAAGAAAACATATGAGCGTGAAAACAAGCACCAGCGGCCTGACGGCCCGTGCCCAGTCGGGAGCCATTCCGTATCGCGGCAGGTATCGCGGCACGATATTGAGCAGCCCGGCCATCGCCGACGCTCCGGCGAACCAGAGGATCATGATCGTCGAGATGTCGTAGAATGTGCCGAAAACGTCGCCGAGCAGCTCATGGGCCAAATACGAGACCGCACGTCCGCTAGCCTCACCGCCGGGCTGAAACTCCTGGGGCGGAATCAGCATCGTGGTGATGATGCTGCTGCCGACGAGCATAAAGCTCATTATGATCGCCGCACCGCTGAGCAGCTTTTTGCCGTTTCGAATACGCCCGGCAATGTACTCGCGTTCCCGGTCTGTCGGCTCGGTATCGTACAGAGGGGCGATCAGCTTTTTATTGCCGTTGGGAGCCTCGACGTCGCTCTTGACGAGAGGCATGACGACAACCCCTGTCTCAAACCCGGAGAGGCCGAGTGCCAGCTTTGGGAAAACCCACAGCGAGGCAAGAACGAGCCAAATGGTACTGCCGCCGACATCGGGATGGCTCCAGATCATCGCCTTCCAGTTCGGAAAAGCCTCGGGGTGGACAACGATTATCTCATACAGCCCGCGAGCTATTGTCACCGACGTCATCGCGAGGAACAGCGCTACGATGGCGACCGCTAGGCCTATTGCCTCGTTAAAACCCTTCAGGAATACCGCACCGAGGAGCGCGATCAGCACGAGCGTGACAATGACGGGATGTTCGAGGAACGGCATTGTATGCCGCACGAACGGGTTCTCGATAATGTGGGCGGTAGCGTCGGCGGCCGAAAGCGTGATCGTGATGATGAAGCTGGTCGCGACAAAACCCAGCAGGACGAGGACAAACATCTTGCCCTTCCAACGCGAGAGCAGGTTCTCGAGCATCGAGATCGAGCCGTCGCCGTGCGGGCTGTCCTCGGCGACGCGCTTGTACATCGGCAACGCCCCGAAGAGCGTGAGTAGGACCAGAACAAGCGTTGCGAATGGCGATAAAGCTCCGGCGGCAAGAAAGGCGATACCCGGCTGATAACCGAGGGTCGAAAAATAGTCGACGCCGGTCAGGCACATTACCTTCCACCAGGGATGCTGCCTGTGCCGGCCCTCAGGTTCGCCCGGGCCCTCCATTTCGGCCACGTCGCGATAGAGCCATTTCCTTAGCCAACTTTGTTCGCCCGTTTTCATAGAAGGCGCAGAATAAAAAAACCGCCGGACCTCGTGTGCCCGCGGCAGAATAAGTACTTATGTCACTTTTCCAAAGTCCTGACCAACGGCCCCATGATCATTCGGCTGAAACTTATCCGAGGTACGTTTCTACCTCGACCGTCGCGATGGTAAAGCCTCACCCCAGGGAAATAATTAAGGGCGACGTCTCCCACACCGTCGCCCTCCGACCACAGCCTTGCGGCCGCGATCAATGTTCACCGGGAGGTGAACAAGCTAAATTATGCACAGGGATTCAAAAAACGCAACCGCAAGAAACCAGTAATGGGGATTAATTATTGCTGCGTTTCACCGACCACTCTGAGACCGCCGACGAGAGCAGCCAAGATCCCGTCGTCACCTGTAAGAAACAGGCTGTAAACTCCGCGTGGAACGTTTGGCTCGACCGACAGAACAAAGCTAACCGCCGAGAGGTCCGAGCCGAAATCATGCCGCTTAACGGTGCCGGGAACTGCCCGGAAATATGGCGAGTTAAACTCGATGCGGAGGTTTCCTCGATCGAGCTGAGTGCCGCCAAGGTAGATCACGTACTCGCGTTCATTACCGATGGTTACCGCCGAATCGGTCATCTGGGAATTAAGGCCTACAAAACTCAAGCCCTGGCCAGACGGAGAAAACTCGACCTTCGAATTCAACACTCGGCTGTCGCCCGCCGCAAGCTTGACCGTTCCCAGTTGCCCGATAGGCGAAGGCCCGGCCTCGCCGAGCATCTGCCAGAAGACTGAATAGACCCCGGGCGGCAGGCCGCCGAGCCTGTATGTTCCGTCCGCCAAAGAATCGGACTGAGCAGCGACACGCCCGTTGTTATTTTGCTCCGCCCATACCCTGAAGCTCCTCTGAGCTTTGCCCGCGGGCTGTACCAGCTTGCCGCCTATTGCAGCGCAGCAGGTACCTTCATCATCCTCAAAACCGTAAAGGTCGCGGATCGCAGCGATGTCCGAATCGGAAAGTACCGGCGTCTGATATTGCGGAATGGATCCGTCATTTCGGAATAATCCCTCCGACATTACAGATCCGAGTACGCTCGAATGGCGTAGCCCCAGCAGATGCCCGATCTCGTGTGCCAAGGTCGCTTCGAGATCGAAGGTCCCAACCGTGCCGTCGGTCGAGAATTGCTGGTATGGATTAAGTACGATGTCGCTCTCAGTAATGAAACCCTTCCGATCGAAAAAGACTCTCGTCCTGGCGGACTCGGAATACGGATCTTTCGCAAAGAGCTGCACATTTTCGGGCGATGCGGCGATCGTGATCAGACTCACAGCGTCGCCTGCTACACCAGATGGGCTCACATTCCGAATATCCGTGTTCTCTGTAACAAATTCGACCCCGATAGCCTCACGCCAGAGGGCAAGGCTTCGAAGTATTGCTCCGTCAACATCACTGCCGGCCTTGATCGCCTGGCTTCGCTCGATCAGCGAGGATGAGATCGCGATACGGATCGACTCACCTTTCCAACGCAGTTTTTGCGGGTCCGACTTAGCGGGCGCAGCGGTATAACTTGCCGCAACATTTGTCGCCAAGATAGCCGTGCCCAACAGGGCCCACAAAACTCGTCGAAAGGCCTTCATTTAGCTAAGCCTGGGTTCCCTCGCCCTTATCCGTCCGGCTGACAGCCTCAAGATCCGCAAATCCGACCACAAGCAACAAAGCAACGATCGCAAATGTCGCTATTACATAAAGAAGTGAGATCTGCTCGTATGCGATCAGCACGCCGATAATGACGGCAACCCCGAGCATCCACAACAGAGCCTGTGTTCGTCGGCTCAACCCTTTTGAGTTATTTTGCATTTATTCAGTAGCCCGCCTCTATTCGATTATTCTGAGCGGCAGATCGACTCTCGGCTTTTCACCTCGCTCGTCTCTCACCACTACCGGCGGATATTTTTGTTTCTGGCGGCCTCGAGCCGCAACTTCCAGTATATCAAAAGGTTTAAGGATCTCATCAACGGAATTTCCGCTTTTGATCTTTTCAAGCTCGGCCTCGATCATCTTTGTCTCACCGGCCTCGCGGCGAAAAATACTCACTTTGCCGCCGTCAGCATTCTTCGAAAGCCCGCCCGCCATCGCGATCGCCCTGCTAAGCGTAAGAGCCTCACGAGAGTAGATCGGCCTCGGGTTCTCTACGGCTCCCAGGATATAGATCGGTTCCGCGACCAATACCGTTATCATATCGCCCGGAAAAATCTGCGGGTCGGAACCTCCGCCTTTCATCAATTCAGTTATTTTGATGAGGATGGTCTTTGAAGTGTTGTCCGATCGCCCGGTATCTGCGGGCCCCGTACAGCCGGCATTTGGCGACCTGAGGATCGTAATGTCCCCGCTCGCACTGTCGATAAAACCGCCGGACCGCACTATTAACTCCCGAAGTGTGGCCTTTCTCTGCAGTCTGAACCGGGCCGGCCCTTTGACCGCACCGTCAAGCGTAACGACCGCTCGTCCCGAACGGTCGACTATCTTCACAACAACCTTCGGTTCCCGAAGAATGCGGCTAAGTGCCCGCTCGACGTCGGCAGCAATTTCATCGACGGTTCGGCATAGCCCGCGCACCGGCTCGCTGAAAGTACTGAGGCCGTCAAGATTGCCCTCCGGATCCAACTTTCCCCGCCAGTCGAACTCGAGCCCACCAACGACATCAACGTCGATAATGTCTCCGAAATGCACCCGATCCGCACCTGCTGGCTCCGGGGAAGCGGTCCCGGCAGTCACTTGGGCTTCGATTTGATAGGCACAAGTAAGGAACAGCAGAACGGTCGCAAACTGGCTGCATTTCCAATGGTACTTCTTCACTATATGCGGGCTGACGACTGAGCTTTAGGATTTGTCCTGCTTATCGGAGCTGCCGGTTCGCTTCTTTTTTCGGCCGGGCTTGGTATCCACTGTGCCGGGAACGGCAAAACCCGTAAATTCCCAGTTGCAGGAGTCACACAACAGGTTGTATCGGCATACAAGCTTGGAAAACAAGGACGTAGGCCTGTATCCACGGCGGATACGCTTGCTTCTACATCTGGGACATCGCTGTGAGATCATCTCTAATGATCGACCAGAATATCAGCAATGCAACGGGTCGCTCAAGCATCAGCGGCGTTTTCCATTACACGGAGCCGCTCGATCTCTGCATTTAGATGCTTCGCCGCAGCATCGCGTTTGGCACTGGAGACATTGTCTCTGGCGAGGTCATAGAGGGCATCCCGTAAGAGGCTTCGAGCCTGTTTAAGGTCACCTTCGAACTCGGCACGCTGAGCTTGTTCGACCCAATCGGAGACCCTGATCGATACCACCAGGTCCTGAAGCAGAGCTTTCGATTCGAGCAAGCTGGCTTCCGCGGGATATGCCGACAGTGACAACTCGATGACGTCAAGAGCAGCCGAAGCAGATTCGATCTTTTCATCTACGCTCGTCCGGCTCCGTGCGTCATTGGTCAACTCCGTAACCTCGATCTCGGCCCAGCGAAGCATGTGGTAATGATGGATCTCAGCCGCTATCGAACGGCCCTTGAGCAACGCACTCAACCGAGGTGACCCTGCATTGACGGACTTGAGTTCACCCTCGTTGTGAGCAATATACCTGCTGCACAGATCAAAAACCTCTTTGTGCCCGGCCGAGAACTTGCCGAGAACACGTGCCGCGTCGGATTTCCTTTTGATCTCGCTCAAGATCGCCGCATTCCTCTCAAGGGTCAGCTTTTGAGGGTCACGAGGATCGTGCCCGCGAACCCCGGCCGAAACGACCCGTGCCTCCATGCGGCGCTGCTCGCGGAAGAATCTGTTCCGGGCTCTCCTCAGTACGATCTCCCGAACGATGACAGCCCCGAAGAGCACCACGCTCGCGCTGATCCCGGCCGTTACCCATGGAGCCTCCTCGCCCGTATCGTGTAGAACGCCCCAGATCACAAAGAAAAAGATGCCCGCCACGGCAACAGCCATCACATAGTAGTTGGATGCCGGCAGCCAAAATGGCCGTGGTCGAACACTCATCTTTGTCTCGTTGGCAGCACACCGGAATAGTGCACTATCATGCGATAAAATACTGCGCTGTTTTTCTCAGGTTGTCAACGCTTTTTCCTATCTCCCGCGTAGCTCGCGGCCTGCGCCATCAAGCTATTTGCTATAATCAACCTATGGAGAAGCAAAAGCGACGCAGGAAAGATGAGCGCCCCGTTTTCGACTCGATCCGTAAGCCGACCGCTCCTCCGAGCAGAAAATTCGGCTCAAAACTGCCGGAAGAACGAGTCCATCCCGCTCTCAGAAAGGTAAAGCATAAGTCAGAACCGGAAAACGAGGATTGATCTACCTTAATGCCAAGTGAAAAAACGAACTACGGTGTCAACGTGTGGGCTCGCCCAGAGATGAATGTTACTTTTCGCGCTGAGATCATGCCGGGCGTTGAGCGTGAGGAAAGGACCTTCCGCATCCAGAAAGTACTTGGGAACGGACGTGTCGTCCTGCACGGATTTCCCGGGGAATATCGCGAAACAGCATTCGAGACGATCAACTTCTTACGTGAGAAGGTCCAAAGAGATCAGAGATCATAGACCCTGCCGATATCGAGTATCTCGACACGGTCGATTGCTAATTCTTCAAGCTGGGCGACCACCCGATCCCTGTACATTGGTTTAATGTTGATCACGTAGATCGGGCCGCTGTAGTTCGAGAGCTTGCTGAGTTCGACCGACAATTTGTTCGGAGTCAGATGGTGCGAAGCGTCAGCAAGATCGCCAAACTCATTCGGGAAAGCACACTCTACGAAAAGAGCCTTTAGTCCTTTGGTTTCGTCACATACCCTCCAGATCTCATCGGTCGCCCCGGTGTCGCCGGTGATCGCGATCGAGCTACTTCCGTCTGAAACAATGTACCCGTTCGCCGAGACCTTGTGATTAACCGCGATGCATTTCAGGGATAGATGTGCGACTTCGAAACTGGATCCGCGGACAAATTCGCGATATTCAGCAACCCGGCCGTTCTCATTCGTCAGTTCCGAAAAACGTGGATATATCGCCCAGTTGAATACATCGCGCTCCAAAATATCTATCATTTCAAGCGTCGCGTGTATCCTGATCGGCTCCGTAAGCGCAGCGAAAAGGTCATCAATGAACATCGGGAGCGATGCAATGTGGTCAAGATGCGGATGCGTCAGGACAATGTCGCGGATCTGCTGTCTCTGAACCTCCGAACACGAGAATGCCAGGCACCCGGCATCGATGGCGACGCGGTCATCGATTACCATCGTCAAGAGATGCTGGCGTCTCGACGCCATGCCGTTCTCATCGATCGTACTTGGTAGCAGCTGGACCTTCATCCTTTATCGAGCACAGGTCTGGGCCCTGCCGCCGTCGATCGCATACGTGGCGCCGGTAATCCAGGAGGCCTTTTCCGAAGCTAAAAAGTAAATAAGCTCTGCAACCTCCTGAGGAGTGCCAGGCCTCCCGATCGGGTGTGTTTCCTTGCTGTGCTCGAGAAAAGCCTGATAAGCCTCGTCATCCATGCCGCCTCGCTTGTGGAGATTTGAGACGACGACGCCTGGGTTCACCGCATTGACCCTGACCTTTTTAGACGCAAGTTCGAGTGATATGCATCTTGTAAGTTGATCGATCGCCGCCTTTGAGATGCAGTACGCCAGAACGTTGGGGAACGCCCGCGTGCCGGCAACGCTAGAAACATTGACAATATTCCCCTTTGTCTCGATCAGGCTCGGCACGCATTTCTGAGTCAGGGCAAAGACCGATCTGAGATTGATATTCATCATCTTGTCGAACTCATCAAGCGCAGTATTCTCGATGGTCCCGTTCCTGATGATTCCTGCCGAGTTGACCAAAACATCTATCTGACCGTGCTGATGAAGCGTTTCGGACACGAGCCTATCGATCTGCGATAGTTCACTCAGGTCCGCGAGATGCGGCTTTACAGAGCCCTTCTTCGACTCAACGCTCGCACTGAGTGAGACAAGCTCCTTTTCATTGCGGCCCACGGCAATGACCGTAGACCCCTTGTTTGCGAAGAGCAACGCGGCTGCCCGGCCTATGCCGCTGCTCGCCCCCGTAATAATGGCAACTTTTCCCTGCATTAATAATGTTCAGTCGGTATTGATTTGGTGTTAAGGATAGCAATGAATTTCGAAATAAGGCAACTCACTCGACCGATTCCAATAGACGCCAAAATCAAAAATGCGGGTGCAATTAGCAACCCGCATCTTCGTTTGCGGCCAAGCGGCCGCAATGATGTCCTTCAGTCTATGATTCGCTTGGGCGTTGATTTGTCGAAAACAGCAACTCGATAGCCGCCTTCGTCTCATCGCTCTTCCGCTGCTTAAGGTCGCTGACCCAGTCCGTCACCGTTGAGACCATTGCTCTGGCGGTCTGACGGGGACTCACGGCCCTGCGTTTCCGGGTTCTCAAAGCCTTCGCCTCCGTTCTTTTTACGATCTTGATCTTTGACTTGTCTATCATGTCGGTATCCACCTTGATTAAGTAAGAGTTACAGTTTTCCGCTCTTTTGCATTCTGCAAAAAGGTTCGGGATATATTTGCGATATGCAAACACTAAGATTACGACGCAAGAAGATTGGTTGTTCCCTATTTTTTAAGATGCACCGTATTTTGTTGGAAATCCGGTACGTCGTTGCGGCACAACTTCGATGCCGCGCAGAGGCACGGCCTTTGCATGCAAAAGTGTACAAGAATGGATTTAGTCGAGTTGCTTATCATTTATCTTGCCTGCGGGGCACCGTTTGCCGTTTATAGGGCTACGTCCAAGTCTGCTCAACCAGAGTCGCTTCATTGGCTTGGGATCGTTGGGGCATTCTCGGCTTGGCCTATTTCCGCCGTGATGCTTCTCTGGCGTCGCCTCGATAAGAAGGCAAAGCCCGCTAGACATGAGATCGAGGCCATCCGCCAACAAATAGAGGACGCTGCGTTTGACGGCAATGAGACACAGTCATTATTCGAGTTTCGCGAAGTGTTTTATCGCTTGGCCGGACTCGCAGACAGCTTGAGTGAAAATACCGAAACATCATTAGGTACTGAGCTGTTTGATATCGCCGGCCAACACGACACTGTGATCGCCGCCAGATGCCTTGCACGTTTGAATCGCGGGCGACTTCTGAGGCATTACGCTGACGCCCGTCATGACTTCCTAAATACGATCGCTGAGTTGGCAGAAGGATCAGGCGACGAATCCTTGTACCAAATGGCGTCGTGTCTATGCTCCCATCTTGGAGATCCAATAGATCTCACACAGGCCGACCAGAGGCACACAACTCTCTCTCCGGTCCAAAACGCGGCGGCGTCAGTCGGCCACCCTTGATGTAATCACTGCCCTTTGTTCTATCGGGTCTTCGCTTTAGAATCATATGGATGCTGGTCCTGCTGCATCTCTTCGCCCTTTTTCTATTGGTCGGGCTTGGTTTCTACGTGTTTGTGGCCGACCCGCGGAAGCGCGCCCACCAAACCTTTGCTACGTTCATCGCCTTCCTCGCTATCTGGACAACCAAGGACCTGATCTTCTGGAATTTCTATCCGCGAGACTCGACCGCCGGTTGGTGGGCTTCGGTCAGCTTCATCACCGCTCTTTTGATGCAATATGCGTTGGTTGTTTTCGCCTGGGTCTTTCCCGAGAATGCCCGTACGCCGCGACGCCGTGCGGCCGTACTCTTCGCTCCCGGCCTGGTGCTCATTCCGGCGACGGTCCTGGGCGTAATGTGGCGAAAAGCGGCCTTTGAGGACGGAAGATTTGTTATCGACTTGACGCCGCTTGCGTATGCATTCGTCGGCTATGTTTATTTTCTCTTCTTTTACGGGGCCTATGTCCTTTTTGGCAAATATCGCAAATTTGCGGGAACTCAGGAGGGACAGCAGGTCGGCGCGATCATTTGGGGCCTTGCTCTTACCGGAATTCTAAAAACCCTCGCGAATATTGCACTTCCGTATTTTGGCTATTACGAACTGCTGCCGTTGAGTGCGATATTCGTACTCCCGGGCGTCCTGATCTACGCCTACGCTATATTCAATTTCAAGCTTTTCTCATTTCAGACCGCCCTTAATCAGTTCCGACTCTTCCCGCTGACCTACAAGGTCGCGATCAGCATTGCATCGGTCGCGGTTGTCAGTTTTGTGATCTTTCAGATACCGATCGCTTGGTGGGCTTTTCGTAACGGCATGGACTACGAGGCGTGGCGCCGATATCTGGTTTTCAGCGTAATATCGGCACTGGTACCAAATCTTCTGCTGCTCCTTTTGGTACTCAGGACGGTCTCGCGGCCGCTTCAGCGGATCACACTCACGGCTGTCGAGGTCGCTAAAGGTGCCTACGGCACTGAGGTCGACCTTCGCAAAAGTAACGATGAGATCGGCCTTCTAGCCAGTTCGTTCAATGAAATGTCCCGTAAGATGGCATCCGACATCGATGAGCTTCAGCGGCTAAATGAACAGCTGACCCGTGCCGAAAAACTCGCGGCGATGGGCACCTTAGCAGCTGGCGTCGCCCATGAGGTTAACAATCCGCTGGCATCTATCTCGTCACTTGTACAAATGATGAGATCGCAAGAGGGCCACAGTGTTGAAACTCGGGAGCGACTGAACCTTATTTCGGCACAGATCGACCGCATCAAGCAAGTCACGCAGGATATGACCAACTTCGCTAGGTCACGTCCGGCTGCGCGGTCTGAGGTCGACGTAAACAACGTCATACGCACAGCACTGCGTCTGTCGAGTTTTGATAAGGCGTTTCAAGATCTCGATGTAAACACAGAACTCGGCGAAGGACTGCCTGCGGTCTTTGCAGACGAAGACCAACTGCAGCAGGTATTCCTGAACCTATTGCTGAATGCTCGCGACGCGATGGCTGACGGAGGCTCACTCTCCATTACGACGACGCTTGAAGCCGGCCATATTCGTGTCGAGATCATCGACAGCGGAATAGGTATCGATACTGAGGCCGCTGCACAGATCTTTGATCCGTTCTATACGACAAAGCCGGCAGGAAAAGGTACCGGACTCGGCCTTGCAGTTTGTTACGGTATCGTCACCGCACACGGCGGGCGCATCGATGTGGCCGCAAACAGCCCCTCCGGGACCAGATTCATGGTTTTCCTACCCGCGCTGAATTGACACCAACTGCCTTTCCGTAGCAACTTATCTATACCGATTCAATATCCCGACCATCTGAGGTTCATTTAATGAAGAAACTATTTTTGTTGGTTCCGGCGATCCTGGTGTTTGTTGTTCCCATGACCGCTCAGGAGAAGCCTATTGCGTTCCTGAACGCCCGGATCATTCCTGTCGTAGGACAGCCTATTGAGCAGGGCGTCCTGCTGGTACAGAACGGTAAGATCACGGCCGTCGGAGATGCACGCTCCGTTCGGCTTTCATCCGACGTAACGATCATCGATATGAAGGGGAAGACGATCATGCCCGGAATCGTGGATACTCATAGCCACATCGGCGGCCCCGCCGGTGCTGACTCCACTGCACCGATTCAGCCGGACGTAAGGATCCTCGATAGCGTCAATCCTCAGGCATCTAGCATTCAGAGGGCACAGGCGGGCGGCATTACGACCGTTAACGTTATGCCCGGCTCAGGCCATCTCGACAGCGGACAGACGCTTTATTTGAAGCTTCGAGACGATGCAGTCAAGATCGACGACCTTTTGATCTTCGGCAAGGACGGCAAGTACATGGGCGGGATCAAGTTTGCCAACGGAACAAACCCAATACGGCCCGGCGGCGGAGCTTTTCCGGGCACGCGGGCTAAATCCGCCGCACTCGTCCGGGAGCAGTTCATAAGGGCTCAGGAGTATCGGGACAAGGTTGCAAAGGCCGGCGGAGACAAGGCCAAACTTCCGCCGCGCGATCTCGCGATGGAAGCTCTCGTCGAGGTCCTCGAGAAAAAGCGTGTCGTTCATTTTCATACTCATCGTCACGACGACATCATGACGGCTCTACGGCTGCAAAAAGAATTCGGATTTCGTATCGTCCTGCAGCACGTCTCAGAAGCGTGGAAGGTCGCTGACGAGATCGCAAAGGCCGGTGTTCCGTCGTCTATAATCATGATCGATGCCCCGGGCGGCAAGCTAGAGACGCTCGACGTTGACTACAAGAACGGCGCTGCCCTCGAGAAGGCCGGAGCGGCGGTCATCGGCTTCCACACCGACGACGGCATCACCGATTCGCGATGGTTCCTTCGCTCCGCCGGTGTTGCGGTACGTGCCGGCATGAGCCGTGAAAAGGCGATCTATGGCATGACCATGGCGGGTGCGATCATGCTCGACCTGCAGGATCGTGTCGGTTCGCTCGAGGCTGGCAAAGACGCAGATTTCGTTATCCTATCCGGCGACCCGCTGAGCATTTATACCCACGTCGAACAGACATGGGTGGACGGGAAGAAAGTATTTGACCGCTCGAACGCGGCGGATCGTATCTTCGCGGTGGGCGGACGTGGAGCAAGCGATGACGGAGACGCAGCCCACGATATTCACTGTTTCGACGGCGATATTGGAGGTGGAAACTAATGAGAATGAGAACTTTCAATACGCCGCAACCGCGGTACAGAATGCACACATTTATGACGCGAATCAATGCTAGTTCGTACCTTAGACGCCTTGCGACCCTTTCCCTTTGCTTGTCTGCGGTGATGGTTTTTATGGCTTCAGCCGCGAGTTCCCAGATCGCGGTTAAGGGTGAAACAGTCTGGACAATGGCCGGCCAGCCGATCACAAATGGCGTCATCCTGATCAAGGATGGCAAGATCGAGGCTGTCGGCCCTGCCGCGTCGGTGACAATACCGGCCGGTTATCGAATCGTCTCGGCTAAGGTTGTAACCCCCGGCCTGATCGATGCTCACACGGTTATTGGCCTTAACGGATATTTGAATCAACCGCACGATCAGATGGCCCTTGACGGCAGCTCCTCATTCCAGCCGGAGTTGCGGGCAACGGATTCGTACAATGCCGAGGAAAAACTTATCGAGGTCGTTCGACAGTATGGCGTCACCACCATCCACACCGGACATCAGCCCGGGGCTCTTGCCTCGGGACAGACGATGATAGCCAAGACCGTCGGAAAAAATGTTGACGAGGCTACCATGGTTCCGGTCGCGATGATCGCCGTAACGCTCGGCCCCGGAGCCAACGCGTCGGGCCGATCGCCCGGCACAAGGGCCAAACAGGCGTCGATGCTTCGAGCCGAGTTGATCAAGGCCCAGGAAAATGAGGCTAAGGCGGACAAGCCGAAAGACCTGAGGTCTCAGATCATGGCTCGCGTCATCAAGGGCGAGGTGCCGCTTCTGGTGACCGCCGAAGCGGCCCAGGACATAATGACCGCGATCCGTATTGCGAAAGAATTTAACATCAAGATCGTCCTCGACGGCGCTGCGGACGGCCACTTGCTTACAAATGAGATAAAGGCCTCAGGGTTCCCGGTCATCGTGCATGCCACAATGGCACGCCCGGGCGGCGAAAGAGCCAATCTCTCCCTTGAAAATGCTTCGAAACTGCGCGCAGCCGGCATTTCGATAGCCCTGCAGAGCGGTTACGAGGGTTACGTTCCAAAGACGAGGATCGTTCTCTTCGAAGCAGGAATGGCCGCGGCAAACGGGCTTTCGCAGCGCGATGCACTCGCCTCCATAACGATCGACGCCGCTAAGATACTCGGGATCGACAATCGCGTCGGCTCAATCGCGGTCGGCAAGGACGCCGACATTGCCATGTACGATGGCGACCCGTTCGAATGGACGAGCCACTGCACAGGCGTGATCGTTAACGGAAGAGTCGTAAGTGAGGTGATCAAATAATATGGACAACGATATAGCTCCGCACCAATTGCCCCCGGACGCCCAGTTAATGCAGCTTGGGATGGGAATGTTCGTGTCTCAGGCTCTCTTTGTCGCGGCGAAACTGTCGATCCCGGACATGCTCGCGAACGGCCCGCATTCGACCGCCGAGCTGGCACAGGAAACCGAAACGGATGAACCGTCTCTTTTTCGATTATTGCGAGCCCTGGCAAGTGTCGGCGCGTTTGCCGAGGTCGGAGATCGGACATTTACAAATACGCCAATGACCGAACTTCTTCGCTCGGATGTTCCCAATAGTATGCGAGAGATGATCCTATGGATGAATGAAGCTCCTCACTGGGCTATCTATTCGCGGATGATCGACAGCGTGCGCTCGGGCAAGCCTATCTGGGAGGACGTCCACGGCGAGCCTGTATTCCCATATCTCTTTGAGACAAATAAGGCGCTTGGTGAGACCTTTAATCGAGCAATGACCAGCTTCTCACAGGTCACGATCCCCGCGATATTAGCTTCATACGACTTTTCGGATGCAGCGACGATCGCGGATATCGCGGGCGGCTATGGTCATCTGCTTGCGGCGATCCTGGAAGAATATCCGGCCGCAAATGGTGTGTTGTTCGATGTCCCGCCGGTGCTTGAAGGTGCCCCGGCAATGATGACGGCCCATGGTGTCGCCGATCGCGTGAAGCTCGTACCCGGCAATTTTCTTGAAGAGATACCTGTTGTCGCGGACGTTTATGTACTTAAGCATATTATCCACGACTGGTACGACGACATAGATCAAACCATTCTTCGCAACATTAGAAGGTCGATGCCCGATCATGCGAAGGTGCTGATCATTGACGCGGTCGTTCCGGACGGTAATGTGCCGCACTTCTCAAAGATCCTCGATCTCGAGATGCTGATCTCGCCGGGTGGTATGGAGCGCACGGCCTCCGAATTTGAGACACTGCTGACCGGTTCAGGCTTTAGGATGACCCGGATCATTCCGACGCCCTCTCCGGTGAGTATCATCGAGGCGATGAAGGCCTAATCAACAATGGCCGAATAGATACCGGCCCTCAGCTTACCGTAATCATCAATGTTTCCCGCCGGGAGCAATTGCGTCATATACACCACGACCAATTGCTCCTTCGGGTCGACCCAGTAAGTGGAGTGGTAAGCTCCGCCCCAGCTAAATTCACCAACCGACGATGGGGCGCCGTACGCACCAACATCCTTAACGATCGAAAATCCGAGGCCAAATCCCTGCCCCGGATTGTAAGGAATGGCCCGCAAGTGATCGACCGTCATTAGATCGACCGACTTTCGGCTGAGTATTCGCTTTCCATCGAGCTGGCCGCCGTTGAGCAGAGCCTGCAGGAACCTTGCGTAATCTGTCGCGGTCGAGAGCAATCCGGCGCCGCCCGAAAAGCTCTTTCGAGGGCCTTTTACATAATGGCCCTGACTTTGAATAGTGCCCTCGGCCGGTGCTCGCTCGATCTTACCGTCCTTGGCCGAATATACGGTGGCTAGCCGATCGATCTTTGATTCAGGCAGATAAAAACTTGTATCTTTCATCCCTAATGGTCCAAGGATCCGGCTTTGTAGGAATTGGTCAAACGGCTGGCCACTGGTCTTTTCGATAACTACTCCGAGAATGTCTGTCGAGTAGCCGTAGATCCAACGCTCACCCGGATGAGCGTCCATCGGTAGGGCTCCCATTCGAGCAATGGTCGCCGCGATCGGCTCATCGCGGTCCGAAAAGTAAAATCCGGTGATCTTCGCCGCTTCCCACTTGTCTTTCGCCGGGCCTCCGCCATAGCTGATCCCTGCGGTATGGGTCAGCAGGTCACGGATGGTTATCGGCCGCTTCGCCTTGACCACGTCATATCCGCCACCGTCTTTCGGTACGGCAACCGTCGAATTCGCAAACTCGGGTATGAACTTGCTCACCGGGTCCGAGATCAAGAGTTTCCCTTCCTCCTGGAGGATCATTATCCCGACGCTGGTCAAGGCTTTGCTCTGTGACGCGATACGAAAGATCGCGTCCGATTTCATCGGGGAGTTCCCCTCGCGATCGCGTTGACCAAACGCATGCTGATAGACCACTTTCCCACGACGTAAGACCATCGCAACGCCGCCCGCAAGACGACCGTCCCTGGCGTATTGATCCAGCGTGACCGAAAGCTGCGCCAGCCGCTGCGACGACATCCCGACCTCTTCGGGCTTGGCCCTGTGTAGCTCCTGTGCGAAGGTACTCGCAACAATTAAACCGACAGTAAAAAAAAGGACAGGCAGGCGGCGACAATGGACGTTCGTTTTCATATTTTGTTTAAGGGTTAGTTGCGAATTATATGGCTTTAAGGCCGCTAACTCCAATTCGGCGACCCGCATCGCGTTTAGATCACGTGTATGCTAATCTACCTTCGTTCAAATCCAAACTAAGAAAATCAGGATCGCTCTTTATGAAAGCACCGGTATATTTGTCCCTGTTTCTCGCACTTGCACATTCGGCGACCGCTCAGCCGCCAAATCGCCAGGGCAACGACCAACCGCAGACCCAGCAGACAGCTGCGCCTCGGCCTGCCGCCTCGCCCGAGCGTGAGGAACCGCCGGTCGTCACAAAACAGTCGATCATCGTCGGTGGACGGCAGTTGAATTACACGACGACGACGGGCTTTATGCCGATCAAGAACGCGGTCTCCGGCGAGACTGAGGCGCGGATCTTTTACATCGCCTACACCCTCGATAACGCACCTAAAAACCGTCCGCTGATGTTCTCATTCAACGGCGGCCCCGGCTCGGCGAGCGTCTGGCTCCACCTCGGTGCACTCGGGCCGAAGCGGATCAAGATGCTCGACGACGGAATGATGCCACCTCCGCCGTACGAGATGGAGGTCAATCAGAGCACCTGGCTGACTGAGACGGATCTGGTCTTCATCGATCCGGTCGGAACCGGTTACTCGCGTGCGGCGCGGCCTGAGTTGGCGAGTAAGTTCTTTGGCATCAACGGCGACATCGAATCTGTCGGCGAAATGATAAGAATGTACCTGGGCCGGAACGATCGATGGATGTCCCCGATGTTCCTTGTGGGCGAGAGCTACGGCACGACGCGTGCTGCCGGCCTGTCAAACTGGCTCTTTGAACACGGTGTCGCCTTGAACGGCATTGCCCTTGTTTCATCGGTCCTCAATTTTCAGACGATACGTTTTGCCGATAACAACGATCTTCCCTTGATCCTGATCTTACCGAGCTACACCGCGACCGCCTGGTATCACAAGAAACTGCCTCCATCGATGCAGTCTAAGACGCTAGCACAGGTCACGCAGGAAGCACGCAATTTCGCCGGCGGCGAGTATGCGGCCGCTATGATGAAGATCGACACGCTGTCCCCCGCCGAAAGAAACGCTTTAGCGACGAAGTTTAGCAATCTGACCGGACTGAGCAAGGACTTTATTGAGCAGAACAATTTCCGTGTCGAACTTGGCGAATTTAATAAGGAACTCCTTCGCAGCGAGCGAAGAACGACAGGCCGGCTCGACAGCCGCTTCAAGGGGATCGATCGTGACGCGGCCGGTGATACGACAGGCGGCGATCCTTCTATGAGCGCGATCAGGCCGCCGTATACTGCGGCATTCAATGATTACGTTCGACGTGAACTCGGCTACAGATCGGATGTCGAGTATTTCATCCTTGGCGGCGGCATAACAGCTCCCTGGAACTACAATGTAACCAACCAATACGCCGATACTAGCATGCCAATGAAGGATGCTATGTCAAAAAATCCGTATATGAAGATCCTTGTCGCCCAAGGCTACTACGACATGGCGACGCCATTCTATGCGGCTGAATACACGATCTCCGCTCTCAATCTGGACCCGGCACTTAGGAAAAATATCAGCTTCGAGTACTACGAATCGGGCCACATGATGTATATCGAGATAAATTCGCTCAAGAAATTGAAGAGCGACGTGGCCGCACTGATCGCCAATTCCCTAAAAAAATAGCGGTCGGTTGAACGGTGCAGCAGCTAGTGTCGTGTATTACCGTTGAGGAGGTCAACTGCGTGTCTGAGCACGGGACGAATGACCTCGAAACACTCTTCAACGCCTTTTGGAGAACCCGGAAGGTTGATGATGAGTGTTTTCTTCCTTATCCCGCACACGCCTCGTGAGAGCATCGCCATCGGATGCTTTGACGCCGACTCGCGCCGCATCGCTTCGGCAAGCCCCGGAGCCTCGCGTTCTATGACCGCTCGCGTTGCCTCTGGTGTGTTGTCTCTGGGTGCGAAACCGGTTCCACCTGTAGTAAGTATCAGATCGATCTCACCATTGTCCGAAAGGTCTGAGAGCGTCTCAATGAGTCCCTGAAGATCGTCGGTGACGATCTCCCTTTGGGACACCGAGGCTCCCAGGGTCGCAACGAGGTCCTCGAGCCGGTCGCCCGAGACATCGTTCATCGATCCTCTCGTATCGCTTACAGTGATTATCGCCGCTCGTATCATAGACTCCGTCCGGGACACAATTACCGCATCAAGCTGCGGTCGCCTCGATCTGCTCGATCGCCCGTCTCCGTCTGCCATACATGACGCTCATCAGAACACCGGCGACAACCAGCAGCATGCCGCCAAGTGCCATTATTCCCTGCGACTCGCCGAAGACGATCCAGCCCACTGAAAGGGCATAGACCAGTCCGGTATAATTGATAATTGCCACGCCCGCAATTCGTTCTCGTTGAAGCGCGTTCGTCAGGAATATCTGCCCTAGCTGCGAAAAAACACCGATCAGGAATATATACGCCCAATCCCAGCCCTCAGGCATTTTCCAGTCAAAGAACAGTGAGATCAAACCAACGACCGCCCCGACAAGTTGGAAATGGAGCACGACCGTGAGTGGATGCTCCCTTCCCCGCAAGTTTCGGACAAGATTGTACGCCATTCCCGAGCAAAACGCCGACAAGATGCCCAGAGCGAGGTAGAAAGGCGATATTCGGCTGTCGAACTGTTCGATCATCAACACGCCGCCAAACGCGATCGCATAAAAGAACCATTGGGGCGGCATCACCTTCTCTTTCAGCACGAAGATCGCGATCGTCGCCGTAAATATCGGCGATAGATATTGGATAGTCATCGCCGATGCAAGCGGCATCTGCTGCAGCGTCTGAAAAAAGCAAAACAACGCCGTCGTACCAAACAACCCACGCAGCAGCAGAAGAAGATGATTCGA
>CAZJFB010000064.1:10714-20957 GCA_964545145.1 uncultured Chloracidobacterium sp. | reverse complement strand
ATAACGACGGGCTCAGATCTTTGACAATCGAAAAAGAGTGGCGAGTCGCGAGCTTGGGCCTTTGGGCGCCCGCCTGACGAATTCCGGCGCGTTTCAGGCCTGAATTGACCTCGTCGGGGTCGCTGACGAAACGTGTGATCTTTAAGGCCTGGCCGAGCCTGTCTTGAACTTCCTAAATCCCGTATGGTGCGAAAGTACGTCCGAAAAACGCATCGTACCGTCTGCGTCATAGAGAGCTATCTCCATGACCGCGCTTCCGCTGTAATCGGTTCGGGCACCAAGGATCAGGTTCTTTCGCTCCCGGCGGCTGCCGCCCGACGACAGCACCCTTACCTTCAAGATGCCCGCGCGTGGCGACGCTCCGTTCAGACCGGGACGTTCGAGAAAGTTTGCGAGCTTCTCGGCCGCAAGCATCTGTCTGAACCACACCACCGCGGCCTCGCCGGCCGAGGATGGCGGTTCGCCCTGCGGAGCGGCAGCAAATGCGATCTTTCGGATCTGGCGTTTAGCCAGCCCCGCGGCGAGAATGAGCCTCGAAACCTCCGGAACTGCCTTGTCACGGGCCGAGAGTTTGCCCGCCTCGGAGATGAAGTAGTCAATATCGGCCTCAGCAGCATCGAGCCGCATCATCCTGCCGTAGAGTAGATCGCTCTGCCCGACGCCGATGTCGTACTCAGGTGTGAACTGGTCCGGATTATAGACCCGCATCTGGGGAAATGAGCGCAAAAGCGTGCCTGCCATAACTGCCTTGAGTGCTCCATCCTGAATAATATTTGACGACTCGGTGATCGTCGTGTCGGTGCGAAACATCGACAAAAGTTCGGCGACCGAGCCGACGGCCGACTTGACGATCGACGGAACGCCTGCCATCGACGTCAGAAATCCCGCCACGGCCGACCGGCTGCCGTCTGTCATTATCTTGACATCGTCGCCTCCTGCCGGACCCTTTGCCGCGGCCGCATCGACCGCTCTTCGCCATTGATCATATGCATCCAGAGTAAGCCGTGACTGCTCTCGAAACAGCCTGTATTGGGATAGCGACTCGAAATCCTGCTTGTTGTAGATCACCACGCGGTCATAGCCGCTCAGAATCGGGGCCAGCCTCCTCTCCGCCTCGGAGGACAACTCACCAATGGCCTCGTAACTAAGCGAAACAGTCTCGAGTATTGGCGTCTGCTCGGTCGCGAAACTGGTAGTGCCGCCGGCTTTGTCGCGGCCGAATTGCGGATCGTAACTAAAGGCGTCGGCGATCTCCTTCAGATACTTGCGGCGGGCCTCGAGCAACTCCCGCTCCTTGTCAATTAGTGCCTTTTGAGCCTCGATCTCCTGCTCACGCGAGACCGACACCGGGGTTGGGGTCGGGCTCGGGCTCGCCTCCTGGCCAAAGGACGCACCTGCGCCCGCAAATATTAACAGCGAAAGACATAGGATACGTTTCATGCCACACCTCCACCAATTTCCGGGCCCGTCACCACGGGTCGCCGGACTAACTGATACAGTGATCGAACGCAACCGCCGTTCCGCCGCGCAAAGCCCGCTTCGCTGCGATCCAAACAAGAGATCCGCCCTGCCAACCGAAATTTTTCACACGGGATGCGGACTTTCTCATACCTAAAGAAAACGGGCAAGCGATCTCTCGCTTACCCGTAATTGTTATCTATTTCAGCTCCGTGGCCTGTGTTGGGGACTCGATCTGGCGAAAAACGCCGCTAGCCTCAGCCGACAAAATCGACCTTGACCTTATGCGGGATAAGGCCGGCCTTGTGCCCCTCGGCGAGGAAGCGTTTCACAGCCTCGCGGCCGCGTTCGCCATAGTCGAGCGTAAGGTCGTTCACCCACATCGCGACAAAACGGTCGGCGAGTGCCGGCTCCATGTCGCGGGCAAACTGCATCGCGTAGGCAAGTGCGTCTTCGCGATTGTCCATTGAGTACTGGATCGAGCGGTGAAGGTGCTTTGAGACCTGCTCCATCAGGTCTTTGCCGAGGTCGCGGCGAATGACGTTGCCGCCCATCGGCAGCGGAAGGCCCGTTTTCTCGTGCCACCATTCGCCCAGGTCGAGCACCTTGTCGAGGCCGAGCTGGTTGTAAAATAACTGGCCCTCGTGGATGAGCAGCCCGGCATCGACGATACCGGCCTGGACCGCGTCGATGATCTCGTCAAAGGGAATGACGATGTGCTGAAAGTCCTTGTTATAGATGCGCAGTGCAAGGTAGGCACTCGTAAGTTCGCCCGGTACCGCGATCTTCATCTGGCCGATCTCGCTTGCCTCGCGCGGCTCCTTCGAGACGACGATCGGGCCGTACTTGTCTCCGATACTCGCCCCATGCGGCAAAAGGGCGTACTTGTCGGCAACGTACGCATAGGCGTGAAACGAGATCGCCGTCACGTCAAAAACGCCGTTCTTTGCGTCCTCGTTGAGCGACTGGATGTCCTTGAGTGTGTGTTCGAACTTCAGTCCCTCGGTCACGAGCTTGTTCGTGGCGAGGCCGTAGAACATGAATGCATCGTCCGAATCGGGTGAATGAGCGACTGTTATTGTACGAATTCCTGGGATCTCTTGAGCCTTTACTGCCATAAACTACCTGCGGGAGATGTACACATTCGTGTCATACAAAACCTTAATTTTACCGTTTTCGTGGTGTTTGGCAAATAGAGTTCTGAGTTCTTCGATCATCGCGGGATAGATCTCGCTCTCTTCGTTCGGCATGTACGACGCCGAGAGCATTCGGCCCTTGAGGCCGTCAAAGTCGAATATTTGCTGATTGGGAAACACTGCCGAATGAAGTTCGTTGTCAAAGTATCGGTCGAGCACCGAGGAGTCAAATCGGTCGTGACGCACCACCGTGTAATCTGATGAGTATTTGACCAGAAACTGCTCGTATTCGATCAGAAACGGCGATGTATTGAGTTGGCGTTCATTCCACATTAGTACGAAATGCCCGCCGGGTCTCACGACACGTTGAAACTCGGGCTTGGCGGCTTCGAGATCGAACCAGTGAAAAGCCTGCGCCGCGACCAGGATGTCGATCGACTCGTCCGCGAGCCCGGTCGCCTCGGCAGTACCTTTTACGGAAACGAAATTGGGAAACCCGGCGAGGTACTCGACGGCCGCCTCGCGCATGGCGTCATTCGGCTCGACACCGAAGACGCGGTTGCCGTTCTCGAGGAACATCATAGACGAGATGCCGGTTCCGCATCCGATATCAGCGATGATAGTGGCGGGCCTCAATCCGAAGTTCGCCGAAAGGTGCCCGATGATCTCACGCGGATAATCGGGCCGGTATTTTACGTAATTGGCGACGCGGTTAGAGAACCGCGAAACGGTATCCGACATGGTCAATCTCCTGCAAGGAAGAATGTCATCCTCCACTTGCCGCGGACCTTTTCAAACCCGGCGCGCAGGTCGATGCTGCTCCGGACAAAGTCGGCGCTGACGAACCCCTCTTTGCCGCCGAGTGTCGTGACCTTGTACCAAGTGAATCTGCGGTCCTCGTCGCGTGCAGCGTTGCTCATAACCGACTTATCGCTATCGACCCGGACAATGTTGTACGAGAGGCTGCCGATAACCTTGCCGTCCTTTGACGGAGCGTCGCGAAGGTTGACGTTATTGCCAAAGACGGCGAGATATTCGAAGGCATCTATGTCCTCGGGCCACGAGCTAAATGTATATGGGGCAGTGAACAGCCTGCCTTTTTCGGAGAATGCGCCGCCATTTTTGATAACGGTAAGGAACTCGGCCCAGAATTCGCTGTCCTTGTTTGTAAGTTTCCATGTCTTTTTGAAATTGCCGATGCCGTCCTCTCCGCCGAAGCCGAGCTTTATGTTTCGATCGACGATCGAATAGATGTAGTTCGCGTCGCGCCGCTCGGCGGCAGCGATCAAAGCGGTGCGAAACGCCAGGAACGATGGGTCCTTTTTCGCGTCGTCAACCGGCCGCAGAAACCGCTCTTGAGCACTTGCTGCAGCGGCAACCGACGCGACGATCAATATGAAAAAGCAGAACTTTCGTGTCATAAAACAATTCTCCCAAGAGCCGCCCCGCCTCCCATTCATGCGGGCTATCCCGATACTTCCTCGCCGGTCCACTGCGACCGTTTTGAATGGGGAATGTCGAACTGGTCGAGTATCCGAAAGCAAAGGTGCTCGACAAGTTCGTCGATCGTCTTCGGCCGGTGATAAAACCCAGGGCTCGCCGGCATTATCCTGGCACCGGCATGCGAAAGCCGAAGCATATTCTCGAGATGGATCGCGTTGTATGGCGTCTCGCGGGGCACGAGTACGAGCTTTCTGCCCTCCTTTAGGCAGACGTCGGCGGCACGATGAATAAGGTTCGTGCCAGCACCGGACGCGATCGCCCCGAGCGTGCCCATTGAGCATGGGACGACGATCATCCCGGCTTGCTTATTCGAACCTGAGGACGGCTTGGCCGCAAGATTATCGAGACGCCAGTATCTGATAAGTTTTGAGTCAGTCGGCAGGCCTAGCCAATCGTTGAACTTTGCCGCCGTCGGGTCTTTCAGGTTAATGCCGAGCTCGACCTGGGCGACGGTTGAGGCAGTACCAGACATTATCAAGTTGATCGTCTCGACAACGCCGCTCTCAGCCAGCAACTGCAGCGTCCGTTTGGCGTAGATCGTGCCCGAGGCACCGGTAATGGCTACCGTTAATTCCATACTCTGATATTATCCTGAATGGCCGCGGAATGCCGAAATCGAAAAACGGCCCGCCGCTCGAAGATGATGCTATGAGATCTTTAATTATTCCGACGCTCGTGACTATCGCCCTTTCCGCACTCGCCACGTTTTCTCAGGTCAACGAGAAATGCATCCACCGGGCATGGATCACCGACACGGATCCGAAAGGGCTCAATGTCCGGCAAAAACCGGCTGCCTCGGCAAAGGTGATAGGCAAGATCCCGTTCGCTCGCGACGAAGGCCAACAAACGATCGTCGAGATCACCGGCTACTCGAACGGCTGGCTCCGCATTCGCAGTGCCGAGTCGGTCGACGGTGATGTCTCGTTTCAGGGAATCGGCTGGATATCGTCGAAAATGGCGACCGTGAACACCGAACGGCCCGACGGCAATTCGTCAAAACCGGTCTCGCTGTTCTCACTGCCCGACCGCCGTTCAAAAAAAGCAGGCACGATACCAAGCGATGTCCTGCCCAGGTTGATCGGTTACGATTGCTTCGGATTTAAGGTCGAATATAAGGGAAAAGCGGGTTGGCTCTCGGCCGGGGACATGTGCGGCAATCCGGTCACGACGTGCCCGTAGTTCAAAGGTTAGGGTTTATCAGTACCAGCAGTCGATCGGCCCAGTCAGAGCGCGAATTCTTTAGGATCTCGTACTGGACCTGTGCCATCTCACGGTTGCCAAGCTTAATGTAAGCTCGGCCGAGATTGTAACGGGCCTTTTCGAGGTCGGGATTGTACCCAAGAGCGTTGTTAAATGCCTCGACGCTCTCGTCGAATTTGCCGATCTCAAAATAGCACTCGCCCGCGTAGTTATAGGTCTTGGCATCAGGCTTGTAGGTCTTTAGCTGCTCGAATTGGACGGCCGCGTCAGCGTACCGTGCATTCTTAAAGAGAGCCAAGCCGAGTTTCTCTATCGCGTTGGCATGGTCCGGCTTCATGGCGACAGCACGACGATAGGCGAGTATCTCTTCGTCGGTACGGTTGAGCTTGCCATAGGTGAGGCCGAGCGAATATTGGGTTTCGGCATCGTCATCAAGCTTGATGGCCTGACGATAGGCGTCAACCGCCTCTTTGTATTGGCCGAGAGCAAAGCTCGATGCCCCGATGTTAATAAAGGCGGCGGCCCATTCAGGGCGGAGTTTTGCGGCCTGTCTTGACGCACGCAGCGAGTCTGTATGCTTATTTAAGACGCCGTAGCAATAGCCTGCCTGGTACCACGCCTCGGCGTAATTGGGGTCGGCCTCGGCAGCCTTTTCAAAGTAAGGCAAGGCACGAGCATAATCGTCTCGCGAGAGCTGGGCGAGGCCCTGCGAATACAAACGCTCCGCCGCCGAACGCTTGTTCCGCTGAGCCTCGGCAGAAAGACTGGAGAAGGATTGAAGCTCGCTGATCTTAAGTTGAGAAATGCGCTCGGCGGGCACGGCAAAATTCAGATTCTGACCCTCGGCCGCCTGAAGCGTCGCGATACCGATCACCTGGCCGCCCATATTAACCACCGGCGAACCTGAGGAACCGGGCGAGATCGAGGCAGTGATCTGGATGATCTTGCCATAACCGGCGATCTCACGCACCGCCGAGACTATGCCGTTGGAGACGGAACCCTCTAGGCCATACGGATTGCCGATAACGACGATCGATTCGCCTTCCTGCGGGACAGCACGAACAATGGGGAGCGGAACAGCAAGTTCCTTCGGCACGTCGACCTGCAGCAGGGCAAGGTCTGCCTCGCCATCGACTGCTAGCACGCCCTTTACCGGAAACTTGCGGCCATCAACGAGATGCACCTGTACGCGAGTCGAGCGTTCGATAACGTGACGATTAGTAATTATCCTGTCGGGAGCAACAAAAAAGCCGCTGCCGCGTGCGATCGTCTGGTCTTTAGAATCGAAAACCTCTATCGCTACCGCTGACGGCTTGATCCGTTTAACGAGTTCAGGAAGGAAATCCTGCGCAACGACACCGTTCGCGAGGAATGCGATCGGTGCCAGAACCAGAACAGCCTTGAACTTACTGATAAATCTCATCGGACGCGTCAGAACTCAAATGATTATAAGTTCTTTCACGCCCTCGACCAAGTTTTTCGGCAAAAAGGCTCTACTTAATGATCCCGTTACCATCAAGCGCGGTGTAAACGTCGCTCGAATAGAGCCCGAGCCATTTGTCGTGATCGGGTGTCTGAAAGATCTTGTCGTAGACCTGTGAATTGAGGTTTTCGAGATCGCCGTTCCCCCGCCCGCGGTTGAGCCACTCGTAGATCTTGGTGTGAAAGAGGAAATCATTTCGCGTCGTATCGAGAGCGACAAATTTGTCGAGTTTGGCGAGCATCGCCTTAAATTCGTCCTCGGTCAAGCCGGTCCTTGCGTTCTGTCGACGGATCATTGCGATGGTATTGGCGTCGATCCTGAGATCAGGCGAATAGAGTTTGGCGAGTTTGTCCCAGTCGTCAAATTTCAGGCTTGCTTCGAACTTCGCAAAATCGTCATAAACGCGGAGGATCGAGTATTCGTCAACTACTATCGCCTTTGCAACGGCCATCGGGGCCGCAAGAATCGCCAGCGAGCCCGACCTCGTTTCGGTCATCGTTACGCCTGCGGTCTCGATCACCTTCTGCCGCTTTTGCATAATGGCGTCAAAACTCGCCTTACGATACTTCATCATTGCCAGGCCGTGTCGCTCGATCTGCACAGATCTAAGAGCGTCATTCATCTCGTTTGCCTGAACTAGGTACTTCTTGAATGCAAGCGGGCTGTAAAGTCCGGGCAGCGCATCGATCACTTCACCGTCGGAATCGAGAATATAGTGGATACTGTTGCCGGTGATCGTACGCTCGATCTTGCGGCCGTCACCGAAATCTATCGTGATCCGCGGCGCCGGACGAATCGAACGCCAGTGGAGAATGTAGTTGTCGCGAAGATACTTTGAGATCTCTGTATTCGGATACAGAACCGCGCGGAAAAGTCGGCTGTTCGCACAGGAAAATTCCTCGTTCAGATTTCCAAGCAAGCGTAGCGTCAAGATCGGCTTATGCTGTTTTGCGGCAACGCGTTTTGCCTCATCGAGGTCGGTGTACCAGTAGAGGTGGGACGAAAAGGCGTCCCTTTGCATGGCGACTGAGTCTATGGCGTTGGCGATACGCCTCCATTCATCGGTAGATTCTCCCGTTTTTGAAAAACGTTCGATCTCGGCAGCGTACTTTGCAAACAGAGCGTCGAGCCCGGTTGGACCCATTTTTCGCAATTCCGTTATCGCGGCAGTTGCCGTTGCCGTATCCTCGCCAGCCGAGTTGGCGACCAATTGGTCGAGAGAGCTCCCACTCGCAGTTTGCACGATCAAGATCAGAAATATAACCGTGACGACCCAGACTTTCCTAATATGCATACACTTTGCCTCCTTTTTTGTTCAGAACGCTGATGGACATTGGTACTTGCACTCTTTTTGTTGCCGAAAGAAAATGGGGATAAAATAGCCTTATGAAGATCGCGATTGCCACCGACCACGCCGGTTACGAGGAAAAAGAGAACATCAAGAAGACGCTCGACGAGATCGGCGTCGAATACACGGATATGGGTACGAATTCGCCCGACTCGGTCGATTATCCAGACTATGCCCGAAAGGTCGGCGAGGCTGTCGCCCGCGGCGAATACGATCAGGGTTTGCTTGTTTGCGGCTCGGGAACGGGAATGGCGATCTCGGCAAATAAGGTAAAGGGCATCCGTGCAGCCGTTGCGTGGAACGAAGAGACCGCGAGCCTCGCCCGCCGCCATAACAACGCCAACGTCCTCGCCATCGGCGCACGCACGACGCCCGCCGGGACTATTCCCGCCGTCGTCAAGGCCTGGTTCGCTGCTGAATTCGAAGGCGGCCGTCATGCCGGCCGCGTTGACAAGATCACCCGTATCGAATCTGAAGACATGTAGTCTCGGCGAACGTTTGCTTCAACTGAGTTTTTGGGATACGCTTTCGCCCGGCTGATGATCTTAAGGTTTCACATTCCAAGGTATCCGCTTGATCGATTCATTGCCTCGTTCATCTTTTATTCGGGTGTTTATCATGCCCATAAGATCGACCGTTTCTTACCGAATGGCGATACTGAGATACTTATCGACTTTCACGATGCTCCGCAGTTTATCTACGATAATCTGAGCTTGAAAGAGATCCAGGCCTGCAACCACGTTTGGACGTCGGGGCTGCGAACTGAGCCGATCACGATCCCGTCGGGAAATGCGGCCGAAATGATGGTGATATCGTTTAGGAAAGGGATGGCGGCATCATTCTTTCCATTCCCGATGCAGGAGATATCCGACAGCGTCGTCGATGCCGATCTGGTTTGGGGATCGGGCTTCAGCCTGCTGCGTGAGAGTCTGCTGGCAACTGACAATGTCGACGAACGATTTCGGATGGTTGAGGATTTCCTGCTCAACGAATTTCGATCAGGACTCGAGATCAATGAGTGTGTCGCGTTCGCCGTAAACGAAATGACGCTGCGGCCCGACCGCCTGAGCATCGCTCGCATGAATGGTCGGATAGGCTACTCGCAAAAGCATTTCACCGACATGTTCCGCCGTTCAGTTGGTGTTACGCCTAAGGCATTTCTCAAGATAATGCGATTTCAGAAGGCGGTCAGAGTTATCGATTCATCGTCGGAACCGGACTGGCGTGAGATCGCCCTTGAATGCGGCTTCTACGATCAGTCGCATTTCATTAACGACTTCAAGCACTTTTCCGGGTTTACGCCTGAGCATTATTCAACGATCCAGACGAATTACCAAAACTACATTCCGGTAGGCTAGGTAAATTTTTTCCAATACATTACCCTGCAAAAGCGGTTACGCTCGTGACCGCTATGGAAACTTTCTATCTGAATCACATCGCGGTCCTTGTTTGTGCTGTTCTTAGCCTCGTTATCGGAGGGGTTTGGTGGTCGCCGATCCTCTTCGCAAGGGCCTGGCAGCGTGAGGTTGGCTTAACCGACGAGGAGCTTAAGCGGATGAATCCGCTTAAGGTCTTTGGCCTAACATTCGTTCTGGCATATCTTGCGTCGTACAATCTAGCGTTCTTTTTGGGCTCATCTGGAACTACCTGGCAATGGGGCATCTCGGCCGGCCTACTTGCAGCGTTTTGGGCGATCGCGATGTATGTGATCATCGGCCTTTTCGAGCAGCGTTCGCTGAAACACATCATGATCAACTGCGGCTACATTGCAGTCTATTTCGGGGTCATCGGGTTTATTTTGGGTATCTGGAGATAAGGAAATGGCACAGAAGACATCAGGTGAGTTCGAAAAAGAATTCCTGGACGGCCTCAAGCCGACGACGGGAAAAGAATTGGCCGCATGGCTAAAGATCGTCGACGATCTTGGAGGCAGAAGGCGGAATGAGGTGATCTCGTGGCTCAAGGACGAGCATAAATTTAACCATATGCACGCCTCGCTACTCGTGGGCATACACGCAAACGGCGGCAAGCCGGTGTACGCGAGCACCGATACGCTTCTCGAAGATCAATTTGCAAAGGCGGCTGACATGCGGCCACTATTCGATGAGTTTGCAG
>CAZJFB010000064.1:0-10614 GCA_964545145.1 uncultured Chloracidobacterium sp. | reverse complement strand
GAAGATCAATTTGCAAAGGCGGCTGACATGCGGCCACTATTCGATGAGTTTGCAGCATTCATCGGGAGAAACTTCCCAAACGCAACAATATTGCCGAAAAAAACCTACGTTTCTATACTCGAAAATCGTGAGTTCGCCGCGGTGAATATCAAGAAGGCCGAGATCCGAATCGGCCTTGACCTTGGTGACCGGCCATTTGATGAAAAGGTCGAAAAGGCAAAACTTACGGGTCCGATGCCGCGAATTTCGCATATGCTGGTCGCGACTGACGCGGTCCGGTTTGATGATGAACTGATCAAATTGTTAGAGCAGTCCCATGCAAGGTGTCATTGATCGCAGCTAGCCCAATGCTCTTCTCATAAATAAGACAAGCGGAAACAGTTCTTTTGTGATCTTGATTAGTTGTCTTGGAAATTCAGCCGATGTCAGCAGGGTGTCGTCCTTGAATTCAGTCCAGGCCATAAACTCCTTCAGTTTTAGATATTCGACAGCCTTGAGTGCCGGGTCGAAACCCTTTGGAACCGTTTTAAGCTTTTCGCCGGTCATTTCGCCAAAGGTTTCACGGAAGCTCTTCTTATTGACGATCTTGAGGAATTCGGCCGAGTTATCTGCAATAGCGGTGCGTATTTTTAACAGTTCGGAGCCGTCGGGGTTATGCTTGCCCCCCGCAATAAAACTCCTGCCCGGTTCGACTTGAAAATAGTATCCGGGCAACATCGATTTGCGTCCGCCCGGCGCAATGTACGCACCGAGATTTCTTTTGTAGGGACTCTTATCCTTTGAGAAACGGGTGTCGCGGTAGATACGAAAGACACAGGACTTAGGGTCGAGCCCTGCGACGGCGTCGTCAAACTTGCCGATCTCGCCGATCAGGTAGCCGGCAAAGGCGGTCATGTTGTCCTGAGCAGCGTCAAACGCTTTCTTGTTGGCCTGAAACCATTCCCGGTCGTTGTTCTTAGCAAGTTTCTTGAGGAACGACAGGGTTTCCGGAGCGATCATGATGAAGGTATATTAACATAGCCGTTAGAAACGAAATGAAGATGAAGAATTTCTTTTTTACAGCGCTGGCCGCCATGATATTTGTCTCGGTGGCAGTTTCGCAGAGCAACGACATTGAATATCGCTCATATCTTGCCCATATTGCCGCTGCCTCGAACGCACTTCGGGTCAACGAGACCGGCGAGGCCCGGCGATGGATCGAAACTGCTCCGGTAAAATACCGAGGTTGGGAATGGTCTTATCTTAACGCCCAAACCAGTCAGTTCAAGGTCTCGCGTTCGCTCCATTCCGCTTCGGTCACCGCCGTTGCCATTAGCCCTGATGGCAAACTTGCCGCCAGTGCCTCGTCTGACCGGTCGGTTAAGATCACGGATGCCTCGAACGGTTCGGAGGTTTTTGCATTCAAGGATGAAAAGCTTTCTCCCCAATCAGTCGCGTTCAGCCCGGACGGACGGCGTTTGGCCGCGGCATTCTCTCGCCACACCGTTATCGTTTGGGATATCGCAACAAAGGCCGAGGTTCGGCGGCTGCAGGGACAGGGCAAAGGCATCACGGCCGCGACCTTCAGCCCCGACGGGTCACTGATCGCTACTTGCTCATGGAATGTATCGCAGGCCCGGGGCGTCTGGGGAATCGTTGAGGTATGGAACGCAGCAACTGGCCAACCGGTCAAGCAACTCGAGTACGGCGTAAAACCCCTGGTTGCGATCGCGTTTAGCCCTGACGGCAAAAATCTCGCCGTTGCCTCGTGGGAGGTCGATAAGATCGCCGCCGTTTGGAACACATCGACATGGGGTGATCCTGCCGTGATGCAGACGGAGGGAGACGAAGTTTATAAGGCCGGCCAGGCGATCGCCTTCAGCCCGGACAGCAAGTTGCTTGCCGCCGGCGGTAAAGACAGCGCAATACGGCTCTGGGATCATGCGACCGGAAAGATGATCAAGAAGCTCGGCGGAGCCGGCACCGGTCACGCGAAATGGGTCAACGGTATTTCCTTCACACCTGATGGCAAGAGCCTTGTCTCCGGTTCGACAGATCAAAGCCTGAAGATCTGGGATATCGCCACGGGCAGCGAAGTCGCCACTCTGCATGGCCATACAAAGAGTGTAAACGCCATTGCGGCCGCACCCGATGGAACGACATTTTACTCCGGCGCGGGCGACGCGACCGTCAAGACTTGGAGCTTTTCGACAAAAGATGCGCACAGACAGGCGTGGAAACACGACGGCAGCGCCTACGGCCTTGCGTTTGGTCCCGATGGAAGGACGGTTGCGACCGCCGCTTGGCTCGGAAAACTTAGGCTCTGGGATCTCGCTACCGGAACGGAATTAGCGGTCTGGCAGGCGCACGGCCAATCTGCTAATGCCGTGGCGTTCAGCCCCAACGGCAAGCGGCTCGCAAGCGTCGGTAATGATAATAAGATCAAGTTGTGGGATGTCGCCAGCAAGTCCGAGTTAAGGACATTTGAAGAGGCAAACGGCAATCAGCTGATCTCGGTCGCGTTCAGTCCGGACGGTAAACGCGTCCTCGCGACCTCATCCACCGACAGCGCCAAGATCTGGGATGCCGATACCGGAAAGCTGTTGCACGATCTAAATCACAAGAACGGAGCAACATACATTGCGACCAGCGGCAACATGATCGCTACGGGCGGCACGGACGGTTCGGTAATGTTGTGGGACGCCGCTACGGGGCGATCGGTCGGAAGCCTTTCTGCCGGCCCAGGCAGGATCATATTCATCGCCTTTGGTCCGGACGGAAGATCTCTCGCGACGGTCGGCGGGCGCACCGCAAGGCTATTTGACACGCGATCGCGAAAGGAGCTGTTCGCAATCAGCCACGACGAGGGGATATCCGGCGTCACTTTCAGCCCGGACGGCAAGCGTATCGCCACAGCGTCATCAGATCAGACCGTTAAATTGTGGGACACCGAAACCGGAGAGGCTGTGCTGACGATCCCCTTTCCTGACGCAATGTACGGCGTTCAATTCAGTCCGGACGGAAGCCGTCTTGTTGTAATGCCGATCGGTAGTGATGTCCGCGTACTCGACGCCCGCTTGCCATCAAAATAGAAATGATCAGCCGCCGTGCGAGACTTTGGCACGCTCGCTAAGTTCGTCCGGTGTGAGGTCTTCTTTGTGGGTCGCAAAGCCCCACAGGTGCCCGAAGGGGTCCTTGAAGTGTCCGGACCGGTCGCCGTAAAATTGGTCCGCGACCGGTTTCAATACCTCCAAGCCCTCGGCGACAGCCTTTTCGGTGAACGAATCGACGTCCTCGACATAGACGTAAAGACTGACGGGTGAGCCGCCGATCGACTCGGGGCTTTGAGCCATCGGCGGGAATTCGTCAGCCAACATGAAAATGCGATCGCCGATCTTCATTTCGGCGTGGCCGATCATTCCTCCGCCGCCGATCCTGTATAACTCCTCCGCTCCGAAAGCTCTTTTGTAGAATTCTATAGCCGCCTCTGCATTCCGGCAGATCAGGTACGGGGTAATGCCTTCATATCCGTCAGGAATCGGATTTACTTCACTCATGGTTTCTCCTTTTTTGTCTCAAGAATCTAATTCAGAAATTTGATCGAGTCAATAGGCTTTGGCGTGAGCCACTAATTTTGAGACGCGAATCCCTACTTTTATTGGGTTGGTTGAACTGTTTCCTATGCAGTTTCGTACTACGGTTGGTCAGTAAAACCAACGAGTTTCTATGCGTTTTGTATTTCAAAAATCGATCATTGTGTTTGCTTGTGCGGTGCTACTCCCAATATATAGTTCTGCTGGCGGACTCCAACCTGATCAGCTCGAAAAGTTGCTGCGTGACGCTCGGGCCGCCGTCGGCAGCGAAAACGATCTCGCCCGCATTCGCAGTCTCTCCATGGTCGCGGATTGCATGGGGCCAAAAGGAAAATATACAACGTCTATCGACTCTTTTCGTGTTAACAAAACCAGATTCGTTCAAACATTTACATACAAGGATGAACCGTCAAGTGTTTTTGTGAACGGCGAGACCGCCTGGACGATCGATGGACATTCCGGCGACGCCTTACTCTCAAGTCCTTTTGTTCGAATGGTCGCTCGCGCCCACGAGTATCAGAAGATGGCCTACGACGTTGGGGCCTTCTTTCAAGAGCTCGAGATCGCCGGAACCGTAGACTTCGAGGGCCGGGTAAGCATCAAGGTCAGTGCAAAAAATGAGCTCGGAATGCCTGTAGATCTTTTCTTTGACCAAGAATCCAAGCGGCTGTACGGCTACGTTCTCTCGATCCCGGATTCAACCGAAACAATTAAGAACGTATTTCTGAAATGGCGAAGAGTGGGCCGCCTTATGCTCCCATTTATCGTAAGAGCAACTGACAAAGATGGTGACTGGACGCTGCGATTCGACCGTATCGCCTTCAACAAAGCAACCGAGCGACTCCTCGATATCCCACCCCGAGTTACGGATACGGCTGAGATCCTCAGGTTGCACGAACTCCAGAAAAAGGCTCATTTAACCTATGATGCTGAGCTTCTCCTTAGCAATTCCTCGCAAACTCTCGTATCGGTCCAACGCGGCGACGTCATCACGCGGACTCGTGACGAGGACCTTGCCCGCTTCGGAGCTTATTTTTCCTCGTTCAAGTTCATTGAATGGGAGGACATTGCTCCGCCAAAGATCACTATCTCAAAGGACGGTTCGCTGGCAACAAAAATAGTCCGGAAGCGGGTTCGAGGTATATCGAAGGATGCCGCAGGCACAGAAACCCAGGAACATACTATTTTCGCCTGGCTTGAGGTGCTTGAGAAGATCAACGGCCAATGGCGGCTGACTACGATCGCATCTACAGAGAAGAAGGTCGAGAATTAGCACTGTTGCTACTTTGGCTCCTTGTAGATCATCCCGTTCTTCATTACAAAAACGGCCCCTTCCATCTTCTTAATGTCTTTCAGGGGATCGCCCGAAACGGCGACAATGTCGGCTGATTTCCCTGACTCCAGCGAACCGATCGATTTATCAAGACCGAGCAGCTTTGCAGCATTCATCGTACCGGCAACGATCGACTGCATCGGCGTCAGCCCGCCCCATTCGACCATCAGCGTGAATTCGTGAGCGTTCGTTCCGTGGGGAATGACACCGGCATCGGTGCCAAGAGCGATCTGGACCTTGTTCGCGGCTGCGATCTTGATACCGTTTCGCATCGCCGCAGCCGCCGCAAGAGCTTTCTCACCTCGAAGCCCCTTTAGTACGCCATTTTTTGCGAGGCGTTCCACTCCCTCGCCGGCCATCAGTGTCGGCACCAGAAACGTTCCCTTATCGGCCATCATCTTCGCGGCTTCTGTGTCCATGAAAGATCCGTGCTCGATCGACGAAACACCCGCACGGACCGCGATCTTAATGCCCTCGGCACCGTGAGCGTGCGCGGCTACCTTGCGTTCCAGCTTGTGAGCCTCGTCAACGACCGCCTTCATTTCTTCGTATGTGTATTGCGTCGCTCCGACCGCGTCGCCTTCTGAAAGGACGCCGCCGGTCGCGCAGATCTTTATCACGTCGGCCCCGTACTTGACCTGATATCGAACGGCCTTACGAACCTCTTCGACTCCGTCCGCGACGCCGTTGCGGAAATCGTGATCCGCAAGTCCGGCCTTGAAGCCATTCTCGTCACAATGCCCTCCAGTAATGCCGAACGAATGCCCTGCAGTCACCATCCGCGGGCCGACGATCCAGCCTTCGTTGATGGCTTTCCTAAGAGCGACATCGTCAAAATTGCCCGCCCCGACATTTCGGATCGTCGTAAATCCGGCCATCAGCGTTCGTTTTGCATTCTCGACCCCGAGGATCGCTCCGAACGACTCGGGATCTCGAACGTCCGCATCGTCACGCCCCGGATCGCCGACAATCCGACCGATGATGTGAGTATGAGAGTCGATAAAGCCCGGCATGATCGTCGCGTCGCCGAGATCGATCATGCGTGAGCCGGCCGGTATCGTAATACTCGCGAGCGAACCGACAGCCATGATCTTGTCGTCGGTAACGACAACGACGCCGTTTCGTATCGGCTCGCCGCCGCGTCCGTCGATTATCTGTGCCGCCTTGATCACCACGGTGCCTTTGCCGCGTTGCTCGCCCGGGGCACCAAGCTGTGCCGTTGCAAATGCAGCACATACAACCACAACGCCGAAAACCGCAATGAGTCTTTTCATAGTTTTAGTGTTTATATCGGAAACGAGTAATTGTACATTGAAATCTGATGATTCATATTGGTAAAAAGAGGCGCCCTACACATTTTCGGAAAGGCAATTGAACAAACCATGATCGACCTTCGAAGCGACACAGTTACAAAGCCCTCAGAACGAATGCGTGCCGCCATGGCATCTGCCGAGGTTGGCGATGACGTTTATGGCGAAGACCCGACTGTCAACCGCCTTCAGGAACGTGCCGCAGAGATCTTCGAAAAAGAAGCTGGTCTATTCGTCCCCAGCGGAACGATGGGCAACCAGATCGCTGTCGCGGTTCACACTAGGCCCGGCCAGGAACTCGTCATCGAGGAACGCGGCCACATACTGAATTATGAAATGGGTGCCTCCGCCGTGTTTGCCGGCGCAACCATCCGTCCGGTCAAAAGCGGTGACGGCTCGGGAATTCTCACCTGGGATGAGATCGCCGCCGTTCTGCGAACAGACGGGATATACGACCATACGCAGACTGGACTTTTGTGTCTTGAGAACACGCACAATCTCGCCGGCGGACGCGTTATGTCGGCGGCAAGATGCCGCGATCTATGCGAAAACGCACACGAGGCTGGGTTGCCCGTGCATCTCGACGGCGCCCGCATCTTCAATGCCGCCGTCGCCTTGAACGATCCGGTCGCAAACCTAACGCGGTATTGCGACTCGATCCAATTCTGCGTTTCTAAAGGACTCGGAGCTCCGATCGGTTCCGTCCTCGTCGGCACAAGGGACTTCATAGACGAAGCTCGCATCTGGCGCAAACGGCTCGGAGGCGGAATGCGTCAGGCTGGTATCATCGCAGCCGCGGGCCTTATGGCACTTGAAGAATCGCCGGAACGGCTGCACGTGGACCACGCTAATGCCCGCCGTCTCGCCGAAGGCCTCGCCGAGATCCCGGGCGTCGCTCTCGACGTTGGAGCGGTTGAGACAAACATAGTCATATTCGATATTTCCTCGACCGGACGGCCGCAGGCAGAGATCTGCTCGGCTCTAAAACGGAATGGCGTGTTGGCGAACGGTTTTGGCACAAAGATCAGGATGGTAACTCATGTTGACATTTCCCATGCCGATATCGACACCGCCTTAGCCGCAATTCGCAGTTCGCTATGAACGTTTTGCTGCAACCGCCTCCCGGTCGCTTCGCATCACACCTGAACTCTCTCCTGATACGTTTGCATTTCAATATTTCGCCTATCTTTGTATGAGAACATCCTCGCTTGTACTTGTCCTTGTATCCATTCTTGCCGCTGCCGCATCGGCACAGCAGCCGAGGCTGTATCAGGGTGAGCCTCACGTGCCGTTCATATTTGAGCCGTATCTTGCCGACTACGTTTATAAAGGCGTGATCGGCGGCGTGCCGCTCAAGTTCCTCTCAAGTTCGACACGAGTGATCGAACTCGCCGATGAATGGCAGGAGGACCAGAAGATCGCACTCGACGTCCTCGACTATTTTCCCGACGATGACCGGGATCGTGACGACTACCGCAATGTCGAGATCACATCGCGTATCGATCTCGCTACCGGGTTGCTGCGTTCGCTGTCCGCAACCTTCGGCAACCGGCCCGATATTCGTGTAACGGCTGACATTAATGGCAACGGCACGATCGTTGTTACCGGAACCGACGGCAAAAAGACGAAACAAAAGACATATACGACACACGAGAAGATCTATCCGTGTACATTCAGCAACGCTTTTCTGAGCTATCTGCCGCTGGACGACAGCTTTGCCGGCACATTTACATGCGTCGATATCGACGCTGAAAAAGGCTCTGGCAAGGACGCTCTCAAGTTCACGCGTCGTACTCTTCGCGTCGTCGGCAGCGAGCGCGTGACCGTGCCTGCGGGCACGTTCGATTGTTACAAACTCTTAGACCAGGCCGAGGAACTGAAATATGGCGCGGACGGCTCGATCAAAGAGAAAAACCCTTTGAAATTCGCACAGTTCGACAAGAAACGGCTTTGGAAGAATGTCTTTAGCGGCCTCTGGATCGACAAAAAGACCAGGAAATTGGTCAAGGCGGAGCTCGACCTCAAGATCGGTTCCATCGTCGTTGAACTTCAGCCTTCGGGCAGGAAGTTCTAGAATATGGCGATATGGATGCTGTCCAGCTTCGCGAATACTGCCTCTCGTTCCCGGGTGTCACTGAGGACATAAAGTGGGGGGCCGACCTTTGTTTTTGCGTCGGTAAAAAGATGTTCGCCGTCACTGGAGTTGATTCCAGTTCGCCTGGATTATCGATCAAATGCTCGCCCCATGATTTTGCCGACCTTATCGAGCGCGAAGGCATCGCTCCCGCCGCCTACGTCGGCAGATACGGCTGGGTACATCTTGACCGGCTTGATGCCGTCTCCACCACTGAACTAAAGGCCCTGATCAAAGATTCGTACAAGCTGGTTTTTGAGAAACTCCCCAGGGCGGTTCGTATCGCGATCGCATCGTAACCTATGCCGCGGCCAGCGGTGCCGTCGAAGTATGAAAACTCTTGCTGCAACATTAATACTCGCTCTTTCTGTCTTCTCATCATTGATCTGTGTGGGTCAGAGCCGCCCATTTTCGATAGAGGGCCATCGAGGAGCAAGAGGCCACTTGCCGGAAAATACAATTCCTTCGTTTGTTAAGGCACTTGAACTTGGAGCCGACACTCTCGAACTCGACGTCGTTATTTCAAAGGATAATAAGGTGGTTGTTTCTCATGAAGCTTGGTTTTCGTACCTGATCTCACTCGACCCGCAGGGCCATCGGATCGCTAAAGAAAAAGAACGCGAGAACAACATCTTTTTGATGCCGTATAGCGAGATTCGGCTTTACGATGTCGGGAGCCTAGGGAACCCTGCCTTCCCGATGCAGCAACCTCTCAGATCATACAAGCCGCTTCTTTCCGAAGTATTTGCCGAAGTAGATCGACTGGCGAAGCAAAAACGTCTGGCTCTGCCCAGATACAATATCGAGATCAAGTCAGCACCTGATGGCGACGGCAAGTTTCATCCGGCCCCTGAGGAATTTGCCCGTCTTACGCTGGACGTAATTCGCAAGTTCAAAATGGAACAGCGGGTAAAGGTCCAGTCGTTCGATGTGCGGCCCTTGCAGGTTCTTCACCGGATCGCACCTCGTCTCGACATCGCGTTGCTTGTCGGCAATAAGGACGGTGTCGAGGCAAGCATCGGCCGATTGGGATTCATCCCATCGGCTTACAGCCCGCACTTCTCCCTGGTCGACCAGGCGACAGTCGAATATTGCGTTCGCAACAAGATAAAGCTGATACCGTGGACGGTCAATGAGTTGTCGGATCTTGAACGGATCAAAACTTTCAAGATAGACGGAGTGATCACCGACTTTCCCGATCGAGCCGTGACCGTTTTTCGGAAATAATCAGCCAAAAATGACTTTCCGGTCATTTTCGGTAAAATCTTCTTAATGATCATAGCCATCGACGGCCCAAGCGGAGCGGGCAAATCGACGCTCGGCAAGATGCTTGCCAAACAACTTGATCTCCTTTACCTCGACACGGGTGCGATGTACCGCGCTGTCGCCCTGGCAGTAAAAAAGGCCGCGGTGCCATTCCGAGATATCGACCGGATAGCATTCATCGCCGAGAATGCAAAGATCGATCTTGTCGGAGAACCCGATGCGATGAAGGTCATTCTTGACGGCGAAGACGTTTCTGTCGAGATCCGTACTCTCGAGATCGCCCAGGCGGCTTCGGTCGTATCTACCATTTCTGAGGTCCGTCGGATAATGGTAGAGCACCAACGGGCGATAGGAGAATCGTCGCCAACGGGCTGCGTACTCGAGGGCCGTGATATTGGCAGTGTTGTATTTCCAAAGGCTGATCTAAAATTCTTTCTCACGGCAACGCCCGAGGCTCGTGCCCGACGACGATTTATGGAAGACCAGTCGAAAGGCCGCATCACCAGCTATGAGAACACCCTCGCCGAGATCAACGAACGCGACGAACGTGACGTCTCACGCGAAGACTCTCCGCTCACTATTGCGGAAGATGCTGTCGTCATTGACACAAGCGAGTTGGACCTCAGCGAAGTTTTCGAACAAATGATCGCTGCTGTCCGTGAGAAGAAGAGTGCGGCTGCTTAGGCCAACATTTCGTAACGAGGCGATCTGGCTAACTGTCTTCGCGGCCCTGCACTTAGCTATTGGCCTGATCAGTTTTCTGGCCTACTGCGTATACAATTTGTTTGACTAACGATTTGGCAGTCGATAAGATGGAAAATTGCTCTTGTGTGCTCCCGTAGCTCAGCTGGATAGAGCGACGGCCTTCTAAGCCGTAGGTCGCAGGTTCGAGCCCTGCCGGGGGCGAAGATTTGAAATTTTAGATCCCAGTATTGGGATTGCGTATGGCGGCTATAGTTCAGTGGTTAGAGCGCCTGATTGTGGTTCAGGATGTCGAGG
>CAZJFB010000063.1:19351-22151 GCA_964545145.1 uncultured Chloracidobacterium sp. | reverse complement strand
GTTTGACGCCTCGTCTTCGGCTGAACTTGTTCTTTGACAACCAAAAAAAATTATGCCCGGCGGCAACGAGGGCGCCGGGACAATACATAGTGCGATGTACAGAACGGTGTCCGGATCGGAGAGGAGAGGTTAGTTGAACTCTAGTTCTTTGGCCGTTCCAGGTCGAGGATAAGCGAGAGGCGGTAGATCGCGGCGTTGTCGACCTCGATCTCCTTGGTGGCGGAAATTCCTTTATGGGTGGCGGTGATGCGGTACTTGGCACGGCCCTCGGCCTGGCGGAAAGTAAATTCGCCGCTCTCGCTCGCGAACATTGTAAGGCGACGGCTTCCACCCTCGATGCGTTCGATGTCTACCTTGGCCCCGGCGAGGCTCGTTCCGTCCTTGTAATAAACGCTGCCGTTGACGATGACCTGCGTGCCGCGGTCGACGAGTAGGATCAAATTGCCGCCGAGGTCGCGGGTCTTGCCGCTTTTGACCTCGACGCCGTATTTCACGCCCGAGGAATAACCGCGCGCATCGAAGACGAGGTTGTATGTGCCGGCTTCGAGTCTGTCGAGCAGAAATTCGCCCTTGCTTGACGACTTGGTGGTGCGAATATCTTTGCCGCCGAGCCGGGCCGTGATCGTCGCGCCGTTAATGCCGTCGCCATTCATGTTTTTGACCTTGCCCTTGAGTGCACCGGTGGTTTGGCCGTAGGCAGACGGCAGAAAGCAGAATGCGGAAAGCAGCAAAGCGCCGGCGAAACCGGCGAACCTGATCTTTGAAAACTTAGCTCTGAGCATGCAGTGTCGATGGCGTCGCGTCGGGGCGCAGTTCAGCCGCCACATCATTGATGATGTCATCGAGGCTGCGGGTTGGCTGATAGCCGACGAGCCGACGGGCCTTTTCGAGCGAAGGAACGCGTCGCTGCATATCCTCAAAGCCTTCTCCATAGACCTGATCGTACGGAATGTAGCGGATCTCGCTCGAGCTGCCCGTTAGTTCGATGGCACGTTTTGCGAGGTCATTGATCGAGACCTCCGCGTCGCTGCCGAAGTTGATCACCTGGCCGAAGCACACCGGCGACTCCAGGGCTGCGGTAAGGCCGTTTACGACATCCGAGACGTGGCCGAAGCAGCGAGATTGCGAACCGTCGCCGTGGACCTCGATCGATTCGTTCTTTAACGCTGATTGCACAAATCGCGGCACGACCATGCCGTACTGCCCGGTCTGACGCGGGCCGACGGTGTTGAAAAGGCGTGCGACGACCACCGGAAGCCGCGTTTCTTTGTAGTGGGCCAGGGCGAGGAATTCGTCAAGCGTTTTGGCACAGGCGTATGCCCAGCGGTGTTTGTCGGTCGCACCCGTGAGCAGATCGTCGTCCTCACGAAAGGGAACCGAGATGCCCTTGCCGTAAACTTCGCTTGTGCTCGGTATCAGCACCCGTTTGCGGTATTTGGCACAGCGGCCGAGCACGACGTCGGTACCGTGAAAGATCGTTTCGATCGTCTTGACCGGTTGTTCCATGATGAGCCGAACACCGACGGCGCTAGCCATGTGATAAACACGGTCTGAATCACGGATAAGTTCCTCCATCAGCGCGGCGTTGAGAACCGTATCAATGATAAGGCGGAAATTCGGGTTTTCCTCGAGATGGCCGATGTTCGAGTAACGGCCCGTCGAAAGGTCGTCAATGACGGTGATCTCGTGGCCTTCGCCGATCAGTTTGTCCGCCAGATGGCTGCCGACAAATCCGGCGCCGCCGGTGATAAGGATCTTCATAATCTATTTATCGCCAATTTAGACGACTGTCGCAAAGTAAGCGGCCGCTTTTTTCAAACCGTCGGCGAGCGGGACGGTCGGCTCCCAGCCAAGCAGGGCCTTCGCCCGATCGATATTCGGCCTACGCTGTCGCGGGTCATCCTGCGGCAGCGGCAAGTACTTGATGTTAATGGGTTTGCCGGTAGCGATACCGACTTGCTCCGCAAGCTCATTCATCGAGAATTCGCCCGGATTGCCGAGGTTTACGGGCATGTGGATCTCGTTGTGCTCGGTATTCATAAGGCGGATGATGCCTTCGACGAGGTCGCTGACATAGCAAAAAGACCTCGTCTGCGTGCCGTCGCCGTAGATCGTGATCTCTTCGCCGCGAAGGGCCTGGACGATGAAATTGGATACCACACGGCCGTCGTTAACGAGCATTCGCTCACCGTAAGTATTGAAAATACGCACGATACGCGTATCGACGCCGCTCTGGCGGTGATAGTCCATCATCAGCGTTTCGGCCACGCGCTTGCCTTCGTCGTAACAGGCCCGGAGGCCGATAGGGTTTACGTTGCCCCAATAGCTTTCGACCTGAGGATGCTCGACCGGATCGCCATAAACCTCGCTCGTCGATGCCTGGAGGATGCGGGCGTGAACGCGTTTTGCCATTCCAAGCATGTTTATCGCGCCCATTACGTTGGTCTTAACGGTCTTGACCGGATTGTACTGATAATGGACAGGTGACGCCGGGCATGCGAGGTTGTAGATCTGATCGACCTCAAGCAGTATCGGCTCGGTCACGTCGTGGCGGATCACCTCAAATTGTTTGTTTTCAATAAGATGAGCGATGTTCGACTTACGGCCGGTGAAGAAATTGTCGAGGCAAATGACGTCATTGCCTTCGTTCAAGAGCCGTTCGCAAAGATGGGAGCCGATGAATCCGGCACCGCCGGTGACCAATATTCGCATGATTTTCCAGGGTTAGACTTGCCCAGTGACGGGCTTATTATCGACCATTAGGTATAGATAATCAATATGCAGCCATTCCCGATGTAAT
>CAZJFB010000063.1:9367-19251 GCA_964545145.1 uncultured Chloracidobacterium sp. | reverse complement strand
CAGCCGGGCGACAATATAGCTCCTTCCCGGGAGACGATCGCGTACGTGGGCTATGACGAAAAGCACCTCTACATCGGATTTCACGCTTTCGAGGACCCAAAGCTGGTTCGCGCAACGTGCGCAATTAGAGATGACATTTTTGCCGACGATAACGTTCGGATCACCCTCGACACTTTCAATGACCAACGGCGAGCTTATGTGCTCTTCTTTAATCCTTTTGGCATTCAGGCTGACTCGATCCTGGCCGATGGCCAGCAAAACGGGCCAGATTTCAGTGTCGATATCGTAATGGAGTCAAAGGGAGTATTGCTCGACGACGGCTACTCGGTCGAGGTCAAGATCCCATTCAAATCGTTGCGATATGCGGCAGGTAATGGACAAATGTGGGGTTTCAACGCAGGAAGGATGATCCCGCACCGCAACAATGAAAATGACTCATGGATGCCGATACAGAGAGATGTTTCATCGTTGCGTCAGATCGGCAAGATCACCGGCTTGACCGACATAGTGAATGAACGAAGTTTGGAGATCGTTCCGAGCGTTACTTTCAGTGAGTCGGGCGAACGGATCGAAGATCCGTCACTTCCGATGGGGTCGAGGCTGTTGAATGGTCCGATCAAGATGGACGTGGGCGTCTCTGTCAAATATCAGATCACGCCGAATGTGACTCTCGACGCGGCCGTAAACCCGGATTTTGCGGAGGTCGAAGCCGATGCTCCGGTGGTTCGGGCCAACGAACGCTTTCCGATATTCTTTCCCGAAAAAAGGCCTTTCTTTCTCGAAGGGATCGATTATTTTCGCACCGCTCTTCAGGTGGTCAACACTCGAAATATCGCCGACCCGGACGTCGCCGTAAAATTGACCGGAAAGACCGGCCGCAATACTTTTGGCCTGCTTTCCGCGATCGACCGGTTCCCCGGAACCAAAACTAAGGCCTACGTCGGAGTGATGCGCTTCAAACGCGATTTTGGCGTGCAGTCAAATATCGGAATGATCGCGACAACGTACCATTTCGGTGCCCAAAGGCACAATAATCTTGCAGGCATGGATGGAAAGTTTCAGCTAACCCCTCAACGGTTCGTAGATTTTCAGTTCGTCGTGACCAATTCGAACCGGCACTTTTTCAATCCAGACACGAACGCCGCGGAATATAGAGGTGGAAATGGTATTGCGTATACGGCGAATTATGATTACACAGGCAAGAACGTTGGATACCGCTTTGGCGTAAGCGGACGAAGCAAGGATTATCGTGCCGACGTCGGATTTACGCGACGGACAGACACTCACGGGGCGTCGGGCGGATTGCGTCTAGGCATAGAGCCGGACTCGAAGAGGACGTTGATCAGTTTCACGACGCGCAGCTCAGGCTCTTTCTCGATCGACGAACAGGGAAGACTGCAATCGTTCCGTACGAGTTTTAACACTGAATGGGGCTTTCAAAAGCAATTTCGTATCGAGACCGGGACCGATTTTGAGGTGGCCAGAATATATGAGGACGAATTTGGTGCGAGGCGTAATGCGACTCAACAAGGCATCTTCTTTGGAGAGAGTTTTCGCAAGGCGAACCAATTCACTTCAGACGGCGAGATCGAAAAGACGTTTGGCGAAAAGGTCAGCATAAGCGCCGGGTACGGCGTCACGACGAACGCGTTCGATTTTGACTTTGGCGCAAGCGAAAGGTATCCGAGAGTGTCGCCTGCGGCCTTGGCAGGTAGCTCGCAGTTGGATCCGGGAAAGTCCCTGAGTTTCCAGTATTCGCTCGGTCTTAGCCTGCAGCCCACTGAACCGTGGAGTATCGAGCTGAGCTATGAGCGCGAGAAGCTCAGGCGAAACGATAATCGGCTGACGGCTTTTGATTCAAATATTTACTCGTTTCGATCGACCTACCAGTTCACACGCTTTACCTTTACCCGAATAAGGGTCGATTACGAAACGGTGGATGGGACCATTAATTCACAGTTGGTTTTCGGCTGGAACCCAAATCCCGGTACTGCTTTTTACGTCGGTTACAACGACAATTCGAATTATCGAGCGTTCAATGAATTCCTTGGCCGTTTTGACGAAGGCTTTCGTCGCGACGGTCGCCGGGTCTTCATTCGGATGTCTTACTTGTTTCGAAAGAGCTTATAACCAGATCGACTCTAAATTGACACGTTCTATTTCTTCTTCTGCCCTGGCTGATTTGCCTGTAACGGAGCCTTAAGGTTCGTTTCGAACAGCTTAAAGATCCGCTTATATTCGTCGGCCCAGCTGGTCGGCTGCTCAAAGCCGTGATCCTCAACAGGATAGCCGGCGAGCTCCCAATTCTCTTTCCGCAGCTCGATCAATTTTTGAGCGAGCCGGACGCTGTCCTGGTAATGGACATTAACATCGACCATTCCATGACAGATCAAGAGGGCACCTTTAAGTCCTGCGGCGTGATAGATCGGCGAACTCCTGCGATATGCTTCCTGATCGCTTTGCGGCAAATTGAGAATATTCGATGTGTAGCCATTATTGTAGTGTGCCCAGTCGGTCACGGGACGCAGGGCCGCTCCGGCAGCAAAAACATCCGGCGTCGTGAACATCGCCATTAGCGTGATAAATCCGCCGTACGAACCGCCGTAAATACCGATCCGCTTAGCATCAACTCCATGTTCCTTGACCAGATAGTCCGCCGCATCGACGTGATCGGTCAGGTCCTTACCGCCCATAAAGCGGTAGATACCGGTCCGCCAGTCACGTCCGTAGCCGGCCGAGCCGCGGTAGTCGATATCGAGAACGGTGTAGCCTTTCTCCATTAGGAAATGATGGAACATGTACTCGCGGTAATAGCTGCTCCACCAGTTATGGACATTTTGCAGATAACCGGCACCGTGGACGAACATTACCGCCGGGCCGCCTTTCTTGAAGTTCGACGGCTTGTAGAGCCGGCCATAAACGGTCGCACCGTCGCGGGCCTTGATCGACACGATCGGAGGAGTGATCCATTTGTACGATTTCCATTCATCGGTCGGAGAATTTGTGACCTGTTTGATCTCAGCTTCCGTAACGCCTGTTTTGTTCGGAGCGATGTAAAGCTCGGCCGGCTTGTTGCTGAATGAACGAAGTATCGCGAGCTTTGTCTGATCTGGCGAAACGACAGCCTGGTTATTACCCGGCATCGAGGTTAGTCGAGTGCGTGCGCCACCGTCGAGCGGCATCGAATAGAGGTTTCGCTCGAAAAAGCTGCCTTCGCTCGAGGTGAAATAGAACTTGGTTTTGTCTTCGGACAAACGCACGTCCGAGACCTCGAAGGTGCCCGAGGTCAGTTGAACAGGTGCCCCGCCATCGATGGATACGGTGTAGAGATGAGAAAATCCGTCGCGTTCCGACTGGAAATAGACCCGTTTGTTATCAGGAAGCCAGCCGAGCGAGAACGCACCCGGGCCGCCGACCCAGGCGTCATCATGGATCGAGGCAAGGATCTTTGTCTTGCCTGTCGCCATATCGAGCTGCATTATCCAGCGGTCCTTATTGTCGGCCGACCGTGCCTGCATGACGGCGTTCTTGCCGTCCTCGGACCATACAGGCGGCGACATCTGCACGTCGCGGTCGCGTGGCGGAGCCTGTCCGGAACCTTGTCCGCGGGCCGTGCTCTGAGTCTGAGGTGTCGGCGTCTCGGGGGCCGGAGTTGCGGCTGGCGACGGCGTTGTCGCTCGCTGGCCGTGATCGATCCATTTCGACTCGCCGGTCACTACGTCGATGATCGCCAAACGGCTGCGTCCCTGTACGTCGCCTACCTTTGACCGGCTCGGGATGTCCTCGGTATAGGCCGATTCCGTAACGTAGTTCGGTACGATCGTGTTCTTTGCTCCGGTTGCGGCCTCGTTGACGGTGACAATAACAGACTTGCCGTCGGGCGAAAGCGACATATTTCCGGCATTTTGGCCAGTCGTGAGCTGGAAGGGTTTACGGTTACCCTTTTCTCGCTCAGTACGCTTCTTCTCATCGGCTTCGCGCTTTTCGGCACGCTCGCGGATGACATCGAGAAGGTCTCGTTCTTCCTTTTTCAGGGATTCCTGGCTATCCGTGCCGCGGCGAGCCGCATTTTGATTCTGCCCGCCGCCTGCCGGACCGCCTGTCGGAGCCGCACCGGGAGCAGCAGCGGCACGGATGTCGGTCAGCTGCTCGAGCATCCCGTCGTCGAGCGAAAGCGAATAAAGGTTACCTTGACGAGTGAACGAGATGTGACGCTGGTCGCGGATGAAACGCGGATTGCCTTCGGCATCGGCCGTCTTGGTAAGCTGCCGCCGCTCGCCGGTCTGGTTGTTGTATAGAAAGATGTCACCACTGTCCGTATAGACCGTGGTCTTTTTGTCATCCGAAACGTCGCCATTCGGCGGGGCTTTACGAGCTTCTTCCTCAGTTAGCTTGGTTAGGCCGCTGCCGTCGGCGTTGACAACATAGGTCGAGGTCTCACCGTTGCGAGGTTCGTCGGCACGCTTCCAGGTGAAGTAGATCTTCTTGCTGTCCGGCGACCAGCGGACTCCGGAAGGCTCATAACCGACCAACGCCGGCCCGCGCATGATGTTGTCGATCGTCAGATCGAACGGTTTCGCGGGAGGCCCCTGCTGCGCTGACGCGGCGATCGGATCAAGGCAAAAAGCAACGATGAAAATGAACGATAAGATCGATCTCATTTGTGTCCTTCTTTGAAAAGTGAATTTAGTTCTAGCAAGACTACTATCGGTAACGGCCTCAGGGCAATTCCAGCGCCGCCGCCCGTTTATCCGCCTTTTGTTGATCGGTCAACCTGCCGTATTCATAGATCGCGTTTTCCCAGGTCCCGTACATTGCGTTTGGAAGCACGATCCAGCGTTTCCCAAACATCTCACGCATTTTGTCAGTCTCCGAAAAACGGTCGGCCACAGACTTGCGTTCAAATACGTCGGCAAAGTCGTCCAGGTTATCGCCCATCAGCATAACGATGCGATACTTCTTCAAGATCTCTTGACGGCGAGGCTCTTTTGTCGAGACATTGTTGCCCTTTTCGTCCTTTACGCGAAGCATCACATTGTTCGTTGAAACGCCTTTGAATCCGGCGTTGACCAGGTTGTCGATCGTCGCCTGACGCTGCGGATCGCTGTCACGATTAGACACGTAAAAGACCGTAACCCCTTTTGACGTCGCATAGTTGAGGAAATCGACCGCCCCCGGGATCGCCTTGGCCTTGCGCATCTCGCCCCAGGCGTACCACGCCGGCAAGGTGAAACCTTCGCGCTTCTTGATGCCCGCCGCCTGCGCGGGTGAGTTGTCGAGGACCGTTTCATCAATATCGACGACGATCGCTCGCGGTTTGCCTCTCTCGGATCTGGGTAGTTCCTTTACGTGCTTTTTCTCAAGATCGGCATCAAGCTGCCAGCGGGCAAGGTTGAACGCCTGATACGCGAGTGCCCGATACTCTGCCGCCTTTTGCATCCAAAGCGTTGCACCGGCCTGATACTCGTTATCGACGCCCGGCTGCGCTGTCTGCGTCCCGGTTTGGGCTTCTAAGTACGCGCCGCTGCCGGCAACGATAACAAGAGCAAGTGCGGGGATCAGTTTCTTTAGTTTCATATCGAATATTGCCTTGATAGTTTATTGAGGATTATAAATGAGGTATGCCGCGTATTCCCAAAATACGAACTCAAGTCGACGAAGCTCAGGTGCCGACCGAGAAGATCGACGAAATGGCAGCATGGACCGACGAGCAGAAGAAGCACGAGTATTACTACGACGATGCTCACGGATACGAACAATTCGACCCAGACTCTGATGATGACGAGGAAGAGGATTGAATCAAGGCGGCCGATCCGGTGATACATCATTTCAAGAGCTCTTCGATCAACTTCTCAGTTTCCTTCGACGAAGGAACCGGCGCATTCAGATCGGCGATCTTGAATGATCTGTCGATGACTATTGTTCGCGGAATGGTCACCACATTGTAGTCGAGCAGTTTGTTGCGGCTAATGAACCACTGGAGGCCGTCCGCCTTACGCGCAGCGACATTCTTTTTCCAAATGCTCGTATTTTCGTCGATCGACAGCGATACGAATGCGATCTCACGGCCCGCGTATTTTTGCTTCAGCTTTTCGAAGTGGGGCATTTCGGCGATACACGGCCCGCACCACGTCGCCCACAGATCGAGGTAGATCACTTTGCCCTTGAGGCTTTCCAAATTCACTGGCTTTCCGTCGAGATCGACCGCGATAAAATCTAGCGCGGTATCGCCCTTTCCGAATTTAAGAAGTTCATCCAAACGCATCTTGACGGCGTCGCGATACTGGATGGTTTTGAGACCGGCGACCTCCGAAGCAAAGTTCCTCAACCGGCCCTTGTCGCTCACCTTGGTCATCGAGTTGATAAGGGAACTAGCCTTGTACCAATCTTTGATCTTGGCGGCGTCACTTTGTTGTGCCGCTCCCGGAGTGAGTTTGTCTGCAATGTCCCGATAGACAACTAACTTCATCAATGAGGAATCAACAAGATCCTTGTTCAGCGTAACGATGACGGCGTCCGAGAGAGTTTTGTACTCATCGTCATATACCTTTAGCTGGTCAGCCGACAGTTTGGGCCGGTAAAACGAGATACGGCCGCCGAATAAGCTGTTTATCGTGTCGGCCTTGATCCGGGCAGCTTCCAAACGTTTGAATTCAGCCGTCACCCCTTTCAATTCCGCAAGTTCCTTTTTCCTCGATTCCGCCTTTGCCAGAATGAAGTCGATCGTTTCTTTCGCGGTCGATTTGGCGTTTCTGCCGGCCTCCATGTAGGATCCGGCCTTGGGAAATGGTGTCGCTCGCAAATACATATTGGCCGCACTGCCCTTACCACTAAATTCGGCTTTGTTCGGATCGCTATTGTCTATCTTTACAACCAGATCGTCGCCGGGAGATAGATAAAGGATATTGCGTCCGAGCCGGAAATAATTCGGGCTCTTTACACTAAAGGTGATCTTGAATGCGCCGTCAGAACCCGGAATGAACATTCGTTCCGGATTCGGCAAGAGCAGATACTGCATGTCAGAAAGGTCCTCGACCATTACCTGAGTGCTGAAGTTCTGCACGAAACCTTGAATCGTAACCGATCCCGCTTTCTGTGCCGCAATACTTATCGGGACCAGAAAAACGCAAGCCGTCAGTAAACGTATCGCAATACCATTCATATAGATCAACGGGCTGAATTCGGAGATATTTGAAGCCTCAGTATTACCATAAAAAACAGGCAAGTCCAACTTCTAGAGTGTCCCGGCCCGACATTGCTGCCGATCCGTTAGAAAGAAAAAAGCGGCCCTCAAAATTCAAGGCCGCTAAGGTTCGATCTAGAGAAATTAACCTACTTCTTTGGACGCTCGTTCGATTTAAGGACACGTTTTCTCAGCCGGATCGCCTTTGGCGTGACCTCGATAAGCTCGTCGTCGGCGATGAATTCGAGTGCACGCTCGAGCGACATCTCGCGCACCGGCACGAGACGCATTGCCTCGTCAGCCGAGGTAGTTCGCATGTTAGTGAGTTTCTTTTCCTTGATCGCGTTCACGTCGAGATCGACGCTGCGGGCATTCTCGCCGATGATCATTCCCTCATAGACCTTTATTTGCGGCCGCACGAAAAGAGTGCCGCGTTCCTGTAAGTTATAGAGAGCATATGTATTTGTCTCGCCCATTCGGTCGGCTACGAGCGAGCCCGTCTGCCGTGAACGCATCTCGCCCTGCCATTTATCGAATCGAAGAAACAGCGTGTTTAATAACCCTGTCCCTTTGGTCTCGGTCAGGAACTCGCCGCGAAATCCGATCAGTCCACGCGAAGGCGTCTCGAACTCAAGCCGGACCCGGCCCGAGCCGTTGTTGATCATTTTGGTCATCTGGCCCTTTCGCCGGCCCATTGCCTCAGTAACGACGCCGATGAATTCATCGGGCACGTCAACGACGACTAGCTCGATCGGCTCTAGGGTCTCGCCGGTTGTCTCGTCCTTTTTGGTGATGACCTCGGGCTTTGAGACCTGAAGCTCGTAGCCCTCGCGTCGCATCATTTCGATAAGAATGGCGAGCTGCAATTCGCCGCGGCCCGATACCTTGAACTGTTCGGCGGCTTCCGTTTGCTCGACACGCAACGCGACGTTCCCGAGTAATTCGCGATCAAGCCGTTCTTTGATCTGCCGGGAAGTGACGAATTTACCGTCGAGGCCCGAGAATGGCGAAGTATTGACGCCGAAGATCATCGAGATCGTCGGCTCGTCAACCGCGATCACCGGCAGCGGTTTTGGGTTGTCGTACAAAGTGATCGTCTCGCCGATCTCGACATCGTCAAATCCCGCTAGTGCGACGATCTCGCCAGTGCCTGCCTTTTCGACCGTTTTGCGGTCGAGGCCCTCGAATACGAAAAGCTCCTTGACGCGTGTCTTTACCAGCGATCCGTCACGCTTTGAAACGGCGACCTCCTGATTCTTGGCGATATCACCCGAGAAGATACGGCCGATAGCCAGACGGCCGACGAACGGGTTGTAATCGATATTTGCAACAAGTAACTGCAGGCTGTCGTCCCGCAGAGCGTGCGGTGCGGGGATGGTCTCGATGATCTGGTCAAAGAGCGGAATAAGGTTCTTGCTCTCATCGGCAAGATCCTTTTTAGCGATTCCGTCACGCGATATCGAGTAGAGGATGGGGAACTCGATCTGCTCGTCATTTGCTCCGAGATCGATAAAAAGATCGTAGATCTCGTTAACGACCTCGTCGGGTCGCGAATCCTGCCGATCGATCTTGTTGACAAGAGCGATGCACGGCAGCTTTAGCTCAAGAGCCTTTCGCAGCACAAAACGCGTCTGCGGCAGACAGCCCTCGGCGGCATCGACGAGCAAAACGATGCCGTCGACCATCTTGAGAACGCGCTCGACCTCGCCGCCGAAATCGGCGTGTCCGGGCGTGTCTAGGATATTGATCTTATAGTCGCCGTATCGCACCGAAGTATTCTTGGCCATGATCGTGATGCCGCGCTCACGTTCGAGGTCCATCGAATCCATTACGCGGTCAACGACCTCCTCGTTGTCACGATATGTGCCCGATTGGGCAAGCATCGCGTCGACGAGAGTGGTCTTGCCGTGGTCAACGTGAGCGATGATGGCGATGTTTCGTATCTTTTCTGCAGTGATCATAGTCGTAAGTCCGTGCCATAAGGCAAACGAGTATAATGACCTAATAGGTTGGGAATAGCAATTTGCACATAAAAAGACCGGACACGAGGCCCGGCCTTGTTCCCCCTTGAAGATACCTGGTCTAGTAGGCCCGCTTGCCCACCACCAGGTTGTTGGTCACCCCGAAAACCTCCGAGACGCCATTTGCCAGCACGTTTAGCATGTCGCTGTCGGACTGTCGAGCGACGTAGCCCTCGAGCGTCATGCGGCCGTTCTCGACGATGATCCGCACCTCGGGATTTGTCGAGGCAAAATATTGCCCCGGCCCGCGCGTTACAAACGTTCGGTAAGCTTCGCGCCTGATAAGGTCGTCCCCCGGCGAAGGCGGCAGGTTCTCGATATTGTTCACCACCTCTAGAACGCCCGGAATGTCTTTTGCGACATTTGCGGCAGCGTTTCGTGTGCCAAGAGAGATGACCTTGCCGCTCAAATAGACGGTGCTGCCCTTCACCTCGACCTGGATGTTGTCGAAAACACCGTAACGCGGCAGTCCGCGAAGCTTCTTGTAAACCTGAACATCGGTCGGTGGTGTAACACTCGAGGCCTTGATATAGTCCTGAGCACTCACTCCGATCGCGGAAAAAGCAAAAACTGCAACAATTACGAATAATGACGATCTAACGTTTTTCATATCATTTGTTCCTCCCTTTTCTAGAAGTCACATGTTTCATGACGTTGGTTAGACGGCATCGACGGAGTTT
>CAZJFB010000063.1:0-9267 GCA_964545145.1 uncultured Chloracidobacterium sp. | reverse complement strand
CCCGAACGCTTTAGCGTACGGTCGTCCATTCTAAATCCCGTCACTCCTACGATGTGAAGCGGGGTGTGCGTCGCGGCGCACAGCCGCGCGATATTGCCCGTATTGGGCGGTATCTCAGGCTCGAAAAGGGCGACATGCATCAGTGTCGAGATTAGTCAGGCGACCATCCGGAGTCAATCCTATCAGCGACGGAATGCATCTTTTCGATGCCGTACTTCATCAATCACTTGACCCCGTACGCGTCGTCAGCGTGCGAAAATCAGCGGCGGCTATGTTACAATCCGCTTTTGCTTAGTTTAGGATCACGGTTTAGGAGAACTGCTTAGTGTTATCGCGTTTTCGCACAATTTCCAGCATTGCTTTGATCGTATTTGCGTTTGCGGCCGCCGCGACGGCACAGACGCCTGCCACGGCCACGCCGTCACCGACGCCGACGGCAAAGCCCTCACCGGTCCCGTCGCCGCAAAAGATCGATCCTAAGAATCTGACCGCCGAGCAGATCGCCGAGTACGTTATCTTCTTTTACGCTCCGCCGGGCGGGCGAAACACGCTGAACCAGATCCGAAAGACGACCTTAGAACGCGGCGTCGCCAACATTACTAATGCCGAGGGCAAGGTCGATCGAGTGCCGTACCAGCGTTTCATCATTCGCGGCGAAGGATTGTCGAAGGAAAAGGTCCGCCTGGATCAGGAATTCCCGTCCGCGAGATACTCGCTAGTCTATGCCGACGACAAGATCTTCGGCGTTTACAACAACACGATATTTACCCCACGCGAGGACGCCTCGAAGGTATTTGAGAACCAGATCTGGCACGGGCTCGAGGCTCTACTTCGGTTTCGCGAGAATGAGGCCACGCTCGAGCTTGCCGCTAAGGAAAAGGTCATGGGCGTCGAGTTCCACGTGCTTGACGTGACCGACAAGCAGGGCCGCAAGACGAGATTTTACGTCAGCGCCAAGCAGTTTCGCGTGATGATGCTCACCTACGAGGACGTCGGCATCAAATATAAGCGCAAATTCTACGACTACAATTACGCCCAGGGTACGCTTGTGCCGTTTCGCTCGGTGCTGTGGGCCGGCGACAAGGTAATGGAGGAGACCGAGGTCGGGACCATCACCTTTGGCCAAAAGGTCGACGACGGCCTGTTTGCATCGAACTAAATGAGCGAGATTCCCATTGTTTTGGCTTATCGAGGGGTGTTACAATCTTTATAGCCGGAAGCGCTCGCCGGCGGTTGTTGCGGATTTCGCACGGCCAATCGATCCCGTCCAAAATGTCGCAACCGCCTGCATGATCAGGCGGCGAACGATAACCAGTTACAATATTTAGCTGATCGACTAGCTATGTGCGGCCGGGGCCCGTGTCGGCCGATGCCGTGTTTCACCGACGTCGATCGTATCTGACTCATACCCGAATGAAGCACCATTTATTCTCTGATAGTTCTGAGGGCCTCAAGTTCGTCGCGATCGGCGGCGGCAACGGCCTTTCGACGCTTCTTTCGGGGTTAAAGCGATTTGTCCAGGAGAGCGAGAATGAGCCGGTCTGGCTGGCCGACCTTTCGGCGATCGTCGCTGTTACTGACGACGGCGGGAGTTCGGGCCGTCTGCGTGACGAACTGCAAATGCTGCCGCCGGGCGACATTCGCAATTGCATGGTCGCCCTGAGCGAGGATTCGAAGCTGTTGTCGCGGCTTTTCAAGCATCGATTTCGCGGCGAAGGCGATCTCGGCGGCCACAGCTTTGGCAATTTGTTTCTCGCGGCTTTATCTGAGATCACAGGCGATTTTGCCGAGGCAGTCAAGCTTTCCAGCGAGATCCTTGCCAGCAAAGGCCACATCTATCCGGCGACCATCGCCGACGTCCGGCTCGCCGCTGAACTCGCTGACGGCACGATCATTAAGGGCGAGACCAAGATCGGCAAGGCCGGGCACGACATCAGACGACTCTATCTCGAACCGTCAAATTGCCAGCCGATGCCAGAAACGCTCGCCGCTATCGAGGCTGCCGACATCGTTACGATCGGCCCGGGCTCTCTCTTTACCAGCCTGTTGCCGCCCATCCTTGTTGACGGCGTCGCTGACGCCATCGCGACTTCCAATGCCGTTAAGGTATTTGTCTGCAATCTAATGACCCAGCCCGGCGAGACCGACGGCATGACATCGCGCCGTCATCTCGAGGTGATCAGGGAGCATGCACCGCAGATCGATTTTGACTATGTGGTAGTCAACAACCGGCCGATCAGCGACCGGCAACTCGAAAAATACACCGAGGAGGGCGCTGAGCAGATAGGCGTTCACGGTTCGATCAGCCCTGAAACGATCGAGGGTGCCGAGATCATTTATGGTAACCTGTTGGACGAAGGCGAGATGGTCCGCCATCACCCCGAAAAACTAGCCCAAGTCTTGTTATTGTGTGCTTTACAGCCGCGGCGGAATAGTTACGAGAGTCTGCAGAGCTTTGTGAGCGCACGCGTCTGAACCGACCGATCTATGAGATCTGACCTCGACATTTTGATCCTCGCAGCGGGCCTCGGCACCCGGATGAGATCGAACCTCGCAAAGGTACTTCACCGCCTGGATGGCCGCGAGCTGATCAATCACGTTTGCGAAACGGCTGCCACGCTCGGTCCGCGAAAATTCTATGTGGTCGTCGGCCATCAGGCCGAAGATGTAAAGAGGGCTGTCCTGAGTGAATTTGACGAGTCTTCTGCAGCGTTTTTCCTGCAAGAACGGCAGCTCGGCACTGGTGACGCGGTCAATGCCGCTCGCGAATTGCTCGAGAATCAAGATTCGACACTGCTCGTGCTTTCCGGCGACGTCCCGATGATCACGAGCGAGACACTCGCAGGCCTGATCGCCGCACACAATGAAAAGTCTGCCGCCTGCACCGTACTCACCGTAAAGCTCAACGACCCCTCAGGTTACGGCCGCGTGATCCGTGACGCGGAAGGCAATTTTGCTCGAATCGTCGAGCAAAAGGACGCGACGGATGATCAGCGAAGAGTTAGCGAGATAAATTCAGGGATCTACTGCTTCGACACGCGAAAGCTGTTTGCGGCCCTGACGCGTGTCGGCAACAGCAACGCGCAGGGCGAATATTACCTGACCGACGTCCCGCAAATACTGAAGGACGGCGGTGAGACGGTCTCGATCTTTGAATGCCGTGATCCAAGAGAGGTCGAGGGCGTTAATGACCGTCGTCAACTGGCCGGAATGGAAAAGATAATTCGGCACCGCACGGTCGAACGGTTGATGATCGAGAGCGGCGTGACCTTTGTTGATCCAGCGGCGTCGTATGTCAGCTCGCGTGCTGCCGTCGGCCGCGACACAGTTATCTGCCAGAACGTAACTATTGAGGGCAAGACGGTTATCGGCGAAGGCTGCACTATCCGCCCGGGCGTGCGGATAGTGAATTCGACCATCGGCGACGGCGTCGAGGTAAAAGACAATTCGTTCATTACGGACTCGACAGTCGGCAGCGGCTGCACTGTCGGCCCGATGGCACACCTTCGCGGCTACGCCGAGATGGCCGAGGGCTCAAAGGTCGGCAATTTTGTCGAACTAAAGAAGACAAAGCTCGGCCGCGGCTCAAAGGCAAGCCATCTGACCTATCTCGGCGACGCCACCATCGGCGAAAAGACCAACATCGGCGCCGGGACGATAACCTGCAATTACGACGGCAAGAACAAGCACGAGACCCGCATCGGCAACAATGTAAAGATCGGCTCGGACACAATGCTGGTCGCTCCCATCTCGGTCGGCGATGGCGCGGTGACAGGGGCTGGATCCGTCGTAACAAAGGACATCGGTCCAAACAAGCTCGTTGTCGGAGCACCGGCGAGACCGATCAAATCGTTGGAGAAGGAGTAGTTCCTATAAAAGATGATCGAATTGAGCGAAGCATACAAGCGAACCAAAACATTGGCGCTCACTTTGACCGCGTTTGTTTCTTTTCAAAGCCAAATTATCGCTTTGGAAGTCATCGCCCAAGGTGATCCGCCCACTTCGTCTGAAGTTCAAAACTGCACAGAGCTCCAGAGACTAGTCGAAAGGACTTATGACTTTCGGGTTGCAGATCTAACTGAAGAGCAACAGCGGCAAAAATCCGAAGAGGACAATGCGTTTGGCAGATTTGTTCGTGCGAATCCGGCAGGTACGATGCCGTGCCTTGCGGCGGCACTGAGGTCACCTTCGGCTAATCGGTATTTCCTATATTCCGGCAGTACCCTTCTTTACAGCATGGATAGGTCCGAGGCAACGAAAAGGCTGTTGATAAGTTCGCTCGCCCGTACCGATCTGACTGAGATCAGTTTCCCGTTTTGGTTGGAACTGATACTCGCGCATTCTTTGGAGGGCTTTGACACCTCAGCAGCTGTCGAGAATTGGCTGAGAGATACGCGTACGAGCTATCAGATCAGCCGGCGTGGGCCGCTTCTGGATAGAAAACAGGCATTCTTCCATTTGATCGGGAGTATCGACGAAAAATTCGCGACCCCTCTCTTAGCTAAGATTGGATCGGAGAATGACAATCCTCTGCGTATTGCCGCTCTCGATCTACTCGTACTTCAGGAAACCCCTGAAGCCAGGTCGGCCGCTTTGAAGATCGATCTAAGCGGGCTCTCTCAACTTGATGCTGCTCGAATCAGACGGAGGATCGCTGAGCCTCCGACCGTTTTATCATCTGCTCCGGACCCGAAATTCGACCGCAATGCGCTAATAAACGCCCTCACATCGGGAGTTGCGGGAAAATGGGATACATTGAATACAAACTATGCGAATCGGGCGATGGACTGGGAGAATGTGGCCGTGACCGTGCTTTCCAAAGATGACGTGCCGCTACTGCGCAAGGTAAGACGTGCTAAGGCCGTGGACTTGAACCCGGGATCGAAACTTTGGTACGAACGTATCTCGAAGGTCCTGGTGTTCGCTAGCCGAAAATAATGGGTGGCCGGTAAGTATTAATTATTAGAATACTATGTGCGGAATAGTCGGATACGTTGGAAATAAACAGGTTGTGCCGTTGATCATCGACGGCCTGCGGAAACTCGAGTACCGCGGTTATGACTCGGCAGGGATCGCCGTCGTCGATGACGAGCACCACTTAAATTTGCGTCGGGCCGAGGGCAAGCTTCGCAACCTCGAGGAAGCGATCCGCCTAAGCCCGATCGACGGCAATTATGGTATCGGCCACACACGTTGGGCGACGCACGGCCGCCCGACCGAAGAAAATGCTCACCCGCACCGAGACCAATCGGGCAAGGTCGTCGTTGTTCATAACGGTATCATCGAAAATTATCTAACTCTCAAAGAGCGGCTTCAGGGCCTCGGGCACGAGTTTAAGACTGAAACCGATACCGAGGTTGTCGCACACCTGATCGGTCATTATGTCGATACCGACAATATCAATCTCGAAATGGCCGTACGGAAAACGGTCAAAGAACTGAAGGGGATTTTCGCCCTCTCGATCATTTCAGTTGATGAGCCGGACACGATCATTGCCGTACGCGAGGGACCGCCGGTCGTAATCGGGCTCGGCGACGGCGAGTTCTTTGTTGCATCTGATATTCCGCCGATCCTCGCACACACTCGCGACGTGTTCTTCCTCGGAGATCGCGAGATCGCGGTGCTTACGAAAGACTCGGTCCGCGTGACGGATTTTGACGGGAATGCTATCGAACCCGAACAGCAGCGGATCACGTGGGACCCGATCATGGCTGAGAAGGGCGGCTTTAAGCATTTCATGCTAAAGGAGATATATGAGCAGCCACGCGCGGTCCGCGACACCGTGCAGGGCCGTGTCTCGCTCGATACGGGCAAGGTCTATCTCGATCCGATGGACATCTCCGAGGACGACCTGAAGTCGTTGACTTCGATCAAGATCGCTGCCTGCGGAACGTCGTGGCACGCCGGCCTCGCCGGCAAATATATGCTCGAACAACTAGCCCGCATTCCGGTCGATGTCGATTACGCGTCCGAGTTCCGCTACCGCGATCCGGTGCTGAATGAGACCGATCTGCTCATTGTCATTTCGCAATCGGGTGAGACCGCAGACACGATCGCCGCAATGCGCGAGGCAAAGCAGGCCGGCTGCAAGGTGCTTGCCGTTTGCAATGTCCATGGCTCAATGATCACCCGCGAAGCTGACGGCACGATCCTGACTCACGCCGGGCCCGAGATCGGCGTTGCATCGACCAAAGCTTTTACGGCGCAGATGATCGCGCTGTACCTTTTTGCTCTTTATCTCGGTGAGATCCGCGGAAATATCGACGGTGAACGTGCGAAAAAATTGGCTCAGGACCTCGCGGAACTGCCGCTGAAGATCGAGCAGATGCTCAATGACGCCGACCTTATCGAGGATCTTTCGAAGGACTTTTTCCGGGTTCAGGATTTCCTGTATCTTGGCCGCGGCATTAATTTTCCGGTAGCTCTCGAAGGCGCGCTGAAATTAAAAGAGATCAGTTATATTCACGCCGAAGGCTATCCGGCGGGCGAAATGAAGCATGGCCCGAATGCGCTCATTGACGAGAAGCTTCCCGTCGTTGTCGTCAATACGAAAGAGGTTGGCAACGCCGGCAGTGAACTTCGTTACGAAAAGACCCACTCGAATATCGTCGAGGTAAAGGCGCGCGACGGTATTGTTATCTCGGTGCTGACCGAGGGCGATACGATGAGTGCAAAGGTATCGGACCACGTGATCGAAATTCCGCCGACGTCTGACCTGCTCGGGCCGGTACTTTCGGTAGTCCCATTGCAGCTACTTTCGTACCACATTGCTGTCCGCCGCGGCTGCGACGTCGATCAGCCCAGAAATCTGGCAAAATCCGTCACGGTAGAGTAACGGTAGGTAGTCTTTTTAGCTTTGTCTCCAAACGATTGCCCTGGATCCCGCGGCCCGATCTGACTAATGGATCGAGGACCGGGATTGCCGGGCAATTTTTTTTGACTTCGAAGGGGGCGACCTGTAAATTCGAAGTTGCCATCATTAAGAATCAGTTGAAAAGGTGACACTCCGGTAAGCGCCCAGAGCCCAACGGCCAAGGTCCCTGATCTTTAGCCGAGGACAAGCCTTTTGAGCTATTGGGTAATTTTACCAACCTACTGCGAAGTCGATAATTTGCCGGTGATGCTGGACCGTCTCAATCAGATCGATCTTGAGCTCAGGATCCTGGTGGTTGACGACGCCTCACCGGACGGGACGGGCGACGCTGCCGAGGCGATCGCGAGCGTTAGTCCACATATTGAGGTGCTTCGTAGAGAGTCAAAACGGGGGCTCGGATCTGCGTATTTAGCCGGATTTAGTTACGTTATCGAAGCCGGAGCAGATCTTGTCATTACGATGGACTGCGATCTTTCACACGAGCCCGAGGCCTTGCCTGAGTTGTTCGCTTGCATCGACGACGCGGGATGCGTCGTTGGTTCGCGTTACGTGAGCGGCGGCCGGATCGAGAACTGGCCGCGGAGACGACGGATCTTGAGCTCGGCGGCTAATCATTTTGTTCGTGTACTTTTTAGAATGCCGGTTCGCGATTGCACCTCAGGATACCGGGTCTATCGCCGGCGAGTGGTCGAGGATATTTTACATCGGTCGCCGCGATCACAGGGCTATTCATTTCAGGTCGAGGCATTGCAGATCGCCGTTGCAGGCCCGCTCCCGGTCCGCGAGGCTCCGATCTGTTTTGTCGAGCGTGTAGCTGGAAAGAGTAAGATGGGACTTCGCGAAGTAATTCACGGCGGGTACCGGCTCATCTTCCTATGGTTTGATCTTCACCTTGGAAGGAGCAGGGGGCATAAAGTCGTATGACGACGATAACGACAGCTTGCTTGATCGCTCTAAGACTGGCATCGACCCTCGTACTTTTGGCGTTTCTTGGAGTAATTTATTGGATCTTTAACGAGTACGACTGGAATTTCCCTTTTTACAAGCTTTATTGCTTTACCGCGCTGTTCGTCGCAGTAGCCGGTTTCCAATTTCTGAGGTTCCGCCGAGACGTGCCGAGTACAGTATTGTGGGCAGAGGTGGGAATGCTGGCCGTGATCTTGCTCGGGATCTTTTTCGTTCAGTTCCGCGAATACCGTATTTGGTTATTTGAGCCTCCTGTAAGCGATATTGGTTACACGACAGTACATGCCGTCAATCTGGTCGTTCACCAGCGCGAAAATCCATATTCGAGAAGTGACGTTAATTATTTGAGAAAGGATCTGGAGCCGGGTTATCGCGGCTTCCACTATGGTCCGATGATGATCATCGGGTATTTGCCGGTAGCTGTCTTTCCTCATGCCGGCTACAAGATAACTAGTCTATTCTATGTACTTATCTCAGTCCTTTTGCTTATATCTCTTGTTATAAGCCCTGAGGAATCCTGGCCAGAAAGGCTGGCAAAAATACTGTTTGTCCTAACCGCGTACTTTCTCGCAAATCGGTTTTGGATAGAGATTCTAGTTGAGGGCGCAAATGACATTTTCCACGTGATGTTGATACTTGCGGCATTGCTTGCACTCAAGAAGGACAGGGTCTTTTGGGTCGGCGTATTTACGGGACTTTCGTTTGCTTCGAAATTCTCTCCGGCCTTGTTCATGATGCCGTTTATGCCTTACAGGCAAAGAAATTACTGGCTGGGACTTGGTGTCGGATTCCTGCCGTTCGTGCCGTTCCTGTTTTGGGACTATGCCGGCCTGTGGAGAAACGCATTCTGGCTGCGCGTCATTATTCCGTCCGACCATACAAGCCTATACTGGTTGACGCCCGTGGAACACCGGTGGATCTACGGAGCAATACTTCTTACGGCCTATCTGATCGCCGTAACGTGGGCCTTGTTTCGCAAGTTCGAGTATGCGTCAGCGCTCGTGGGATTCACCCTGCTTTTGATAGTTGCCGATATTACGCAGAAGCAGGTTCATGGAAATCACCTCATCTGGTTCTATCCGCTCTTCGCGATATTGTTTATGGGGTTCCGGGAACGTCTTTTCGGGCTGATCTCGAGGCCCGTTGGCGATTCGAGCGTGTGATCTGGGAAACTGCGTGCTGGAATGAGTTAGAATGAGCAACAGAATGAAAGCGATTGTAGTCCGCGAATTTGGTGAGCCCGAGGTGATGAGGCTCGAAGATGTTGAAATACCGCAGCCGGCCGGTGATCAGGTCTTGATCCGCATACATGCTGCCGGGGTCAACCCTGTAGATACATATCTGCGAACAGGAATTCATGCACATGCACCGAAACTGCCGTACACGCCCGGCAAGGACGGAGCGGGGGTGGTCGAGGCTGTCGGCGA
>CAZJFB010000062.1:6839-22368 GCA_964545145.1 uncultured Chloracidobacterium sp. | reverse complement strand
CCGAACCCACAGGTAGGGCGCTTGACTATGGATCGTAAGCGATTTTTGATACGAGCCGGTTGTGCCGTTGCTGCATTACTGTCGCTAACTGCGGTCGCCCAGGCTCAAATCTCAAAGGGCGATAATTTTGTCCTTAACGAAGTTCTGGTGAAATTTTCACCAGATACGAAAATAGAGCAGGCCGCTGCGGCGAACCGTTGGGTAGGCGCCGAGTTAGTAGAGCGGTATGAGGCTATCGGTTGGCAGCGTGTCCGTATCCCTAGTGGTGTCAGCGTAACGGACGCTATCGAGCAGTATCGCCACTTGGAACACGTCGAGTCCGTCCAGCCGAACTATTACTATCGTCTTCAGACCACGCCGAATGACGCCCAATACTCCAATTCCGGCCTTTACGGCCTGTTGAAGATCTCCGCACCTTCCGCTTGGGACCTAAGCACCGGGAGTTCGAGCATCGTCGTGGCAAATATCGACACGGGAATGCGAATGTCTCACGAGGACCTCGCTGCCAATATCTGGGTCAACCCGGGTGAGATCGCGGGCAATGGTGTCGATGACGATGGGAATGGGTTTGTTGACGACGCCAACGGCTGGGACTTTTTCTTCAACGATGCAAATCCCACGGACGAGCACGGGCATGGCACCCACACTGGCGGCACGATCGGAGCTGTCGGAAATAATCTTGTCGGCGTTGTCGGAGTTAACTGGAATGTCAAGATAATGCCGATCAAGATCTACGACAGCAACGGAGGCACATCAACGTCAGCGATGCTCATCAATGCCTACAACTATGTGCGGATGATGAAGCTGCGGGGCGTTAACATCCGCGTAACGAATAATTCCTACGGCGGATGCAATGAAGCTTGCGGCTATGACCAAGCGACGAAAGATGCGATCGACGCCTTGTCGGCGGTAAACGTGCTTCAGGTATTTGCAGCCGGTAACAGCAGCGTTAATACCGACGTCACCCCGTTTTATCCGGCGGCATATAACACTCCGGCACTGATGTCGGTCGGCGGATCAAATTCGACCGATTCCCGTGTCTTCAATTACGGGGCCGTCACCGTCGACCTCGCTGCCCCTGCATCAGGCATTTACAGTACGACTTTCGGATCGGATTCCACCTACGGCACGATGAGCGGGACTTCGATGGCAACGCCTCACGTTACCGGTGCCGCAGCACTATTGTCCGCCTACAACCCCTCACTTTCCGCAGCTTCACTTAAGGCGACGCTGATGAATGCGGTCGACGTATTGCCGGCCTTCACGGGGTTTAATGTGACGGGCGGACGGCTTAATGTCGATAGGGCACTCAGGCAGCAAACAGTTTGTACGTTTACGCCGACTGCAAACACTGTGAATATACCGACCCGCGGAGGGGTATTCACGCTGGGTGTTACCTCGGCACCAAATTGTGATTATTTGGTCAAAGCAGGCGTACCGTGGGTCAAGGTCATGAGTCCGGAGGTAATGAGCGGAAACGGCACCATTACGTTTAGGGTTACGGTCAATACGACCATAACCAGGACCGCAACGCTTTCCATCGGGGAACAAACGGTTACGATCCGGCAGTCACGTAACGGCTAGGCGCCGGATTTCGATTTTCCAACCAATCGTGACCAACGCGCGTCTAAACGATTGATATAGCTAAAATGCCCATTTTTGCTGGGCTTGACGCGACGAAGGGCCTGCGTCGAATTTATTGCAAGTCAGGCCCGATTGATGGTATATTTTTAGAATCGCATTTGAGGCAGGCCTGGCTTTCCTTTGATCGAATCTCTAGTTTGTAAGGAACATTCCAATGAATAAGTTTTTAGCCCTCTGCGGCAAGGCCACTTTGTCAATGATCGTCGCATTCCTCGCAACATCGACTGCATTTTCACAGGTGACGCTCCGAAAGGCACTCGATTTTGACGGCGACGGCAAAGTCGATTTTACGATCTTTCGACCGTCGGACAACGGTTGGTACACGCTCAAGAGCGGCGGCGGCTTCATGATCAATGGGTTCGGTCTTGCCAGCCAGGATTTTATGACTCCGGGCGACTATGATGGCGACGGCAAGGCAGACATCTCCGTTTGGCGAGACTCAAACGGTGCGTGGTACCGCATTAATAGTTCGAATGGAACCGTTTCGATCAATACATGGGGACTGTCGGGTGATGAGCCCGTAGCTCGCGACTATGATGGCGACGGCAAGACCGATCTCGCTGTTGCTCGCCGCACGAACGGCCAACTCCAGTGGTATATCCTGCAAAGCTCGAATTCGACGTTTCTCGGTATCATTTGGGGACTCTCGACCGACTACACGGCACCCGGTGATTATGACGGAGACGGCAAGTTTGACGTCGGCGTACAGCGTCCTGGAGCTACTGCCTCGAGCAATGCTTCGTTTTACATCCTTCGCAGCAGCAACAGCTCGCTTTACGCGGCGAGTTGGGGCTTGAGCAACGACCTTGTCGTGCCCGGCGATTACGACGGTGACGGCAAGACAGATTTCGCTGTGGTCCGCGAAGGCTCGACGCCCTCATCGAACCTTCAGTGGTACATCCTCCGGAGTTCGGACCTGAGCGTGCTTTACGTACCGTTTGGCGTAACCGGAACGGACCTCAATGCTCAGGGCGATTATGACGGTGATGGCAAGACTGATATCGCCGTCTGGCGCGACAGCAACGCAAATTTCTACTACCGCCGTTCGATCGATCTCGTTACATACATTGTTACGTGGGGATTGCCGAACGATTATCCGGTGGCAAGTTACGATACCCACTGATCCTTGGGTCAGATTTGTAGGAAAATGGTTGGAGGCGCTTGTCTTCAACCATTTTTGTTTATCGCGGTGCTTTGTAGTAGGTTGAGAAAGATAAATGGGACTCTTAGGCAACGCTATCAGGTCAGGATTTCGGAACAAGAAGATCGCGGTCATCGGTGATCTCGTCGCTGACCAATTTCTTAATGGCACTATCTCGCGTGTCTCCCGCGAAGCTCCCGTATTCATACTCAAGCATAACGACACGATCACCTTTCCCGGAGCCGCGGCTAACGCGGCTGCGAACGTGGCGTCCCTCGGCGGATCGCCTGTGCTTTTCGGGTTTATTGGCGGCGATCAAAATGGAGAACGCCTCCTCGGGTCACTGGAAGAGCAATGTGTTGGCCGTAAGAACGTTATCGTAGAACATGCCGTGACGACAACGACCAAGATCCGGGTGCTCGCCGGTCAGCACTATGCTGCACGACAACAGGTCATCCGTATTGATTATGAGAATGCTGCCGACATACCTGCCGGCTCTAGAGACGCTCTGATCGCGTCGTTTGTGGCCAGCTCTAGTGAATTTGACGCAATAATTGTATCGGACTATGGATACGGTGTGGTCAGTTCTGAGATCTATGCCGCAGCAGTTGGGGTTGCGAAGCAACGTAACATACCCATCGTCGTAGATTCCAGGTACCGGCTTGAAACGCTGAAAGAAGCCACGGCGGCCACGCCTAACCGCGAAGAGGTCGAGAATCTGGTTGGGCCGGGGTTTACCGATCAGGATTGCGCCGATCTTAGGAGGCGGCTTGGATGTGAGGCATTGTTGGTTACAAACGGCAATAGGGGAGTGAGTTTGTTCACTGCCGATAAGGATCCCGATCATATTGACGCGGTCGGGCCGACTGAGCCGGTAGATGTAACCGGAGCGGGTGATACCGTGATCGCCGCGTTCTCACTCGGCCTCGCGTCGGGGCTTACGTTCGCTGATGCGGCCGCGGCAGCGAACCACGCGGGCGGGATAGTTGTAATGAAGAAAGGCACTGCGACGGTGACTGCCGATGAACTCATCGCCTCGATAGAATCGAATGCGCCGCTAACCTCGACCCACGCCAAATAATTTCAATGTCACGCTCCGCTCCGATCCTCGACCGTAATTCACTTGTCGCAGAGATCTCGCGACGACGCGAGGCGGGCGAAACTATCGTACTGGCAAACGGATGCTTCGACATTCTTCATGTCGGACATATTCGCTATCTCGCGGCCGCAAAGGAAAATGGAGATGTCTTGGTTGTCGGCGTAAACTCCGACCGTCAGGCACGTCTGCTTAAAGGTGAAGGTCGTCCGGTTGTTACCGAAAACGAGCGCGCCGAGATCGTCGCGGCGCTGGGTTGTGTGGATTATGTGTCAGTGTTTGACGAGCCCACTGTGGAGGAGTTGATGCGGGCCGTCCGTCCGACTGTTCATGCAAAAGGTACGGATTACACAGCCGAAACCGTTCCGGAACGCGAGATCATCAGAGAACTGGGCGGTCGCGTCGTCATCGTCGGTGATCCAAAGGACCACTCGTCAACCGAATTAAGTGCAAGATTGAAAGAGATAATCGCTAACCCTGCCGAATAGCAACGATCATTATTCTCCATTCCCTTTTTCTTTCTGGTATGTGGACATCTCGCACAAAAAGTGACCTGATCATCGAGGTGTGGGAAAAGCTGGATTGTGAGAGTATTGGGGCCGCCGAACTGGAGGCGATCGAGATCATTGTCCGGGAACAATTTGGCTCCGGTGCGGCAGACTCACCGATGATAGTTGCCCGACTACTTGCCGACGAGGGAGCTGAACTTCGACATTCGGAAATAATGGAGTTGTACCTTGCTCGCGCCTCTGACCGCCCATACGATGCGGCCTTGCGAAACTTGATCGACGTATCGGATCTGGGTAAGGCACGCTCGTCAATTCAGAAACTTGAAAATCTACGCCGTAAATACCGATCTGACGGCGATAAGGAAGGGCTGCGTCACATTAGGTCACATGCAATCGCGGTCAAAGATCTGGCCGCCGAGACCGCCGCACGGGAAAACGTTGCCCCAAATGACCGTGTCCTGAATGCCGAGATCGCACAATGGTTTACGATCTGGCTGCAGACGCCGGAGATATTTGAGAACTGGCTCGCATTGCGGCAGGATTCCGTAGAGTTCAGACAGTTGTTCGGCGACGTGACCTGAAAGAGATCACTGAGTTCTCTCGATCTGCATCAGTGCGGCGATCCGGGTATATTCCGGATCGAAACGATAATCAATAAAAACCGGATCCCCCAGATAGAGCAGATCCCATTCGCGACGATCCGCCGCCGAAGCAAGAGCCTTTAGTGCATTAGCCTTATCTCCGAGGCGAGCGTACGCCTTGGCAACGGCAAAGAAACTACTCTCTTTCCGTACGAGAAAATTTACCTGAGCTCGTCGGAAACCATCTATCCCACCGACTGAGAACGCTGTTCTAAAGACCGCAGCGTCCGCCGGCAAGATCTCGCTCCCTAGCAAGGACCGGGTTTCTATGAACTTGTTCACGGCTTCCTCGTTCATACCGAGGGCTGAATATATGTCTTCGAGATATAGATGAGCGCTCACAAGGCCCGGATCGATGTCGAGTGCCTTGTTACATGACGCAAGGGCATCCTCGTACCGCCTTGCGAGATACTGGATGTGGCATTGGTCGGAAATTATCGATGCCGACCGCGGCTCGAGATCGACCGCCTTTCTTATCTCTGCCATTGCCGCATCGACGCGAATTCTAGCCGCAAGATCCAAGGCATACCACTGATGGCCGATGGCGTAATCGGGACTCAACTCGATCGCTGTCTTAAGATCGGCCTCAGCATCGGCGACTCGCCATTGCCAGTGCATCTTTATGAATCCAAGAGTTGCGTAGGGTTCGCCTAGAGTCGGGTCGAGCCCCATCGCCAAACGGGCATGGCCCTCCGCTCTCTGCCAGTTGCCATAATCAAAAGCGTATGCATCGGCCAGTGCAGAATGAGCCAAAGCAAATCCGGGGTCCTTATTCACTGCTCGCTCCAGCAGGAGAGTGGCTTCATGAAGACTCTGGGCTGATCGATTCTTCCAAAGACTGCGTCCCTTTTCATACGCCTCTACCGCCTCAATATCAGACGACATAGGGCGTGCCGATGCCACACGGTTTCGACCGCCAGAGACCGCCCAGCCGACCAGCAGTGCGGCGGAGATCGTTATTACCCCTGCTACAGCTACCCTTTGGAACGTCCAGAACCCCGAGACCGTCTCTTCGTGTACCGTTATGCGCTCCCGTGACACCTCTTCGAGGAAGATCATAGGCTCAACCGCCTCGATATGTCGAACGTCTGCGGTAAAACGATAGCCAAGTTTGGGTATTGTTTTGATGAGCCGCTGTTCTGACGGTGAATCGCCAAGAACTCGCCTGAGTGTCGAGATGTGACGGTTTAGATTACCTTCCTCGACAAAAGTGTCGGCCCACACTTCGTTCAACAGTGAATTCTTGTCGACGGTCTGTCCCGCTCGTCCGGCGAGCACGACAAGTACATCAAAGGTCCTTGGGTTAAGAGGGACTGCACGTCCGTGCTGCAGCAAAACGCGGTTCTCAACATCGACCCTAAAGTCGTCGAACTCAAAGTACTGGCGCGACGTGCACGGCATGGTTTTCGGAATATTTCGGATTTTTTCAGGACAAACTTGGTTTGCCCATGCTATCTCATTCGAATCCGCTCGTGTTTCGGGATTCTAGCAACACACCGCCCGCGGACGCAAATGAAGAAAACCGTGAAGACCATCGAGTACATCATTGAACGCCGACGAACATTGTTCGCAGGAAAGCTCGCATCTACTGTTTCCGGCAAATGCGCCTCGTGCGGGCGTCCGCACGAACCATCGGGAACGGCGGAAAAGGCCGAGCCAAAGCTAATACCCGCAGAGGCAGTTGAAGAGAAGTTGGAGAAATTATGAATCGAATTTGGCACCGCTGTATCGTGGCTGCGATCCTTACCTTGGTCGGACATGCAGCATTTGAAACGAGGATAGAACCGACCGTCGCTCAGGTCGCGCGGCCGGGACAGACCTTCGTGGTGACTACCACGACCGACGGCAATGGAGCCGGAACACTGCGCACAGCGATCACGAGCGCTAACTCCAATCCGGGAGCGGATACGATAACATTCAACATTCCGGGCAGCGGTACTCAAACCATGCCGATAACTTCGAATCTGCCGGTCATTACTGATCCCGTGACGATTGATGGAACAACCCAGCCGGGCTACTCGGGGACGCCGCTGATCCGCTTTACACCTGGTGTAGGCGGACTCAACAGCTTGATCAACATAACGGGCGGCAACTCGACCATAAAGGCACTTTCCTTCGCCTCGTTCTCAGGCATCACGACCAATAACGGAATGATCGTTCTCGCGAGCAACAATAATGTCGTTGCCGCCTGTCATAGCGGTACCGGCAGCGGAAACACTCAGGTCTACATAACAGGTGCTAACAATCTGGTCGGCGGAACGACGACGGCAGACCGAAACTACTTTTACGGAAATACCTCTGGCCGGGAAAACGTAATAATTCGTGGGATCGCGGCAACCGGAAATCGCGTAACCGGTAATGTCTTTGGCACCACGCCTGCCGGTGCGCGACAAACCAATTCAGGAAAACACATCCTGATCGAGGACGCACCTGGTAACTTTGTCGGCGGCACGGTCGGCACAACGCCCGGCGGCAGTTGCACCGGCGAATGTAACGTCCTATCAGGCAGCGATAATGACGCTATAGCGATATTCGGGACAGGTTCGACCGGCAATACCGTCGCAGGAAACTACATCGGCCTAATGGCTGACGGTCTCAACGTCAATCGCAACGCTAACTACGGAGTGCATATTCAGAACGCTTCAAACAATACTATTGGTGGCAACACATCGGCGGCAAGGAATGTCGTGGCGGCGAATTCCTTCGGGCAGATCTGGGTAGAGTCGGGCACGGGAAACGTCATCACAGCAAATTACATTGGCCTCAAAGCCAACGGAAGCGAAGCAGTTACAGGGACCTTTAACGTACCTGCTTTTGGCGTTCAGCTTAACTCGAACAACAACCGTATCGGCGGCCTCACTCCCGGCGAACGCAATATTATTTCCGGGAGCAACCGCGGAGTAATTATTAGCGGCAATTCAAACCTCATTCAAGGAAACTATATCGGAACTGACGCAACGGGTTCATTTGCCCTTACAACGCAGCTTGACGGCGTATTGATAACGGGAGCCAACAATACGATCGGCGGCACTGCGGGTACGACCCCCCGCGGAGCCTGCACGGGTGCATGCAACGTGATCTCGGGCAACGCCCGCAACGGTCCAAACAATGGCCTGGTGATTTCCGGCTTACCCGCTACCGGCAACATTGTCGACGGAAATGTTATCGGCTTGAACGCAGCGGCGAGCCAGCCGATCTTTAATGGTGACCCTGCACTTGGCGGCCGCGCGATACTTGTGATCGGAGCCGGAGGCAATACTATCGGACGCCTTCCGGAGAGCGGACCGCCTCCGGCACCAGCGTCAGAGGTGCCTGCAAACGACTGGTGCGTGCAGGACGACGTGACCGGCAGCTTTGTGGTTTATGACGACGGCACTCCGCCCCGCATCATCATGGCGCAGGATTGCCGCACCGGCCACCACGGGGAATCGGGACCGGCAGAGGACAGGTTGCTCAATGACGGCAGCCATAAGATCGTCGGCAAAGGCGTCACGGTTACCAGAACCGGAAGCAGCGCGACCGCCAAATTTGGAGAGTATTCTTACACCGGCCAACCCTTTTGGTCTACGGAAATAAAAGACTCTAATACTTCTGATAACCCTCTTCCCTGCCGCTGCCCTCTGTCCGCCGAACAAGCGGTTACCGGCACCATCGAACTGGCCGCACAAACTGCGACGGAGCCAAATACGGTCGCCAGAAATCTGCTGTACAGAGCTTGGTTTAACGGTACGGCCGTCCCTTTCAACAGTTCGGTGATCCAGTCGCCGGTTTGGGAATCTGACGAGGGCCTCGCCAAATTCCTTAATAATGAGATCGACATCAACGGCTGGCCTCCGATCAAGATCGGACACAATGTTTATGCCCGCGGCAACCGCATCGCGACGACCAGTAATGTCAATCTCATCTCGAGCGGAAATACCCCGACCCTCCAGCTTAGGGTAAAGCAATTAGCAAACGGGGAAATGAACGTGTTTGGCAGTATTACGGCCTCTCCGAATCAAACCTGGCGTCTCGAGCTGTTTTCTCAGGATCTCTCGAATATGACCGTAAATAACACGATTTCTGCGGCTCCTTTGGGCATTGAATTCGATGTAACGACGAACAGTGTTGGCCAGGGTACTTTTGACAAAGTTTACTCAGGAACCGACGCCGGTGCGATACGATCGTCGGATTATTTGTCGGCAACGGCAAGTCTCTATGCTTCACCGGGCACTTTTCAGGGCACAAGCGAAATGTCCGCCAAAGCCCGAGTACCCGAAGCACGAGGCGATTTCGATTACGACGGCAAGACCGACCCCGCTGTCTTTAGGGCGGGTTCGACCGCTTCGTCATTCAGCTACTGGTTCGTTTATCAGACGGCGACAAATACCGCCAACCTAGTCCAATTTGGCAATGGCGAGGACAAACCACTTGCCGGTGCGTTCAGCGGCGATCGAACAAATTCTTTTGCCGTATGGCGCCCGTCAACTAACGTTTTTTACCATTCAAAGTTAACGGGAAATCCGACAACGGATTTTGTGGGAGGGCAGTGGGGGGTAGCGGGAGATATTCGTGTAACCGGTGATGTTGACGGGGACGGATTTTCAGAGATCGGCGTTTATAGGAACGGCGAGTGGTGGATGCTCGCGAGTTCGACACAGTTTCCAGTAATTCAGTTCGGTTTGGCCGGTGACAAACCGGTACTCGGTGACTATAACGGTGACGGCCGGGATGAACTGGCGGTTTTCCGGAGCGGCGTATGGTATATCCTTCCCTGCCCAACCTGTGTCGTCACATACGCAAACTGGGGGCTTTCAGGCGATATTCCTGTGCCCGAGGACTATGATGGCGACGGCAGGACAGACGTCGCGGTGTGGAGACCGTCGACTGGCGTCTGGTATATCCAGCAGAGCACTGATGGGTTTTTGGCCATTCAATGGGGAATCTCAACCGATATCCCTGTTTATGGCGATTTTGACGGTGACGGAAAAAATGACATTGCGATCTTTCGCCCGGCGACCGGCGATTGGTGGATCCGACTAAGCAGTACAGGAGCGACATATGTGCTTCACTGGGGTCAGAATGGAGATAGACCAATAACAGCATTTCCCAATGTTCCGGGTTAGACTGTTCTTTTTGACGGCTGAAACCATCACAAACTTTCGATACACTGTTATGAATGCGACGGTTTCATGCCTCGATCAAAGAATTTGCTGGCGGTTCAATCACCCTCGACGCCGACGAGACCAAACATCTGCGCGACGTCCTTCGGCTCAAGGTCGGTGATGAGATCGCGGTATTTGACGGCGAAGGGGCTGAGTATCTGTGCCGGATCGAGATGATCGGCAAGAAAGAGACGTCGGCTGCGATGATCAAGACCATCGATCCTTCTGCTCCTGAGTCGCCGCTGAATTTAACTCTCGCGTCGGTCGTCATTCCGGGAGATAAGTACGACCTGATCGTTCAAAAAGCGGTCGAGCTAGGCGTGAACACTTTCATCCCGCTCGCGTCCCTACGCTCTGAGATCAAGCTGAAAGACCTTCCGAAAAAGCTCACACGATGGCGGCGGATCGCCCTCGATGCGGCAAAGCAATGCGGCCGGGCCCGTCTCATGACGATCGGCGAACCGCAGGCCGTTGCTGACTTTCTGAACTCTCGATCTAAAGATCCGAGTGAGAAGTTATTCTTCTCAGAGCGTGACGGCGAGAATCTGCCTGGTTTGCAGAAACCTCAACAACTGATCGCCGTGATAGGACCAAAAGGCGGCTGGGATGACGCAGAAATTGAAACCGCCCGGCGTAATGACTTTTCCATCATCACACTGGGCGGTCGAATAATGCGGGCCGAAACGGCTGCGATCGCTTTGGTCGCGGTCCTTCAAAACAGGTTCGGCGACATAAACTAAAAGACAGCTTTCTTTGGCCGATAGTAGGCGTCGCCTCGTTGAGTAAGCTTTGCCTTAACGCCGAGCTTGTTTATAAAGGCTATCAGGTCCTTCTTGTTATCAAATCTAAAGCTCACCGTCGGCCGCTGATCGATCTCCTCATCCTCAAAGGTCAGGACTGCGTACTTTGTGTCCTTTGACATCAAATTCGCAAGTCCCGCCCCGGGAAGAGGCAGGTGACTGATCACCTTGCCACTTTGAGGCACGCTCTCCTTCGAATCAGGATAGACGGTTAGGAGCGAGTCATACTCGATCGAGAACATCTCACGGCCATCCTGGCGGTGAAACGATACTCGTTCATTCTTGTCGTCAAACTTAAGCGAGCCCTTTTCCTTGCCGCTCATACCAAAGACGCCGCCCTCGTAACGGACTTCAAAAGAATCAGGCGTGTTCGGGTCAACGGTGTTAGACTTCTCAGCCGGACGCGGCTGCGCGTATGCGGCCAATGACAGCGTAAAAACAACTATTGGGAGCAGCAATGACTTTTTCATAACGATACCCTACCGATCAACAGATCCGAATATTAGATAGACGCTTTGCAAAACGATTTGGTTGTTATGATCCTGAAAAAGCTACGCCGCAGCCCTGACCGAATCCAGGTATAAACTGAGCCGCCTTTGGGCCAATTTGACATATTCGGCAGAAACCTCCGAGCCGAGCCACCTGCGGCCGAGGATATGGGCCATTTTTGCCGTCGTACCGCTGCCCATGAAGCAATCGTAAACGAGATCGCCCTCGTTGGTCCAGGTAATGATCTGGTCCTCAACAAGGCGTTCCGGGAAGATCGCGGGGTGCTCAAAGGCGATCTTGTCACGTGAACTTGATGTGCCGACGTTGTACGAGAATATATTGTTCACTTTTCGCTCCTTTGGGGCGACGTGGTCGTGGGCAAGATCGTTTCTCCCGACCTTTGTGATCCGAAACGACTTGAATGCTTTTTCCTGTTTGAGTGCTACCGTAATCGGATTAAACGTCTCCGGCTTCCCCTTCGAAAAGCAGAACATGTACTCAAAACACTGTCTGTATCGCTTACCGCAGTCGCTGGGGATCGGGTTGTTTTTAGCGTAGATCATTGTATCGTGAACCGAAAAGCCGGCATCACGAAACGCAAAGGCGTGTCCAAAACTCGTCAGTGTCTCACCGCCATTCACTGTCCTGTCCCCTACCACCCAGATCACGACGCCGCCCGGCTTCGTCTTGGCGAACAGACCTCGTGCGATCTCCTCGACCGGGAAATGATATCCATTATATTCGCGCAGATCGTCATACGGCGGGCTTGTGATCGTCATGTCGATCGTGTCATCCGCCATGCGCGCAAGTGTATCGATACAATTCTCGTGATAGATCGTGTTCAGTTTCATAAGGGGATCAACCGATGTGTTTCGCTATGAATTCGTGCGGATCGTCACCCGCTATTAGAGGTTCGACTGAATAACCAAGGCCGCGAAGATGTGCTAAGCAGTCTTCTCGCAATTTGTTAGAGTGCGTCGAAAGAAAGATCATTGGTTTGTGCGTTCTTAGCGTTTCTGCCGCTCCAGTCAACACTTCGATCTCGCTTCCCTCAACGTCTACCTTGACAACGTCGGGGCCACAACCGAGCTGATCCACCATGTGGTCCAGCGTTGTCGTCTCAACAGTTATTTCGCCGTCTTCGCCGATGTGTCCCATCGCGGTGTCAGGTCCGAGTGAAAATCCTGCCGTTCCGCAATTGTCTGAGACAGCCATCGGCACTACGGTCACGTTGGCCAGGCAATTCAATTCCAAATGCCGTCTGAGAAACTCCAGGTTTCTCGGCACCGGTTCGAATGCGACCACTAGGCCATCGCCGCCTACAAGCCTCGAGGCAAGCACCGTGTAATAACCAACATTCGCCCCGATATCAAAGAACGCACTTCCCGGCCTTATCGCCTCGACAAAGGCTGACGTCTGTTCCGGTTCGACGCCGCCGACATAAACGCTCGAGCCGCCTCCCTCACCCGATAGAGCACCGAGCACGAATTTCGCACCTTTCAGCGGCCCAAGCCTTACGGTGTAGGCTCGCCGCGGCAATAGTCGTCCAGCTACATATCTTGCGACGCGTCTCAACATACCTACAGCGGCCACTTGTCAATGAACTCGGCGAGAAACGCCTTCTCCTCGCGCTGGGCCTCGATCTCCAGAAACTCGCGGAACTGATCCTGCTCCTCGATGTAATCTTCCTCGCTCAACTTGCCGACAAAATAGACGATCCGAAGCCAAACAAGATAGGTATTTAGAACATCGATCTGGTTATACTCGACGATCTTTCTGAGATCGCCCGCGAGCCAAAGGTCGGTCACTTGGTCGCCCTTGACATCGATCTTTCCCGGAAAGCCGCACATCTTTGCTAACTCGTCCAGCCGCGGGGTCATGTCGCGTGCCGAGAAGAGCTTAAGCAGGTCGAGATGGTCCTCGTTATCCCAACGCTTGAAATAGTCGATGCCCTCCCATGGCTTGTCAGGTCGCGAGCAAAACTCTAAGGCTGAGACCTCGTTGATCAGCCCGCGCTGCACGAGCACCTGGGCATCCGACTCGCCCGAGTTATAGCCAATGAGCTGGGGCTTTCGCTGACCTACGAAATACAAGAATTTCGAGATGATCTCAGCCTCGTCAACAGTAGATTCCGTTATCGGAAGTGACGGCAGAGAATTAAGTTTGAATTCGACCACACGCTCCCGCTCACGGTTCAGAAAGGTCTTTCGCGATAGAAACGCGATCGATACCACCCGCGAGAACATGTACTTGAGAAACGGCCTCGGATTCCTTTCTGCGTCGTATGCAGGCGAGTGTTCCCACAGTCTCTGCATTGCATCGATCTCGCTGACATCCTCCGTCAGATCGAATAATCTGCGTGCCCCGGCTGCATCCGGGACCCATTCCATATCGAAGAATAGCGATAGCTCATGAATTGGATTCTTCAGCATATGGTTTAACTATTGACTGATAAATGATTGTATTTGCGAGCGCTTATGCGAATTAAGCAAGAGTTTAACATTCGCGCGCGCGCTTGTACAGAATTATTTTTCTGTCAGCTGGTCGAATTTGGTGCAGCGGCTTGATCGGTTGCTAAATTCAATGGATTCCGTTCATAATCGGTCTTTCAAAATGCCAAAATTTCAGGCTGAAAAGCCGCCGTTGAAATTACGGAGGAGTAAATGTCCCTAAGACCGAAACTCATATTCGCTGTACTAACATTCACCTTGTTACTTTCATCTCTTGTGATCGCTGCAGAAATGTATCGCGATGCTGATGTTCGTCCCGTTGCGGGTACCGCTGCGATCTTAAAGAGAACGGTCCAGATCAGGCCTCGACGCTTCCTTCGCTGGTGGAAGGATCCGAACGCCGCCGAACCCGTGTACAATACCTGGAGTTGGGCTCCGGAGATCAAATTCGCTATCAACGGCCCGGTAGCCTCAGGAAGCCAGATCACGGTCGAATTTGACACAGCTGACGGTAAGCCTTGGTTCACTCAGCGAATGGCAACGCCGACGCTCGAGGATGACTTTTGGGAAAATGTCGAGCATGTAGAGGACATCAATTTTGACCAGCTTGAGAAGAAAGCGATCACGGCACAGTCCGGCCTCTTCCCGTTCCGTATCAAGCTTAAGAACGCTCTCGCCGGGACCAATGACATTCTCTTTTCCGGCAAGTACAAACTAACGACGTATATTCCCGATCAAAAGATCCCGGAATACAAGGGCAAGAAGGAATTCTACATCGACGAAGACTGGCGTCTGCCGATGTCATGGTTCTGGCTGAATAGCTCGAACGATAACGAGGACGCGCCGTTCCTATCGATGCAAGCCTGGTTCAAAAACTCAGAGAACAGCGACAATATCGAGGCTTTTATATTCTTCAACGGCAAACAGATAACCACCGTTAAAGCCGGCTCAGCCGAGGATACCCTGACTAACGGCGTCGATGAGAAGCCGTATCGGTACAGCTTGAGGATGTTCTATTTCTACAAGGTTCGCGGATCCAACAAGAATCCGGCTGTCACGTACGACAATAGCCATTTTCTCGACAAGAATCCCGGCGATTACGAGATCAAGATACTTCGGAACGGCGACCTGGCCCGCACGCTCAGCTTTACTATAGGCAAGGATGGAAAGATCGTCGATAACGGTGTCGTAGCCGCCAACAAGATCGGTGGCAGCCGTATGTTATTGCCGATCAAGATCATTGGTGCCGGCGACGGCGCTTGGAACAGGACCAGCTGGCAGACTGACGCCTTTTACGGAAATCCGCTCAGCGGTTTCACAGCACTGCCTTAGAAAATGTGACTGCGATCGCGGCGAAACATACCAGGTTTGGCATACTGTCCTGTCTGACGGCGGCGGGAGTTTGGCTCTATTTCGTTGTGATATTCGTGCTGGTGTTTTACGTCGAGGGCTTTACGCGGCTGCTCTCCGACGCCTTCCTACCGGAGTCGCGAGGAATTTCGGACTTTAGGGGAATGGGAACCGCGGTCGTCTTGTTCGCGGTCCTTTTCTTTTTCATTCCTGTCATCGGTCACTTACTGGGCTTGCTATTGGGTGTGATCGGGCTATTTCAAAC
>CAZJFB010000062.1:0-6739 GCA_964545145.1 uncultured Chloracidobacterium sp. | reverse complement strand
ATGGCACGCTCATTGCGGAGTGTGTTCCGTGAAGGCCAGATCTTCAAGTCATTCAAACGGAGGATATCAGCAATGAAAAGACTCATTAGTACGTTCATGATATTTGTGATGCTGGGCATTTCGGTTCCTATGCTCGCAACCGAGGCATCGGCCCAGACGCGGCGATACTATACAACTTCCAACCGCTCTACGGTCGTAAAACGTCCCAACGTTTACCGTCGTCATAGAAAGGCGTTCAATATCGGTATCGGGACAGGTATAGGAATGCTGGTCGGTGGCCTATTGGGCGGAGGTAAAGGCGTCGTCATAGGCGGACTTGCAGGTGCCGGCGGCGGAGCATTGCTTACCCACAAACAGCGGCCCAAGAATTATGTCCGCTACTATCGTCGATATTAGTTTTGTCCGCACTGCCCCGGGGCATACGCCTCGGGGCTTCTTTCATCCCCCGGATGCACGAGATGGTCTTATTCGTGACCGATTTCGTGCTCGTTTCTTTTAGGAACTGTCGAAAATCCTGCCAGTTAGCCTTTGGCATGCGTTTTGCGGATAGGAAGGTCAGTTGGCCGCTCAGCGGACACACAAGGAGACATAAAAATGAAGAAGAAGTTGATCATCATGTTTATTGCGTTGTTCGCGTTATCAACGATCCCACTTGCGGCATCGGCGCAGACCCGATATTGCGATCAGGGCGGGTATCGAGGTAATTCTCGCAACCGCGTTGACGGGCCGCGCGGCAACGTCCGCAATTTTGATGGAGCCTACCGAGGCAACTCGAGAAACCTCAAGTCGAAGAACTTCGGCTCAAGGGATGCGAGGTCTTACAATGACGACCCGTATTACGACAATGGCTACTACAACGACGGTTATGAGGTTCGACAGCCGAACGTATATGACCGCCATCGAAAGGCGATCAACCTCGCGATCGGTGCAGGAGCGGGAGCAACCGTCGGCGCAATGATCGGTGGTAAGAAGGGAGCTCTGATCGGAGCCGCGGCAGGAATTGTAGGCGGCGCCATAGTCACTAAAAAGCAGCAGCCGAGAAACTATCCAAGGTATTAAGGCCGGATTCCGACAAATCGGAGAGCGTGTCGTTTGATCGGCACGCTTTTTTGTTATCAGCACTTCATCCTCGTGACATGATGGGTGTCACTTCACGAAGTTGTCTGCCGATTCTCGTCGTATTTCGCAACTAGTTCTACCCTCTGTTCAAATGCTTCTCGAACGACTCGAACGTCCTCCAGAAAGTGTGGTAATTCGTTCAATCGAAGTGCCTGCGGACCATCGACCAACGCCCGGCTCGGATCAGGATGAAAGTCGACCAGGATCATGTTCGCGCCTGCGATCACGCCCTGGGCCGTAACATGCATGATGTCCAGTATGTTGTCAGGCCCGCGAAAACGCCCACCGACGGAGTGCGATGGGTCGATGCAGACCGGCATTCTCGTTAGCCGCTTGACCACAGGAATATGGGCGAAATCGACCATGTTTCTATGTGGATCGCCGATGTTCGTCTTCATGCCGCGTAGTCCGAAAACGACCTTCTGATTGCCCTCGCTCGCCAAATATTCGGCGGCATGAAGCGATTCGTCGAGCGTAATGCCAAAGCCGCGTTTGAGTAGTACGGGAAACTCCTGCTGGCGTCCGACGATCTTCAGCAGTTCAAAATTTTGCGTGTTTCTCGTACCGATCTGTAGCATCACGCCGGTCGGATTGCCGGTCGCAGCGAGAGCCTCGTTGATCTCATCGACCTGCGATTCGTGAGTGACCTCCATCGCGATGACCTTGATGCCATATTTTCCGGCAAGATCAAAGACATACGGCAGACAATCACTGCCGTGGCCCTGGAATGAATATGGCGAGGTCCTGGGCTTGTAAGCTCCCATTCGAGTACAAACCTGGCCGTTCTCCCGAAGCGCGGCCATCATTGTTTCGACACTCTCGGGAGAATCTACCGCACACAATCCGGCGAAGATATTCAGGTTGTCCTGCCCAAAACGTACTCCGTTATATTCGAATTCGGTTGGCCGTTTGTCGCCCTTATGACGGCCGAGGATGCGATATTCCTCAGAGACACGCACCGCGTGATCGACACCCGGAAAGCTCTTCATCTCATCGAGCGAAAGCGCGGCCGTGTTGCCGATCAGATAGATCTCCGTCAACAACTGCTCGCGGCCCTGAACCGTGTGCACCCGAAACTCGATGTTCGGAAGGTTGTTAAGATGCGCCACTAGACGCTGGTACTCGCGCGTCTCTGAATCGATATGTGGTTTTAGTATAAGGATCATTGCGTTTATTTCTTTGGTAATTTGGTCATCGAATATCGCCCGAGGAACCGGACGGCATCAGCCTGCTGGTCGATCTCAGCGAGGGCTCCAGTAAGGTCGGCCTCGATGGCGGGCACCTGCAGGTCAATATAGAAATTGAACTGCCCGGGCGAATCTCTGATCGGCAGGCTCTCGATCTTCAGCAGGTCAATGCCGCGCCGGACCAACGGCCTCAACGCCGCGTGCAGCGAGCCTGGCTCGTGCTTAAGCTTGATGACGAGTGAGACCTTGGTGCCCGACTGGTTCTCAACTGCAGACGGCGAAAGCAAGGCAAATCTGGTGTAATTCTCTGCGTGGTCCTCGATATGCTCGCGGAGTATCTTGCCCCCGTAGATCTCGGCTGTCCGTCTGCCGCCTATACCGGCACGCGTGACATCACCGCTCTCGACCGCACGGCGAACACTGCCGGCCGTGTCGTCGGCCGCAACACGCTTCAGATGAGGATGCGCCGCAAAGAATCGTGTACATTGAGCGAGTGCGGCCGGATGCGATTCGACCGTCTCGATCGATCCGATCGTCGCTTCTGGACATGAAACGAGATAGTGCGACACGGGAAGCACGATCTCGGCGATGATCCTGAGATCGCTTTGCAAAAGGAGATCGACACAGCGATGGACCGAGCCGATCAGACTGTTCTCAAGCGGTGTAAGTATGAGGTCCGCGCTCCCGTCATCTATCGAACTGAACAGCTCCTCAAACGTCGGACACGATACAGTTCGACAGCCTTCGCCCAGAATTCCGAGAGCGGCCTCTTCGCTGAAAGTGCCCGGTTCGCCGAGTATCGCAACGCGGGCACTGCCCTCGATCGTTTCCAGTTCGTCGGCTCGGTTTGCTGCCGGCTGCCGCCGGTACGCGGTCTGCTGAAGATTGAGCGATTCATCAATTATTCGCTGGAAGATGTTGGCGACGCCTTGATCGTCGAGTGGCCCCGCATTTGCGGCGACGAGCCTTGCGACCACCTCTTTTTCGCGACCCGGATCGCAAAGCGACGTCTCCGCCTCGGCCTTGGCAGCACCGACCAGCAAAGCGATCTCGGCACGGCGATTAAGAAGCTTAAGCAGTTCTACGTCTATGGCGTCGATCTCGCCCCGCGGGTCATTGATGGTTGTCGATGTCATATTGTCTGTCATCTCAAACTGAAAAGGCCACCATCTTTATTTGATGGTGGCCTGGAGCGTTACCGCGATAATGCGTCACTTACCACCCATGGCGAGCGTAGCTAAAAAAGCAGGTAAACGAATAGAAGGTCTTGCCCGCGGCAAAGCTCATTGTGTTTCTATTTGTTCGCTTGCTGTTTTGCTGCATTATCTAGAGTTTTGTTATCGAGAACGATATAACAGCATATTATCAGCTGTCAACACTCTCCCATACTCTTTAGTAAACGTACGTATTAGCGGCGATCATCGTGTCGGCGATCCGCTGACGGGCCGCGATCGTGTTGACCGGCGAATTATTCTTGGTAAACCGCTTCAGCGCGACGAGCAATGTGCGGCCCTCGTCACCCTCGGCGATGGCGGCTATGGTGTTCTTTGCCTTTGCCTCGATCCGTTGGATCGCGTCATTGCAAAAGACGCTCGCCATGTCGATGTATCGGCCGGCAGCCTCCTCACCGTTCTTATCGGCGAACTTCTTGGCACGCAGAATTGCGGTTTCCATCTGGTACGCGTCCATAATAATGTCGGCGCAATTGATCAGGACTTCCTGCTGTTCGCTGAGGCCCATCATGTACTTTTGAGCCGCCGTACCGAGAACCATCAGGGCGACCTTCTTCGCATTCTGTGCGAGCTTGGTCTCAGCTGCAAGCAAACTCGTGTCCTCGTCGAAAGACATCTGCGGATTGAGGATCTCGTCCTGCAGGGCCTTTGCGGCTCCGAGCAGTCCGAGCTTGCCCTTCATAGCACGCTTCATTAACTGGCCCGGAATGAGCATCCGATTGATCTCGTTCGTGCCCTCGAAAATACGATTGATGCGGCTGTCGCGATAAGCCTTTTCCGCCGGATAGTCCGCCGAGTATCCGTAACCGCCATAGATCTGGACCATTTCGTCCACGACATAATCGAGTGCCTCGCTGCACGCGACCTTGTTGATCGACGATTCGACCGCGTACTCCTCGATCGACTGAAGTTTGGTCGCGCTGTCGGCACCGTCGCCGATCAGGTGATCGATCATGCCGACGGTCCTGTACGTGATCGATTCGGAAACCCAGGTCCGGATCGCCATCTCGGCCAGCTTATGCTTGATAGCTCCAAACGATGAGATCGGCTTGTTGAACTGGTGACGTTCGTTGGCATAACGCACAGCTTCGTGAATAGCGAGCTTGGCGCCGCCGGTGACCGACGCACCTAGTTTGAAACGGCCCACGTTGAGGACGTTAAAGGCGATCTTGGCTCCGTCGCCGACATTGCCGATGATATTGCCGACCGGGATCTTGCAGTCGGACAGGATGACGGCGGTCGTCGAGGACGATTTGATGCCGAGCTTATGTTCCTCACCACCGGGACGGCAGTTATCGGAACGCGGAACGAGGAAGCAAGAGAATTTTTCTTTCTCGCCATCGACCTTTGCAAAGACGAGATACACATCGGCAAAACCGCCGTTAGTGATCCACATCTTCTCACCATTGAGCGTCCACGTCTGACCGTCATCGCTGAGCTTGGCGACGCATTTGGCTCCGAGAGCGTCCGAGCCGGAACTGGATTCCGTCAGGCAATATGCCGAAACGGCTTCGCCGGAAATGATCTTCGGGATCCACTCTTTCTTCAGCTCTTCCGAACCCCAATACAGGATCGGAAGCAGGCCGATCGACGTCTGCGCTCCATAGGTCGAACCAAAACCGCTGCCGCGGCCGACCATCTCGGCGATGATAACACCTGACGTCTGGTCGAGAGCCATCCCGCCGTATTCCTCGGGAATATTGGCACCCAAAAGGCCGAGATCGCCCGCCTTTTTAAGCAGGTCACGAGCAACCTCCCAAGCATGGCTTTCGAGAGCCGGCAATTGCGGAGCGACCTCGTTGTCAATGTACTCACGGCAAGTCTCACCGATCATCCGGTGCTCGTCCGTGAAATCCTCCGGCGTGAACAGCTCGGCAGTTGTCGAATCGGCGATCAAGAACTCGCCGCCTTTTACGTATTCCTTTTCCATTTGTGCTTCCATATTGATTAGCCACAGAGATCACAGAGGACGCGAAGAACAAGTTCTCGGTCTTCTAGTATTCTGGTTATCTGCAGCAATTCCTCCTAATCTCTGTGTTCTCCGTGGCAATTTTCCTAATCCAACCTTTCGAATATTCCGGCCGCGCCCATGCCGCCGCCGACGCACATTGTGACCATGCCGTAACGCTTGCCGGTGCGCTTTAGTTCCTGTAAGACGGTTGCCGTCAGCTTTGCTCCGGTGCAGCCGAGCGGATGTCCGAGAGCTACGGCTCCGCCGTTGACGTTTACCTTGCTCGGGTCCATTTCTAGGACCTTCATAACCGAGAGCCCTTGTGCGGCGAAGGCTTCATTCAGCTCGATAACGTCGATCTGATCGAGCGTCAGGCCCGCCATTTTAAGGGCCTTTGGAATTGCGTAAACGGGTCCGATGCCCATCTCCTCGGGCAGACAGCCGGCGGTTGCGAACGAGACAAAGCGTGCAAGCGGCTTGAGCCCAAGTTCCGCAGCCTTATCTGCCGACATCACGACCGACGCGGCGGCTCCGTCGGACATCTGCGACGAATTGCCTGCGGTCACTGTTCCCGCGACATGAAAGACCGCCTTTAGTTTCGCCAGTCCCTCGATCGAGGTGTCGGCACGCGGGCCCTCGTCCTGGGCAAAGACGATCTCTTTGCGGCGAACGCGTCCTTTTTCGTCAAACTCGTCAACGAAGACATTTACGGGAACGATCTCGTCTTTGAATTTCCCTTCAGCAAGGGCGGCGAGCGCCTTTTGATGCGACTGATAAGAAAATTCATCTGCCTGTTCGCGAGTGATCTCGTATTTGCGAGCAAGGTTCTCTGCCGTCAAGCCCATGTTGAGATAGTAATCGGGATAGCTGTCGACGATCGCCGGATTTGGCCGAACGACGTTGCCTCCCATAGGTATCATCGACATCGTTTCGAGCCCGCCGGCGACGATGCATTCCGCTCCGCCCGTGGCAATTCGATCAGCCGCCAACGCGATCGTCTGCAATCCCGATGAGCAGTAACGATTGACCGTCATCGCCGAAGTTTCGACAGGCAATCCGGCCGCGATCATCGCCGTCCGGGCCACGTTCATTCCCTGCTCAGCTTCAGGGAAGGCACAGCCCATGATGACGTCCTCGACGAGCGAGCCGTCAACGCCCGCGCGTGCAACCGCCTCCTTGATCGCCGCCGCCCCGAGATCATCGGGCCGAGTATTCTTTAATGTACCCTTCGGCGCCTTTCCCACAGCCGT
>CAZJFB010000061.1:0-22747 GCA_964545145.1 uncultured Chloracidobacterium sp. | reverse complement strand
AGGCCGAGCAGGGATCGAACCTGCGACCCACGGATTAAGAGTCCGTTGCTCTACCAACTGAGCTATCGACCCAAAAACAAACGAAAGTATAGCAAACCACGCCAAAAGTCCAAAATCGACAGCGCTTCTAATGGCTGAACGAGGTGAGCGAGGTGAACTGACACATCCAAACAATGCAAAAGCCGGAATATCGGGCGTTCTCCACTTGGATATTTTGAGCTTAACATTCAAGATAAATCTCGGCATATGAAGGAATGTCCAAAATGTGAGACCTGCTTCCCGGACGAAGTGGCTTCGTGCCCAAATGACGGCACGCAGACTCGATTGTCGCTGCCGGGCCCGCAGGTGATCGCCGAGCGATATTTGCTCGAGAGCCGCCTAGGCCGCGGGGCGATGGGCCAGGTCTATCTTGCCAAAGATAAAAAATTCGATACTCGAAAAGTGGCGGTAAAGACTGTTCGCCAGGACATTTTGAGCAGCGACGATCTGCAGGAGGGCGAGGCGATCGCCCGATTTGAGCGTGAGGCTCAGGCCGCTGCGTCAATTCAGCATCCCAACACTGTCAGCGTTACTGATTTCGGCGAGACCGATCACGGTGTTTTTTATTTGGTCATGGAGTACGTCGAGGGCGAGACGCTTCACAAGCTGCTGCGACGCGAGGGAACCTTGCCCGTACGCCGTGCTGTACGCCTTCTTCGGCAGATAGCAGACGGGGTCGAGGCGGCACACGATCTCAACATATTGCACCGCGATCTTAAACCCGCAAATATATTCATCATGCAGAAGGGAAAGGGCGGCGACGGCTTTGTAAAGGTCGGCGACTTTGGCCTCGCAAAGATAATGTCGCAGACGGTGACCGATGCCAAGTCAAAGGCGACGCCTTCGTCGCGCGGCATCATCGGTACACCGGAATTCATGTCGCCCGAGCAGATGCAGCCGGAAATGGGCGTGGATAAGCGGGCTGACCTTTATGCACTCGGCACGATCGCATACCTGATGCTCGGCGGCAAAACGCCGTTCACAGGCGATCTGATGCAACTGGTGATGCAAAAGGTTATGCATACGCCGCCGCCATTGTCCTCGCTGAGGTCGGACGTTCCCGGCGATGTTGATCGGGTGATCATGCGGGCCCTGGAGATCGACCCTGGAAAACGGCCGACATCGGTTTCGGAGTGGATCGCCGAATTAGAACGAGCATCCGAAGATATAGACGAGAATAAGCGGGCCGGCGGCTCGAGGCTGGTAGTAATGGCTCCGCTCGGTGCCGAAGTCTATGTCGATGATGAGAGAAAAGCCAGTGTTGGCAGTTCGGGCCGCGTTGTACTCACCGGGATACCGGCCGGTCAGCACATCCTGCGGGTCTCAAAGCCGGGCGAACGCGACGACGAACGCCTGATCGAGATCAGGGCCGAGGCGAACGAGCAGGTTATTCAGGCTCAGCTCAGGGCACCGCACGGAACGGCGAGCCAGCCTTCTTCGTCGCAGGGTGCGAGCACCGGCGGATCGCCGCAGTCCAGCGTCATCCCCGGGATCGTTGCGTGTGCGGCATGCGGTTCGCGATTTGCCGACGGTGTAAGGTTTTGCGGGCGTTGCGGCGGCGGCAGGTTTGTAATGATCAGTCAGGGCACGGCGCCGGCGCCGACCTATCCGTGCCCGAGATGTGCTAATCCGCTGGTACAGAATTCCAGGTTTTGCGGCCGCTGCGGCCTTAGCATCACCCCTCCGCAGCAGCCTGTCAGCTTTACGGCACCGCCGCATCAAAGTGTCCCGCCGCAGGCCGAAAGGGTCTGTCGCCGGTGCGGCACGGCATATGCCGCGCATATCAAGTTCTGCGGGCGCTGCGGACTGACCCTCTGACGCAGCCGGTTCGGTGTCTTCCCAGACTCGGGCGGAACTTCCTATGGTGCCGCCTCGTATTGCGAACAGTCGCGTTTTAGCACCTGTTATGCGTATAATGATTGCAATCTTGCTCCGGCAACACTCAACTAGGGGAACACTACGATGAAGATTTGCCCACGCTGCCAAAAGACCTATGCGGACGATAATCTGAACTTTTGCCTCGAGGACGGTTCGGTCCTCGCTCAGGCAGCGGGGAGCCCGGCTCCGCCGCAGACGATCCAGATGAATCAGGCACCGGTCACCACGCCTCAGCCGCAGATACCGAGCCAGCAGTCTGCCCAGCAAGGTTGGAATGTGCCTCCGCAGCAGTCCTATTCGATGCAGCCGCAGAAGAAATCCTCGAAGATGTGGATCTGGGTCGTGCTCATCCTTGGCGGCATAGCACTTATATGCGGCGGCGGACTCGTGGGGCTGGTTTTCCTCGGTTCTCAGGTCGAGAAGAGCAACACAAACTCATCGACCTCGTCAGACAGCAAGACGACGACATCAAACACTTCCAAATCGAGCAATACCTCGACATCGTCAAACAGCTCGACCACGACGACCTCGACGTCGTCACGAAAAGACCTTGAAACGGTCGATCTTTCGGGCTGGGTCAAAGAATTCTCAGCATACGGTAATACTGAGTTTACCGATGGCGAGTTCATAATGAGCTCAAAGAAGAAGGGCTTTTACTACGTCCTTGTCGCTCCCGAGGCGTATACGACTGACAAGGCTGACACGCGGGTCACGCTCAGAAATGTCGATAATGCCGCCGGCAGCCTGGGCTACGGCCTGATCTTTCACAGCAATCCGACGCCGCTGCAGCAGGATTACGCTTTCCTGATCGACACCAAACGCAAGAAGTATCGCGTCGTTTATCACACGCCTCAAAATGAGAAGTCGGTCGTCAACTGGACCAACTCGGCCGCTATCAAGGAAGGCTCTGAAGAGAACATCCTCGAGGCACGCGACCTGGACGACAAGATCGAGCTTTACATCAACGGGACGATGGTGACCTCGATCAAAAATGTGTACGGTTATTCGGGCGGGGTCGCGGGCCTCTATTCCGGTGACGGTGTCAAGGTAGCGTTCAAGGATCTGGAGATCCGAAAATAGGGCCGCCACAATATGAAGCAATGCCCGAAATGCCGTCAAACCTATAGCGATCCCGGCCTGAACTTTTGCCTCGAGGACGGCGAGCTTTTGCTTGAGTTCTCGCAGGAGCCGCCCGCGGGCCGTTACGCGGACGATTCGCCTCCGACGGTCATTCTCGATCAGGCGAGGGTCACAAACCCTGCAAGCTGGCCCGCCTCGCCGCAGTCCCAACCGCCCGCTCAGTGGCAGCCTCAGAATATCCAGGCGCCCGGGTTCGGGCAGCAATATTCATCCAGGCCCGACCAGACGCTGCCGACGATCTCGCTGATCTTGGGCATCGCGAGTATCGTGCTCATATGCTGTTACGGCGGAATATGGCTCGGGCTTCCGGCGGCGATCATCGGATTCCTGGGTATGCGCAATGCCGATAGCGACAGTGCCCGATACGGCGGACGAGGATTGGCGATAGGCGGCATGGTCCTCGGCGTGATCAGTTTCCTCGCGTCAATGGTCTTCGCGATGATAGCTGTCATAGCGAACTAACGGCGAATCCAATATAATCCATTCGTGCGCGTTACACTTCATGTAGTTGCAGGCCCCCAGACGGGAAGGGACTTTAGCTTCGACCAGCATGATACTTTCATGATCGGCCGGAGCGAAGAGGCTCAATTCTGTCTGCCGCACGACCGCTATTTCTCGCGTCACCATTGCATTCTCGAGATCGCACCGCCGCAGGCTTTCCTTCGCGATCTCCGCTCTACCAACGGCACCTACGTCAACGGAATGCGGGTCGAGACCGCATATCTCAAGAGCGGTGACCGGATACAAGGCGGCGAGACCATACTCGAGGTCGAGGTATCGACGGGGCTCGAGGAGTTTGACGCGGTGGCCGACAGCACCGGTGCGACACAGCCGTCGATAGTCTCGGTCACATGCCTGAACTGCAGCATTCCGGTCAAGGTCGAAGCCGCTGATCCTCAGGCGCGGATGTCGTACGTATGCGATGAGTGCCGCGAAAAGCTCAAGCAGAATCCGCAGCCGATCCCTAATTATCAAATGATCCGCGTGATCGGCCAGGGTGGAATGGGAAGCGTCATGCTCGGCCGCTCGGAGGAGAACGGCCAGGCGGTCGCCATCAAGACGCTGCTGCCCGAGGTCGCCGTCAGCGAGCAGTCTCTCAAACGATTTATTCGCGAGATCGAGGTCGCGTCGTCTCTGCAGCATCCCAATATCGTGAGCTTCATCGAGCACGGCACGCACAACGGCCTGGTCTATCTGGTCACGGAGTTTGTGGTCGGAATGGACGCGGCTCGATTTGCCAAACATCGGGGCGGCCGGCTCGATTACAGGGAAATGGTGACGCTGATCGGGCAGACGCTCTCGGCGCTGGAGTTCGCCCATGACAAGGGGTTTGTCCACCGCGACATCAAGGAGCAGAACATCCTCGTCACGGGCGAGGGAGCCACGCTGACGGCCAAGCTCACCGATTTCGGATTGTCCAAAAGCTTCAAGCAGACCGGCATGAGCGGCGTGACAATGGTCGGCGACGTGGCGGGGACGATCGCGTATATGCCGCCCGAGCAGGTCCGCGATTTCAAGGAGGTCAGGCCGCCGTCCGACATTTACGCCCTGGGAATGACGGCCTACAGCCTTTTGACCGGGGCCCACGCACTCGATATCGCGCCCAAGGCGGGCATCGCCGAGACCGTCAAGGCCATCTTCGAAAAGCCGATAATCCCGATCCGCAGCCGCATTCCCGATGTGCCGCCGCAAGTTGCCTCGGTGATCGAGACCGCCCTTTCCAAACAGGTCGAATCCCGCTGGCGCACCGCCGGAGCCATGCGCGAAGCTCTTCTCAACGCCGCTGCGTCGAGAAGTTAGGTTGTTACTTCATTGGCTGTCCGAATTAAATTCTGAGCAGTATCTGCGAATTGTTTTAGTGCCTGGTCATTGGCAAACGCACGTTTCGGAATTGAGTATCCTGCGCCAAGACGGACCTGGATCGTCAGGTAATTTTCTGTCTCCTTAATACTCTCCACGCCCTCCCACGCGTGAAAGTTACTGTTTACCCCGGTCGTCTCAACAAATCCTCGATCATTAAGCTCAATGGTATGTTCACAGAACAAGCCGTTCTTTCCAGGCGTGGTATATGCCTTTCTTGTTGAGCTCTTCGCAATTAACATAAGAACAAGTTCGGAGGCTAAGAGGATTGCAATGCCGATCACAAATCTAATGATTAGGTTTGGTGAAGCGATCGTGATCGAACCATCGTTTAACAGCATTGCCACTAGAGCAATGCCCATATCCGCCACCATGAAGATGATGAAGTACGAAGTGATTATCACTAGTTGAATGTTATGAAACTGCATTCCTTTGCATGTCTCAGCCACTATCTTCGGCATATCAGCTGGAAAATACTCGTATTTGATCTCGAGATTTACGGGCGGTTCCGGTTTGGGTATGGAAGTCATATAGAGGTCATTCTAACTCAAATGAATTAAAAAAAGCCGCGATCTCCCGCGGCCTGACTATTCACTGTTCACTATTCGCTATTCACTGACGCCTACGGGTTGACCGTCACCTGCGAGATGAGCGAGGTATCGCCGTAGTCCTGGTTATTGCGGCGCAATTGGACGCGGACCTGCAGTTGGTAAGGATAACCATTGGCACAATTGATCCGCTCACTGAAACTACAAAATATTCATCCTGCCAGTGGAACTTACCATGGCAAAGTTGGTTTTTATTTATCCAGTGCGAAGACTCACCTTTCAGCAGCCTCATCACTTCATCAAGGTTTTGGCCCGAGCCTAAGGACACAAGGCAATGAACATGCTCCACCCAGCCATTTAATGCTCCGATAAAGATGCTCTTTGCACGTGCATTTGCCCGTATATGTTCGAAGATCTTGTAACGGATAGATTCAGTGAGCAGTGGCTCGCGATCTTTTGTCGTCCAGACAAAATGTATCCAAACATTGATATGCGGCATATTTCATGAATTGCCACTAGCTTTAGCTAGTGGTATAAGTTTCAAAATAATCTCCGGCTTTAGCCGAACATTGGGCTAAAGCCCGGATCCTGAAGTGATCTCTCTTCCACTAGCTAAAGCTAGTGGCAATTCTATAAGGCCAAAGCTAGTGGCAATTCTATGCAATGAATAAGCAATACAGTCTCGCATATAAGCAACCGTCGCCCTTAGGAATGTTGTTGCTGCATCTGTCACAGATAGCTTGACTCGGCATGTTATCTACCCCGGCCATTTCTGATAGCCCATGTAGGAAAAGTTAAACGCGGTCGGCTCGGTCGCGAGTGTTACATCGAGCCTCAGATAGCTGCCCTTGCGGCCGCCGGTGAACTTGTCGACTTTGACGCGCGTGGTCCTGCCGTCCTTGTCTTTGAACTCGCAGGTGTTGTCCTCGCGGATGCGGCCAAACAGCAGGTAGTCGTCGTTACTCGGGTCATTGTCCTCGGCGTAAAGGTTGTCGAGCAGTAGTCTGCACTGGATCGGGCTCTTGGCGCCAAATGTCACGTAATACTGCGTCGCATTCTTGTTCGCAAGCGTCACCGTGACGTCGCTAATGCTCTCGTCCGTATGGCCCCCGCCAGAGGCCCCCGCCGTCCCCGAGAATGTCCCCGCCAGCCTCGGCCCGCATCCGATTGCCAAAAGAATAGACAAACCAAGCGTCGCGTGAGTGATCGCCTTCATTTCATGGATTCTCCTGGTTAGTGAAAGGAATGTTAGACCCGATGGCGCGATTTGTAAAGACGCGTGGCCGGCTGCAGATCGAACTCTACCGGATGCTCTTGATCAGCTTGCTTAATTCGTCGGCAAACTTCGAGAGTTCGAAATTCTGCGGGTCGTCGTGGGCGTCCTTGATGCCGGCGTCGATCGCGGCGTGGTACGCGGGGATGAGCCAGAGCGAGCGGCGGACGCTGGCCGCGACGTAGAGCAGGGCGAGGCGTTCGTATTGCTTTTGCGAGAAGCCGGGCGTCGGGGCGATGCGGTCGTTGTTCGGGTTTGAATTGGCGGCGTCGCGGCGTCGCGGCTGGACGAGTTCGATGTGGATCTGCATGCCCTTGGCGTCGTCCTTGAGAAAGTCGCGGGCGAACTTCGTCCCGAAACCTTTCCTCACAGCCTCTTCAAACGGCGTCGCCGTGAGCGAATCTCCCAACCTATTCACAAAAATATGAGCGACCGGGCTTTTTAACCAGACTTCCAGCTTGTTTCCACGCCACGCTGGGTTCGTATCGATGTCGGCAGGGAACTGCTCGTCTTTGAGATTCGGCGTCGAGGTGTCGTGAATGACAAAGTACAGAGCAGGCGTGACGACGCCGTCCGGCCGCACGCCCGCCGCAAGCTGGAGTTCGAGCGAACCGCCGAGGACAGACTCGTCGATCTTGTGCTTCGCGAGGTATCTGCGGAGTTTGTCTTTTGATATAGCGACCTTCTGCCCGACGAGCTTTTCAAGCGGATCGGGAAGCTTCTTGAGTTCCGCCCCGAGCGCGCCGCCGATCTTGTTCGGACGCAAAAGGCAGCGGGCCTGTTCGACCGGCGTGCCCGTGAACGTCAGCGTCACCTCATCAAAGCTACACGGCGTATTCTGCGACATTGTGGATGTATGGCTGAGGAGTGCGGTGAATAAAAGGAATAGGATCGTGCGAAGCATAGTGTAGAAATCGAGAGTACAGGTTAACCATTAAATTCGGTCCTTGCCGAAGCGTTTTCACATCTTGCCTAAAAGCAGGTCATTCGAACCATCTTCTAACCCATAGGCTTGTGAAAAATGCAGATGATAGCCAACCGGGACATTCTCCTGCGACAAAGCTAACAATTGTAAAGCGAGAGATTTTAAGCCAGCGGAGTTTCCCAATATTACGACTTCTCCATTCTCGACCTTTACATCGATTTGGTAACCGTCCACCCACTGATCTGCAATTCCGGTATTAACATCGTACGTGCTTACGTCAACTTTGATTTCCATTCTTTCCTCGCTGTTCTTGAAGACTAATTGTTTCCTCAAACCTCAGCAAACACAAGCTAAAAGCGGCGGCTATTTGTTTTCGAAACGTAAGCTCGCTACGCCGCCGTCTTTCGCGAGCCGGGAAAGCGGCGGCACAGCCGCGAGATCTGTATTTAAGGCGGACGGCGAAGCATAGCTTCGCCGCACTCCGATATGACAGAGCCGTTTTCCACTAGCTAAAGCTAGTGGCAATTCATGGAAAGCTAAATCGTCTTCGTAACCTTCGACAGCGAGCGCGGGGCGTCGGGGTTTAGGCCTTTTGCTTCAGACAGCAACGCCGCAAACAACTGAGCCGGTACGATGAAGGGGATCGGCGTTAAGAACTCGTCGATCTCCGGCGGCAGCATCAGGCTTTTGGGCGAACGTTTGGCGATCTCTGCGTCGTTCGTGATCGCGAGGCAGTCGGCGTTTAGCTCGTGGAGGCGGTCGAGGAGCTCCACACTGCTCTGCTGCGTAACGCCGGCCGGGCCGAAGAGGACGACCGGGAAGCGGCGTTCGACGATGGCGAGCGGGCCGTGGAAAAAGTCGGCTGACGAGAAACGCTCGGCGACGACGTAGCACGTCTCCATCAGCTTGAGCGCCAGCTCGTACGAATTGCCGTAGTTCATCCCGCGTCCGACGACGACGCAGTTTTCCATGAAGGTATATCGCTGGACGAGTTCCTCGATCTGCGGTTTTAATTCGAGAGCCCGGGCGGCGTAGTCGGGAATTACGCTGAGGTCGAGCTTATTGGCGGCGAGCGCGCCCGCCAGCATGTAGAAATGCAGCATCTGGCCCGTGTAGGTCTTGGTCGCGGCCACCGAGCGTTCGCGGCCCGCGTGGATGAGCATCGTCTCGTCGGCGATCGACGCCATCGTCGAGGCGGCCTCGTTGGTGATCGCCAGCGTGTAGGCTCCGGTGGCCTTTGCCCGCTCGAGCACCATGTTGATGTCCGAGCCCTCGCCGGATTGTGAGACGCCTATCACGAGCGCCCGATTCAGGTTTAGTTTTGCGTTATACAGCGTATATACAGACGGCGCCGACAGCGACACCGGAATGCCCGTCGTGACCTCGATCAAATAACGGCCAAACAACGATGCGTTATCCGAGCTGCCGCGGGCGACGATCACGATCAGGTCGATGTCCCTGTTCCGCAGGAAATTGCCGAGCCGGACGTACTTTTCGCTTTCAACTTTGAGGGTCTTTTCGAGGGCGGCGGGCTGTTCCGCGATCTCGTCGATCATTAACGACATAATGACAAATATATCATCTTCGACTTACTGCACCTTACTCGGTCACGACCTCAGAGAGTTCGGGACCCGCTTCACTGCCCAGGCCGAGGTCGTGAAAAACCGAGTTGATCGCGCCGCCGACCATCAGTGCGGTGGCGGTAAGATAAAGCCAAAGCATCATAATGATCACCGCTCCGAGCGAGCCGTAAGCCTTGTTGTATGAATTGAAGTAGCCGAGATACGTTCGGAAGGCGGTCGTCAGCACGATCCAAAGGACGATCGCCACCAGCGAACCCGGAGTTATCCAGATCCAGCGGTACTTTGGGAAGTCGGGAAGCAGGTTGTAAATTATCTCGCACGCTAAGAGCATCACAAGCAGCGTCGAGAGCCACTGAACGACAATCAGTATCAGCGGTGATGTGATGGTCAAGCCAATACCGCCAAGGGCCGCCTGTATCAACTGCCACCCGTAAAAGACGCTCGCGAGCACCAGCCCGGCAAGCGCCGTGATAACAAAAGTAAGTACGATGGATTGGGTTTTTGTCTTATACCAGGAACGGCGTTCCTTGAGCCCATAGACCGCGTTCAGCCCGTTTCGCACCGCATCGACCCCCGAGGACGCCGACCAAAGCGTGACGACGAGCCCAAGCGTTGCCTTTCCGCCGGAACTGTTTGCGATGATCTCGTCAACCGTCTTTCGGACCAGTTCGAATACCGATAACGGCATGATCTGCCTCAGGTATTCAAAGAGCTGGTCTTTTAGGCCCTGCGATGAGTCAAGCAATATCCCGAAAAGGCTGACAAGGAAATAGAGAAGCGGAAAGAGTGCGAACGAGAAATAAAACGCGACCTGGGCCGCATGGCTGAGTACATCGTTCGTCGTTACCTTGGCATAAAGGCGAGAACCAAACTCATGCCAGGTAAACTCAATTCCGCCTCTGAACCGCATCACATTAACCGCGGGCCCGCTCGAGCAGAGTCATCGTAAGCACGCTAAGCAAAATTCGGGATTCTTCTTCCGGCGTGACCGGCCCGGTCAACTCGAGCGAAAAAACGCCCTCGAAAAACGCGGGCTGCTTCTTTAGCTTGGCGACAGGCGAATTGTCCATGCGAGAGACGATATACGCCGGATTGAATAGGTAGCCGGTGAACATGCCGATAATGGGGAGTTCGCCCAGTAGCGAGTCAAATACCTTGACCCATGCATTCTCCTCGTGGATCTGCATTACCTGAACTCCGTCCGGGCCATAGACCTCGTAATTCGCCTTGAAGATCGACCGCATCCCCTGCCGCTTGATCGAGCCTATCGGCTGGCCGTTGGCGGCCGTGAAATTGTAGCGAGCGGAAAAGTCGATGACGCGGTCGGCCTTGATATTGAAAAGATGCTGGGTCTGCTGCTCGTCCGCAAAGACGTTTATGTCTTCCTTGAGCTTAAAGAGCTTTTGCTTTACGTAGCCCAAAAGCTGGCCGTTGGCGTCGCGGACATAGATCTGGCTGGCGATGGCCAAGAGCTTGAATGAAAGTTGAAGAGGGTAGTTCATTGTTCTTTAGGTTCTCCTATTAATATCCTCGGCACGCGCCGGCTGATGCCGCAGGTGATCTCATACGAGATCGTACCAACCGTCCCGGCAAGGTCTTCGGCAGTGATCGAATGGCCGCCGTCCGCACCGATAACAGTAACGGTGTCTCCGATCTCCGCTTCAGGGACGTCTGTTATATCGATCGCTGTCCAGTCCATCGAAACGCGGCCAACAACGCGGGCGATTTGTCCATGTACCAACACGTTGGCCCGGTTAGATAGCGAGCGGCGATAACCATCATGATAGCCTATCGGGATCAGGGCAATGCGGGAATTTCGCTCGGCCGTAAAGGTTCTGCCATACCCGATGGTCTCGCCCTGCAAATGACGCTTTATCTGGGCGATACGGGTGCGGACCGACATCACGGGCCGCAGCTCCGGCTTATCGACCCCGGCCGGAAGAACATCGCCGCCAAGGCCATAGAGAATCCCTCCGAGGCGAACAAGATTCGACCGCGATCCGGGATGGGCGACTGCGCCCGGGGAATTGGCAATGTCGAGATACTTCGGATCATGTCCCCGCTCTCTGAATTGGCCGACAACAGTGTCAAAGGCTGCGATCTGGCCCCGGGTGAAATCGGATTCTCCCAGGTCATCGGCAACTGCAAAATGTGTCATCAGGCCCTCGACATTGATATGATCGAGTCCGGCGAGAGCGTTGAGCACGTCGTCGATCTCGTCGGGGCGGAAACCTACTCGCCCCATACCCGTATCGATCTTGATATGGATCGAGGCGGTCAAAGCCCTCGCCGCTGCCGCATCATTGAAAGACACCGCCTGATCGACCCGAAAAACGGTCGGAGTAAGTTTCAGGTCAAGAAAAGTATCTTCCTGTCGCGGCCACGTTCCGCCGAGGACGAGTATCGGTCCGTCTACACCGGAATCCCTAAGCTCGACACCTTCTTCGAGGGTTGCAACTGCCAGCCATTTGACACCTTCCTGCTTGAGGCGTGCGGCACATGCCGGTGCCCCGTGTCCGTACGCGTCGGCCTTGACTACCGCCATGCATGCGATATCAGAGCCGATAAACTGTCTCGCCGACCTCAGATTGAACGCGAGGCTGTCCAGATCGATCTCTGCCCAGGTTGGACGTTGGAGGGAACCGGTTCTCATTGAACGAATATTCCTTTACGTACGGCTCAGCTATCAGAGAGGGATATTGCCATGCTTTCTGGGTGGATTCGTGTCGCGCTTGTTCTTTAACAAAGACAGAGCCCTGATCAGTTTCGGCCGTGTGAATTTTGGTTCGATCACTTCGTCGATGAAACCACGTTCGGCCGCGACGTATGGATTGGCAAACTTATCTTCGAATTCCGCGATCTTGGATAGGCGGTAAGTTTCGTCATTCTCGGCGATCTCTCGCCTGAGGAGGACGCCAACCGCACCTTCGGCTCCCATAACAGCGATCTCCGCGGTCGGGTATGCAAAGTTGATGTCCGTCCGAATGTGCTTCGACGCCATGACACAGTATGCGCCGCCGTATGCCTTGCGCGTAATAACGGTGATCTTTGGAACGGTCGCTTCGGCAAAGGCGTAAAGTAACTTTGCTCCGTGGCGGATGATCCCGAAATGTTCCTGATTGACGCCCGGGAGAAAGCCCGGCACATCTTCGAAGGTGATCAGCGGAATGTTAAAGCAGTCACAGAACCGTACGAACCTGGCCGCCTTGACCGAGGCGTCGATATCCAAAACACCGGCAAGGAACGCCGGTTGATTTGCGACGATGCCGATCGATCTGCCGCCAAGTCGCGCGAAGCCGATAACAATATTCGGGGCATAGTGTTCCTGAACCTCGAAGAAGTAACCATCGTCTACGACACTGTTTATGATATCGCGAATGTCATAGGGCTGATTGGCTGACTCAGGAACGACCGAATTCAACTTCTCGTCCATTCGGTCGACGGGGTCGTCCGTGGGGACAAATGGCGGATCGTCTACATTGTTTGACGGGATAAAGGACAGCAGTTCGCGCGTGATCCGCAACGCATGTTCGTCCGAATCGGCTGCAAAATGAGCGACGCCCGATCTCGAATTGTGCGTCATTGCTCCGCCCAGTTCATCCTTCGTTACATCTTCGTGGGTGACCGTCTTAATTACGTCGGGGCCCGTGATGAACATATAGGACGTGTTTTTGACCATCACGTTGAAGTCCGTTATGGCAGGTGAATACACTGCGCCGCCTGCACACGGACCGAGGATGCAGCTGATCTGAGGCACGACCCCGCTGGCGAGAGTATTCCTGAGAAAAATGTCGGCGTAGCCGCCAAGGCTCACAACGCCCTCTTGAATGCGGGCCCCGCCGCTGTCATTGAGGCCGATCACCGGAGCACCGGTCTTCATTGCCAGGTCCATTACTTTGCAGATCTTCTCCGCATGCGTCTCGGATAGTGAGCCGCCGAAGACAGTGAAATCCTGTGCAAACACAAAAACCGGACGGCCGTCGACGAGTCCATGACCGGTAATAACGCCGTCACCCGGGAACTTCTGAGCATCGAGGCCAAAATCTGTAGATCGATGGACAACGAACTTATCAAATTCCTCAAAAGTCCCCTCGTCGAGGAAGAACTCAACGCGTTCGCGCGCGGTCATTTTCCCGGAGGACCTCTGCTTGTCGTTGCGGGCCTTTCCGCCGCCATCCTCTGCGGCTATGGATCTTTCCTTCAAAAGGTCGATCTTGGTCATGATCTTAGATTCGGGCTTCATATCGGGATAAGTTTAGCGAGTTTGATCGGCTTTTCAAAACGCTTTGAGAAATGATTAAATCTGACCAATGATCAAGATCGAAAAGATCTTAAGTCGCGATAATCGGCGATTGGCTGCGGTTCGCAAAGTACGCGACGGCGTCGATCGCGACCGAATGTTTGTCGAGGGAAAACGGCTCGCGTGGGAGGCGATCAATTCGGGTATTAGTATCGATGAAGCTTATCTTCAGTTCGGCTTTCCCGATACTAAACTTGTTGAGGCAATACTGCACAACGCCCGCTTTGTTGCTGAAGTCCCGGAGAAGATATTCAAGACGATAAAGGATACCGACGACAGTCAAGGGGTTATTTTGATCGCAAAGAAACCGACTCCGGCTTGTTCGTTTTCGTCCATTCGTATCTCGGCTGATACGTGGAAGCTACCATTGCTCGTCTACCTAAAAGAGCCGAATAATCCGTCGAACCTGGGGGCAATTATTCGAACATCCGAGGCGGCCGGCGTTGCAGGGATCGTTGTGTCGCCCAGGTCCGCGGATGCGTATTCGCCAAAAGCACTGAGAGCGTCGATGGGCTCTAGCTTTAGGATGGACGTCTGGACCGGGGTCGAATTTGACCAACTCGTTTCCTGGGCCAGGACGGAGGGCATCAGGCTTGTCGCTACCTCACCGAGATCCGCGAGATCTCACACAGAAATTGACTGGACCTGCCCGACGGCGCTGGTGTTCGGGTCAGAGGCACACGGGCTTAGTGACAACGAACTCGGCGAGGCGGCCGAGTTGGTTACGATCGAGATCGAAGACAGTGTAGAGAGTTTGAACCTAGCAGTATCGGCGGGTGTCATCCTATTCGAGGCAAGGAGACAGAATCTTCGGTGAGCTCCTTTACCTACTAGAGTTCGAATTTGCCGACGGCTTTGCCGCAGCCTCAAGTTCTTTCTTAAGCATTGCCTGAATGGTCGTATCGTTGGTGACAGCAAGAGCTACCGAGATATCCGCAGAGAGCGTCTTGGCATTAACAGGGTCAGCCTCGGCCAATCGATTTCGGGATTCAGTGAGTGCGGCCCGGGCCTTAATGAAATCAGCAGTTAATAGGTATGCCCGGCCAAGCAAATAGTAATCTTCAGAATCCTGCGGATCGCTCCCAAACCGGACAATATAGCCGACGGGGTCTTTATCGACATTCCTACGATTTTCCTCAAAAGCACTTAGCGGAATATTTGCGGCCTTCATCTCTGAGAAAGCAGGTGATGCCGGCTCAGCCGGTTTCGGCACCAAAACGAAGTGATATACTCCCATGCCGATGAGCCCGCCAATGATCAACATTGCAATGCCGGTCAGGATAGAGCCGAAAGAAGACGATCCATCAGGCTCCGAAGCATCAAGGCTTGTTCCGCCGAACATTGGGACCCGTTCATCGGTGGAATTTTGCGTGTCCGACTCAATGGAGCCCGATATCAGAGGGTCAGGGTGTTCGTCGGCAGCAGGGACTTCCATGACCGATGGTTGATCGGAATGGTCGACCGGCGACAATACAGACTCATCCAAAATACCTGCATCGGGCGACAAGGTTTTTGGGGAATAGGACTCAACCGTATCCAACTCGAGTAACGAATCGTTGTCGGTCTCAATATACTCCGGCGGAAGGACCCGTGCAGTCGCGACCGTACTTTCCTCGCCATCTTCGAGCGGCTCCGCCTGGAACTTAACGAGCGGTCGGACAATTGACGAGACCCGGACCACGACTGCTGTGAGATTGTCCTCGGCCCCCCGTTCAAAACAAAGTCGCTTCAGGTAATCGCAAACATCCGCCGGCTCACCGCCAAATGTGAGCACACCCTTTATCTCTGCGTCTGTCACATGACGCGTGATCCCATCCGAACAGAGCAGGAATGCCGTGCCGGGATCGACCATGATAGTCCTAAGGTCAGGTGTCACGGTAGGTTCAGCCCCCAAGGCTCGACTAATGATATTTCTACTCGGATGATTCTCGGCCTGTTCCTCGGTCATTCGTCCTGCTCGAACTTCTTCGGCAACCATCGAGTGATCATCGGTTTCGCGGAAGAGATTACCTCCGCTGTCCACACGATAGAGCCGAGAATCCCCAACGTGCCCGATGGTCGCGATCTCGCCGGAAAGATGTAAGGCGACGATTGTCGTCGCCATGTTCGATAATTGCGGCAGTTCGTGGGCCATCTGATAGATGGCGGAGTTTGCCTGCCCGATCGCAGCCCGCATGACCGATTCGGCGTCACTCCCGGATGGTAAATTGGCGAATGCCTCTCCGAGAAGTTCCATTGCCATTTGAGATGCCACTTCACCTGCCTGGGCACCGCCCACTCCGTCGGCAACGGCAAAGATGCCGCACTGAGGCATCTCGAGTAGGGAATCCTCGTTTTGCGGTCGCTTCTCGCTCAACCCGCGATCGCTGATCGAGGCAGAAGATATTTGCAGGGTCGATTCGATACGGGTCATTTTCGATAGTTTGCACTAAGCCGAGTCAGATGTCACTTGAAATTCGTCCTTACGTTTGTCGATGCTATTTCGATGTGAGAAGGCCATTAGCATTCCAAGCATCGTAAAACTTGTTATCAAACTAAAACCGCCATGGCTAACGAATGGTAGGGTAATACCGGTCATTGGCAGAGCCCGGGTTATGCCACCGATATTTACTAGGGCCTGAAAGCCAATAAAAGAAGCGAGCCCGATCGAACAAAGCTTACTGAACATGTCGCGTGAATCACGAGCCGTCCGCACACCCGCACTGACAAACACGATCAACGCAAATGTGACCAATAGCCCCCCGAAAACGCCCAATTCCTCCGCAAGCGCGGCGAAAACATAGTCTGAATCTGCGACCGGTATCAGTTCGGGATAACCAAGTCCGAGTCCACGTCCCGTCGTGCCGCCGGACGCCAAACCAAATGTTGCCTGAGCCGGCTGAAACGCCAGAACGTCGAACCATGCGTCAACATTTATGGTCTTTTGGAGGTCGGGATCCTCAGCGATCATCTGCGGTAGATTGGGATCTTTCTCAACCAGTTTCTTGTAGTAATCATCGTAGTCTTCTTTCCACCACGATGTCTCCGGGGTCGGCGGATTGAAGCCGTCCAACCATAAATGAAACCGCTGTTGTATCCTGTCTGGCAACACGGCACGCACAGGGGTCGCAAGTGTTGGCAGGAGCGGGATCTTTGCCTGAGTCGTCTCAGGCAATGCGCCGACGACCAGGACGGAGACGGCAAGGAGGACCGAACCGACCAAAACGAAGCGCTGCATTATCCTGCGGACCGCGATCAGATAAAGGGTAGCGTAAACGGCACTGAACACCATCATTTGACCGAAGTCTTTTAGGACAAAAAATGGTAGGAACGGCAATACCGCCATGAAAACAAGTGGAAGTGCATCCTTTGCGCGGGGAATTCCCCAGTAGGTTCGAGCTAGATTTTTATACAGCACCGCCAAAATCGCAGCGAAACCTACCAGGAAAGGGATCTTAGCGAGTTCCCACGGAGTAAGATTACCCCCGAACTTTCCGGCCCGAGACCAGATCGCAGCAACAAATAGCGGACCTAGCGTCAGCAGCACGATCAGGAACCCATTCCTTTGAAGCAGATCAAGAATATCGCCTCTCCGTAACACCACGAATGCTGCGATCAACCCGATCACGCCTAACAAAGGGTTGATCGTCCGGCCCGATAACAGAACACCGGTCAACTCTTCAGGTGCGGGACGCGGCGTCTCGGCAGATAGGTCGACAGGAGACGGCGGGGTCGCGGGCAGGCCCATTATCTGCTTCTTGTCGGCAGTGTAGTTCTCCTGAATATAATGCTTCTGAAGGACCTTGATCTTCTCCTGACGAGCCTCGGCCTTGTCCTTACGAGACGTGTACTCAGGATCACTGAATAACCTATATTGGACCGTCAAGCCAACAGAAAACAGCAGCACGGCGGAAGTGTAAAGGGTCCAGTTACCATCAAACCGCACAAACCGCTTCAAGATCACGGGAAGGATCGCGAGAAAAGCAAGCAGCGACAAATTTCTACCCGCAGTTAGGCTCGAGGTCTCATAGCCTCTGATCAAAGCCCCGTAATAAATTGAGTAATGCGCTATCGCCGTGACGAGCACGATCAATACGAGGATGAAAAAATGTGAGGATGTGCGATTTTTCAACGAATTGATGAACCTATTTTCTCTTTGGCGGGGGACGCGATGCAGGAGCCCTGGGCTTGTACTGGTCCCCTAAAAGCCCAAGATCGCGAGCCTTCAATATAACGTTCGCTGCGATAGGAGCTGCAGTTCGAGCTCCAAAACCTCCGCCCTCCACAACTACAGCGATAGCTACCTGCGGACGTTCCACTGGAGCTATCGTAATAAACCAACTATCGGTCCGCTCATACATGTTCGGGACAAAATAGTCTTCCCATTCACCTGCGGCGTTCTTTCGCCGTTTCTTGGTCGTCTTAAGCTTACCTGACGAATCGTAGTCAGGGGCAAGCTTCTCGGCGGTACCGGTCTTTCCACCGGTCCGAATACCGGTACCGGCGAGTTTCGCAGAGATAACTGTACCGGTCCCGCCTGGTTCCTCAGTCACGGTCGACATAATGTCCCGGACGGCGGCAGCTTGTTGTGGAGTAAGCACCTGAGAATACGCCTGGGGTGGCTGGTCGGCCTCTATCCGAGGCTTCATCAATTTGCCTTCCATATTGGCGGGGATCGAAGCGATCATCGCCATTTGAAAAGGCGTCATCTGGCCAGCGTATCCCTGCCCCATACCTTCAATGCCCAGATCGTAGAGGGAAATATCTTTACCGGTTACTATCGTCGACTGTTGAGGTGCTAGTGCTCCGGCTATCTTAGGATTGCTTGCATTCCATACCGCCGGAAAGAACCTTTGGATCAAGGCGTCGTCAGGCGAATCTACCGGAGCTATTCCTACCAGAGCAGCTGTTTCCCTGAGTCGCTCCCGCCCCAACTCGATAGCAAGTTGTGCGAAATACTGATTGCTGGATACTTTGTAGGCAAACGTGATGTTCTTTTCCTCGCAACCGCCATCGCAAGCTCCGGTAACCGTTCCATCGGGCTGTAACTTCTGCGTAGCATCGACTATTGGCCGTGATCCGCGCTGGGGTATAAACCCTCCGGGATAACTTGGAAATACAGCGTTCTGCTTACCCGCACGAAAAGCAGCGATCATCGTGAAGGTCTTGAACGTCGAGCCCGGTACATAGAATTCACGCGTGGCCCGGTTCAGCAGGGGTTTGTCTCGTTTATTTCCTTCAAGGCGAAGATAGTCCTCGATCGACTGTGCTTCATCGAGACTGTATGAGGGATTTGAATACATGGCGAGCAGGTCACCGTTTTGCGGATTGAGAACGACGATCGCTCCTTTTTTCCCCTCCAGCTGATTTGCAATATATGCCTGTAGGTCGCGATCCAAAGTGACCCTAACGTCTTTTTGTTCGTCCTCAGGGCGCTTGATGCGGGTCAAAACCTCCCATGCCTCAGGCATTGGGTCGGATTGACGTTTGTAAAGCGTTCGCTCGAGTCCGGGGGTACCACGCTCAGTTCCCAGGAGATGAGCCATCTCCTTTTCAAGGGCATACCCTCGGACGATCTCACCCTTGGCGTCAAGCTTGTAATACGCCAGCGCGCTCGGTAGTTTTCCTGTGCGATCCAGCATCCAGCCGCGTAAGCTCGCGGCCGTGGTGCGCCTGTTTCGCAAGTCCTTGTAGCTTAAAGCCTGGAATTGCTCGTTCGAGGTGTCGGCATAATATGTCCAGTAAACCTGGAAGCCGAAAACCGAGATCGTTAGAAATACGAAAAAGACCTGCCAGACACGCAGTCCGCGATTAGCGACTGAAAGAGAGAGCTTCTTTGTAACCTCGGCCGGAAGGTCCCGCTCAAATAGGAAGCGTGTTCGTCGGAAATTCTCAAGTAATGTGAGGAACAGAAAACCGATCAGGATGCCCACTCCGATGATATAAAGGATGGAAAGTCCGGCGGGCGTCCGCTCGAGCACCTGACCGCCGAAGAGGTTTTCCGGTTTCCAGGCGGTCCAATCTATCAGCAAGAGAAATGGAGTCATAGCTCGGACCCGTCGACGTCTCCTGTGTCTTTAGATACCGGATCCAGAGATCCAACTTGTAAAGGGTCATTCAAAGCATCCGAATTTTGCGGGAGCCCACCGGTTTCATCGATATTTATGTCAGATATGGGTACTGCGGGATGATTCGATTCGGGTCGGCCCGAAAGGTCAAGCCCTTCGATCGCGATGGTCGTCTTGTGACTTTCAGTTATCGGACGATCGTTGCCACTTTCAGTGACCGGTACTTCGCGTCGGGAGAATCTCATTTCCACGTCGCCAAATTTCACAATATCTCGTTCGTCCAACGGCATTGCCTTCCCGTAGGCAATACGTTCTCCGTTGATGAATGTTCCATTGGTCGAGCCCGTGTCCGCAATGATCAGCTTGCCGTCATTGAAGGCGAGACTCGCGTGAATCTTTGAGACGCTGGGATCATTTAGCGCTATGTCGTTGGCCGCTGAACGCCCGACGGAAAAACGCCTCCCCTGACCAAATTCCAGAAACTTCTCTCTCGGATAGCCCTTCTGCTCGTATTTGGCGACGAAAGCCGGACCAATATCGATCGCATTGCTCTCGCCCAACGTGTCCGCCCCAGGTCCTATCTGAATGCCAGTGATCGTAACGTTCAGCTCTGCTTCGGGTTCGTTATCCGAGAACTTGTCGTAACCCACATATAACTTGACTCCCTCGGTAAAGTAATCAGGCTTTACCTCGACATGGAGGGGGGCTAGCGTGTAGTACAGTGAGTCGTTAATGTGGTCGGCAGCAGCCGTCAATAGTTCGTTCTCGAGACTCAAAAGCGTTTCCTCCGAGTCGGTCGAGAACTTATCCCACTGCATTTTCAGTTTGATGTTGTGGGGAACAACACGTCCCTTGCCGGCAACTTCTTTAGCCTCAGAGTCCAGCAGACGTTTCATGCGCTCGATCAGTTCGCTTGTGGCGAGACTGCTCGAAGGATTCCATCGTCGTCCGGTAAATCGATCGAAGGTATCACCGACCCTTACGAGGGCTCCGCGCAGAAACCAATCGGCTGATATCGGCGTTTTCGCTCTTTGCTCATTATCGGCCATTTACGCGGTAGCTGGGACGGTCCTTGATTTGATGCAATTCTATCGGAATCAATCGCCAAATTAAAGCCTACTAATTTCGTTGCTTTGAAGTGCACAACAATGTACAATAACTTTGGAAAGTGTTGTTCTATTGTTCTATATTGAACGATAGAACTCCCGCCTTTGTATTTATTTATCAGTTTCCGAGATTCAAATTTCGCGGAAAGAACCAGTATCTGAGTGGCAAACAAATGCGAATACGAGCTAATTTGGGAGCTTTCGTCGGCACATCGATTTTGAGGAGCAGCGGCTCGAAAGGGTTCTCGATGCCCGAACTCTTGGCTGTTCTCGCCGTGCTCGCGATCATGTCCGCGATCTCGATACCGTACATCCTAAATTATCGAAAGGTATACCGTACTGACGATCAGGCCATGAAGATGATGGACATGATGCGAGAGTCTGCTCAACTCGCTCTGACACGCCGGCGGACAGTTAGGTTTGAGATCGATCTTACTGACAATACGGCAAAGATCATCGATGAGAATGGCGCGGCTACCGACACTCTGGTCAAGTCGATACCGATGGAAAAGACGGCTGACGTCCGGGTTGACGTCAAACCCAACGGCGTCAACAAGCCAAATCCCCCTAATTACAACGACATAACATTCGCTACTGATACGGTTGGGCACCTGAATGGCTCTACGCCGGTAAATGGCCATAATGTTTGGTCCGTACGATTCCAGCGAGACGGTACAGCCGTAAATAATGCGGGGACACCCGTGAGCGTAAACGTCTACATTTGGCCGCCTGCGTCGCCGGGCAGTTTAACTCCGCGTTCGCTCAAGGAAGTTCGAACGATAACGTTGTTTGGCGGCACGGGTGCAATAAGATTCTGGAAATTTGACGGTACCGCTTTCGCAGCGACCTAGGAGGTTCAACTATATGTCGAGGAGCTCAGAGAGCGGATTTACATACATCGATGTGATGGTCGCGGTCGTGATCTTAATGGTTGGTATCTTGGCGTTGATGGCCGCGATCTCAGGCGGAGCGATCCAGGCCCGTGGCCAAGAACAGCAGATGGCAGCGAAGCAGATCGCCGCGTCGACCATGGAATCGATAATGTCGGTGAAGGAAACTGATCCTGCCCGGCTTGGTTGGAATTCGATCGGCAACGTCGGCTCGAACGTCGTTGGCGGTGTACCTCGCGGGATCTTCGTTGTCGGAATGCAGGATGTTCGACCGGATCCAGGTCCCGATGAGGTATTAGGAACGGCGGATGATACGGGAACTCCGCTGCAGTCGATGCAGAGGCAGATCATAATTACGGACCAGTGTGATCCGGAGCGGCCTTCGTACAATTGTCCGACTCCGGGGCTTTCCGCGGTTCGGATCCGGACGGTCCAGGTTATCGTCCGCTACTTTGTTGGTTCACTCGCAAGGGAAGAGCGGCTCACGACCGTTCTTACAGACTATGCACTGGTCGAAGAGGATTAATCGATGCGATCAATCGACTTTAGCTCATCTGGAGCGAACAAAAATCAGGGTGGATTTACGCTCTTGGAATTGATCATCTCAATGGTGGTCTTTCTAGTTGTTTCTGCCGCAGTCTTCAGCCTTATGCAGTTGGGGCAGAAGACGCGCTCGGCTGTAAGCGAGAACGTTGGCCTTGCCAAGAATGTCAGGTTGGCACTAAACCTGTTGGGCCGCGACACATACAACGCGGGACTTGGGTATCCCTTGACGAATACCGTTGTTCTCCCTGATAACCGGATCGCGACTCTCCTCGGAATTCCGGCCGATGTCGACACAAGTCGAGACACCGTTGCGCCGATCACTCCAGGCAACAACATTACGCTGAACACATACAATACAACCGCCAATACTCGAACCGACCAGGTAACCTTCTTCTTCAAGGATACCTCGTTCAATTTGGTGGGCGGGGTTTCGCAGCCCCTCAATATCAACGCTGCGACCACAACAACCGGCGGCATCGACGAGATCGTTCCGATCTCCGGAAGCAACTCGGCCTGCAGAGTAAATGACATATTTCTTGTCACCGGTAATACCGGGGCGACACTTGCGGTCGCTACTGCACTAAGCGGTTCCAATAAGGTCCAATTCTCGAA
>CAZJFB010000060.1:12401-22798 GCA_964545145.1 uncultured Chloracidobacterium sp. | reverse complement strand
ATTCACCCGAGCCTGCTGCCGGCGTTTCCAGGGCTTGATGCACAAAAGCAGGCATTTGAGGCCGGTGTGAAGGTTACCGGCTGTACCGTGCATTACGTCGACGAGTTGCTCGATCACGGCGAGATCATTCTGCAGAAAGAGGTCGAGCGGCTGCCCGACGACACGGTTGAAACCCTCTCAGAGCGCATCCTCGAACAGGAACACCGCCTCTATGTAAAAGCGGTCAGTGTCTTGTGCGATGGCGCACTTGGCACAGGCCGTATTAGCGCCTGATTTCCCTTTGACAATGGGCGGTTTGCGCGCGTAAACTCTAGGTTTTCACTCTTGAAGTGAATTATTGTGGAGAGCAATTATGCCGAAGAGAACGTTTCAACCGAACAACCGCCGACGCGCCAAAAAGCACGGTTTCCGCGCACGCATGGCGACGAAGAACGGACGCGCCGTGCTCAAACGCCGCCGCGCGAAAGGACGCAAGAGATTAACGGTCCAGCACTATTAAGTTTTGCTTTACCGAAGGAGACTCGGCTCGCTAAGCGCGCCGAGTTTCTTCGTGTTTACAATGAGGGAGCGCGTATTGAAGGCCGTTTTATGACGGTTTTCATTTTGCCCTCGAAACGGCCCGTTCACCGCCTCGGCGTGACGGCGACCAAAAAGGCGATCGGCAAGGCGCACGACCGCAACCGCGCAAAGAGGCTGCTTCGTGAGAGCTTCAGATTGAGCCGGGCAGAGCTTGACGCGGTCACACAGCGGTACGATTGGGTACTGAACGCCCGTCGTAATCTGGTATTTGCAAAGCTGGATAAGCCGCTCACGGAATTCAAGCAGATCGTCGCCAGGGTTGGAAAAGAGTATTTGCCCGCGAATGGCACAAATGAAGGCGAGTAAAACCAAGATCTTATTCGTAGTATTCGCGTGATCCGCGGGCAGTGATTCTTTTTAGCTGTGGCAGAATAGCTGAAGATGAAGTTTTTGGTTCTCGACATACTTGGTGTTTATAAGGCGTTCGTTTCGCCTTTTTTGCCGCCGGCATGCAGATTTGAGCCGACCTGCTCTGAATATGCTCGCGAGGCTGTCGAGAGATATGGTGTGCTGAAGGGAACATGGATGGGCCTCAAGCGTATCTTACGGTGTCAACCGTTGTGCAAGGGCGGGCACGATCCAGTTAAGTAATGGAAAATAGCAATAATCCGAGCAATCAATCTCGTTTCCTGATAGCGGCCGTGCTTTCGATGGCGATCCTTTTTGGATGGTCGTATTTCTTTGCCCCTAAGCCGCCGGCAAACAGTAATTCGAATGCCGCTGACAACTCGAATACAGCTGCCGCTACCGCAACACCGGCGCCGACGACTCAGCCAACACAGGCACAACCTGTGACCGCTGCCGTTACGCCGGACACGACGCCGAACAGGACGATCACCATCAAATCGCCGCTCTACGAGGTTAAGCTCGATTCGAAAGGAGCTGTGCCAACTAGCTGGATCATACTCAACAACAAGTCGCCCAAGGGAGAGTATCCGATCTATGCCGATGGCTCTACCGCCGCGAATCAGAAGCCGCTCCAGTTGATATCGCAAAAGGCGCTCGAACAAAACCCCCGTGAGCTTCCGTTCCGACTGCTGACAACGGATCAGAACATAATGTCTGCGGCCAACGAACGTAACTATCAGGTTTCGGGCGGTGAAGATCTGGTGACTCTGGCTAATGGTGAGGAGCGTACCATCGAATTCTCGCTCGCTGGCGATAACGGCGTCGAGGTCAAAAAGACGTTCGTGTTCCGTGCCGACAGCTATGTTGCGGACCTCGCGATCACTGCGAAGCAAAACGGCCAGCTAATTCCGAATACGAAGCTCGCTATCGGCGCAAGTATTGGCGACCACGCGATCAACTATCACAATCTATATCACACCGAGTCGGAAGCCGTGGCCGCCGTTAACGGCGATATCAAGCGGCATTGGGGCAACTACTCTTTCACTTACGACGCCCAGGGCCAATCGAGCCTCAGCGATAAGGGTCCGATCGATTGGGTAGGAATGAGCGATGCCTACTTCGCGATGGCCGCCGTGCCGGCCGCTCCGGTCGACGGAGCCGACTATCGTGCGTCGAAGTATGACGTCAATATCGAGCCCGTTTACGACAGCATCATCAATTGGGTGATCCGCAGCCCGAAGACGACCGAAACTCGGCATCTTGTCACCGCGTTTATGCCGATTCCCGGTGACGGATCGGTAACGAAAGTCTTTACCGGGCCGAAGGACTATTTTCTGCTTCGCGACCTTAGCAATTCACTCAAGGGAGCAGACGGGCGGTCTGTATCGTTGGTCGATCTGATCAATTTCAGTAATTACTGGTGGCTCAGGTGGCTGACGAGGCCTCTGTCGATCCCGATCCTGTACGCCCTTAATTTCTTCAACACGCTCACGCATAATTACGGTGTCGCGATCATTGTTTTCACGTTCCTGTTTTATTCGCTGCTCTTCCCTCTGCGTTGGAAGCAGTCGAAGTCCTTCAAAAAGGCATCCGCCAACGCGCCTAAGATGAAGGAGATCCAGGACAAGCTCAAGGACCTGCAGAAGAAAGGCGTGCCGAATGACGACCCTCGGATGCGTGCCCTTCAGATGGAACAACTCAAGATGACGAAGGACGCCCTGCCGATCGGCGGATGCCTTCCGATGCTGCTGCAGTTCCCGCTGCTGATCGCCTTTTACACTGCAGTCACGGTATCGCTTGAGGTGAGACAAGCGTCGTTCCTTTGGCTGCCTGACCTCTCTGCACCCGATCCGTGGCACATACTCGAATTCGCGTTTGCGATCTCGATGATCCTCGCGATGAAGTTTACGCCGACCGCCGCCGCGGTGACGCCCGAGCAGCAGATGCAGCAAAAGATGATGACCTATCTAATGCCCGCAATGATGCTCTGGGTCATGTGGACCGCACCAGCCGGCCTTTTGCTATACTGGTTCTTCGGCAACATCGTCAGTTTTGGCCAGCAGATGATAATCAATCGTCTGAATACTACCAATACGCCGCCTGGTACCGAGATCGTCGATTCTGTACCGAAGGGTGCGAAACAAGTAAAGCCCAAGCTCGGGACCACTTGATAAAGATATGAACGAGATCTGTGAAAACGCGAAAGGGTATCTCGATGGCCTGGTAAAGGACCTTGGGTTCAAGCTGTCGATCGACTCAGAATGGAACGAAGAGGGCTGTGTGCTCAACCTTAGCGGTGACGATTCACACTTTGCACTTGCGGAGAATGGAGAGCTGCTTGACGCCTTTGAGGTGCTTCTGTTTCAGGTGTACGGACGCCAGCTTGATCGCGAACATCGCTTTGTCGTGGATGCCGAGGGTTTTAGGAAGACCCGCAAAGCCGAGCTTCATGCCATGGCGCGTTTTGCGGCCGATCAGGTACGCAAGAATGGCCGCCCATTCACCTTTGGTGTTCTCAATTCGACCGAACGCCGCATCATCCACATGACGCTTCAGAAGGAAGACGACCTTCTCACCGAATCGGTCGGTGACGGCCGCGAGCGGCGGCTTCAGGTTCGCCTTCAGTAGGACATGATCTTACAAGTCGTAGATGATAGGCAGGATGAGAGAGATTTCAAATCCTGCCTTTTCTGTGTACCCTGATATTAGATCATGCCTGATACGATCGTCGCAATCGCAACACCTACCGGCCGAAGCGGTATAGGTGTCGTCAGGCTTAGCGGCGAAGGTGCGCTCGACATCACGGGCAAGCTCGTGGGTGATGAAAGATTTTCGCCTAAGCCACGTTCCGTTAATCTGAAGCAGCTCCATTATCCGTCCACAAGCGAGGTGATCGACGAGGCGCTCGTCACTTACTTTCAGAGTCCGCATTCATTCACAGGCGAAGACGTCATCGAGATCAGCTGCCATGGGTCGCCGGTACTGCTCCGCGAAGTGATAGATATATGTTTGGCCCTAGATGCGAGGATGGCCGAACCCGGCGAGTTCTCACTTCGAGCTCTGGCGAACGGCCGCATTAATTTGGCGGAAGCGGAAGCCATTCGGGACCTCATTGATTCTCAGACCGCAGCCTCGGCGCGTCAGGCGGTCCGCCAGATGCGAGGCGAATTATCGCAGCAGTTGACGCCGCTTAAGAACGACCTTCTCAGTGTGATCGTCGTGCTCGAATCCGCGCTCGAGTTTGTCGAGGACGATCTGCCGGCAACTCAGATAGAGAGCGTAAGGAAAAGCCTTACAGATATCGCGGCTGAGACGACCAGGCTCGCCGCCACATTCAAGGCCGGACACTTGCTTCGCGAGGGGCTGCGAGTGGCGATAGTTGGACGTCCGAATGTCGGTAAATCAAGTCTTTTCAATGCTTTGATCGGCAGCGACCGGGCGATAGTCACCGAGATCGCGGGTACGACACGCGATCATATACATGAGCGTTTTACGATCAACGATATTCCCGTTTCTCTGATCGATACTGCCGGATTAAGGGACACGGCAGACATGGTCGAGAGTATCGGGGTCGAAAGGTCGAGAGCGGTAATGGCAGATGCCGATCTTGTGATCGTCATGCTTGACGCGTCCGTTCAGACGTCTGACGAGGACCGTGAGATCTTGAAGAGCGTCAAAGACCTAAATTACATTGTCGCCATCAACAAGATCGATAAGCTGCCGTCGACAGATATTGACCGTATGATCGCCGCGGAGCACTCGTCACTCAGTTATCTGCGCGAGCGTATCACACCGATCTCCGCAAAGACCGGTGATGGACTCGACGACCTGCTTCAGGCAATAGTAAGTCCGTTTGCAGGTGAGGATGTTTCGAATTCAGGCTTCCTTGTTACTGATGCCCGGCATCATGACCTTTTGCTTCGTGCCGGATCGGAGATAGAGCATTCCATCGAGCAATTGGATCAGGCGATGAGCGAAGAGATCGTTCTCGTTGGACTCCACAACGCCCTTAGGTACCTCGGCGAGATAACCGGCGAGACGACCACCGAGGATGTGCTGACTCAGATATTCTCGACCTTTTGTATCGGAAAGTGACGGTGTTCGCGATCACATTCGCCGTCCCGGCTGAGATGTATTATGTGCGCGAAGGGGTTCCGGACGGGAGCCGTTGGCTGTGCAAGAAACCGAAGAGACAACAAAACCATTGGATCGGTGGGCTGATCCAATTTCGCGTGCCCATTCCCATTCCTCGAACGTAATTACAGAACTTCTCGATGTAAGGCCGGAACACGGACTTTCGACGAGCGAGGTTGAGTTGCGTCTGGAGAGAGACGGCCGAAATTCAGTCGAAACGGCGGCCGGATACTCATGGTGGCACATATTAATAGCCCAGTTCTCAAGCATCGTCATCTGGATGCTGATCGCCGCGGCAGTTGTAGCTTGGTTTACCCGAAACGAACTCGAGGCGGCCGCGATCCTTGCCGTCCTTGTAATAAATGCCACCATAGGCTTTCTTATCGAATGGCAGGCGGGCCGTGCGCTAGACGCTCTTCGCAGAGAGTCAGTCATCTCTGCTCGCGTCCGACGAGACGGTATCGATCAGGAGATCGACGCAAGGGAGCTTGTTGTCGGTGACATTCTGGTCTTATCAGCGGGTGAACGAGTGCCTGCAGACGCCCGGTTGTTGGAGTCAAACGGCCTGCGGACCGATGAGTCTACCCTGACGGGTGAAAGCGAGCCGGTCGAAAAGTCGGCAGATTCGGTAGGGGCAGCTGCCCTTCTGGCAGAAAGGACCTCAATGGTCTATATGGCGACGATGATCGTTGCCGGTAAGGCCACCGCTGTTGTAACGGCGACCGGTGCCCGCACTGAATTGGGCCGCATTGGCCAGCTAATGGCGAAGAGCAGCGAAGAAAAGACGCCGCTCGAGCGACGTCTCGCCGAACTTGGCAAACGTCTCGTCTACGTTGTGCTCGGGATCGCCGCCCTTGTGCTAATCGCGGGCCTGCTGCGTGGCGACAATATCTGGCTAATGCTGGAGGTGGCCATAAGTCTCGCGGTCGCCGCAGTTCCCGAAGGGTTGCCGGCGGTCACTACGCTCATTCTGGCGATCGGCGTTCTAAAAATGGCACGCCGCAATTCTATCGTCAGGCGGCTTGCGGCGGTCGAGGCACTGGGCAGCACGACCGTGATCTGCACCGATAAGACCGGCACGCTGACCGAGAACAGGATGACGGTGAGGAAAATCGTCCTGGCGGATGGGCGAACAGTAATTTCTGCAACAGAGACCGGTGATGACCAAATTCTCGATAGACTTTTGCTTGTTGCCGTTCTTTGCAACGACGCCTCACTGGCTGAAGAGAAGGAGATAGGTGACCCGACCGAGACAGCGTTACTCGCCGCTGCCTCCCGGCATGGAATGAACATCCCTGAGTTACGCTCCAGGTACTCAAAGCTGAAAGAGTATCCCTTCGACGCCGGATCAAAGCGGATGATCACCGCCGCTCGATGTGCGGATGGTGAGGCGATCTCGATGATGAAAGGCGCTCCTTCCGTGATCCTCAAAGCCAGCGGATCGATCATGACCAAAGGCGGTGTCGAACCCCTGGACGAAGTGACGATGGAAAGGCTTCGAGCTGAGAATGAGGAAATGGCAAGCAGCGGCCTTCGCGTATTGGGCTTTGCGCAAAGGCCACTGTCCGTACATGAGGCAGATCGCCTAACTTGCGGACAGGATGTCGATCTGACCTCCGGCTATACGTTCCTCGGTTTTGTCGCGATGAGCGATCCGCCGCGGACGGGTGCGGCAGAAGCCATCAGGAGCGCGCGGGAAGCCGGGATACGCGTCGTGATGTTGACGGGCGACCAACTGTTGACAGCAAAGGCGATCGCTCGCGAGCTCAACATCAACGGTGGCGATAGCGTTACTGCCTTCAACGGATCGGATATTATCGGTGCCTCAAGGGAAGAGTTGGCAACGATCACAAAAAGTGCAGACGTCTTCTCGCGGGTATCGCCTGAGGATAAGCTTCAGATCGTCGATTCCTACCGTGAGTTCGGCGAGATCGTGGCGGTTACCGGTGACGGAATAAATGATGCTCCGGCGCTCAGAGCCGCCGATATCGGTATCGCAATGGGACTGCGAGGTACAGAGGTTGCAAAGGAGGCAGCCGATGTTGTCCTAACTGACGACAATTTTCTAACGATCGTAAAGGCCATTGAAGGCGGAAGGACCATCTACGCGAACATCATTAAGTTCGTCAACCTGCTCTTTTCGACAAATCTTGCAGAAGTCATTGTGATCTTTACTGCGATCGTCGTTGGTCTTCCGCTTCCGCTGCTACCACTGCAGATACTTTGGGTAAATCTGGTAACCGATATATTTCCCGCATTCGCATTGGCCGTTGAGCCGCCAACGCGCGACGTCCTGATCAGGAAGCCGCGGCCGCCGGACGAGTCGCTTCTTTCGCGGCAATTCTTCATGCTTATCGCGGGCCAGGGAATGTTGTTGGCAATAGTGACTATGGGTGCTTATCTTTGGGCTTTAAGCGAGTACGGAGATGGTGCTCACGCCAGAACGGTAGCTCTTTTCTCATTGATCGGTGCAGAGGTCGCTCACGTTTTCAATTGCCGCTCACGAACACGGAGCGCCTTGGAAGCATTTTGGGCCAATCCTTTCATTTTTGCTTCTATCGCCCTGATGCTTGTGCTTCAAGTAGCTGCGTATACGATCACGCCGCTGACTCGGGCTTTGGATCTGGTGGTACCGAACGGCGCGGATTGGATAGTGATCGGGCTGAGTATCACAACGCCGCTGGTCGTCGTTGAGATCGTCAAGTCATTTGTAAGAAGCAGGCCGGCACTGGCAGGAGGCCGTGCGGTCGGATCGGTTTGATCGGTTATTTTCCAGCTGCGAATTCGGCATCCTCCGCAGAACATCGATCGCAGATAAACGGATTGTCGAGACCCTCTTCGATGGCGCGGGAGATCCCGTCGAAAGTGGAATCGTCCGAATAATAGGTCCGGTTGCAAAGGCTGCAACTAATCCCGTGAACATTCGACTGCGTTTTCAGCGCGGTTACAGCATTTTGGTACTCAGCCAGTTCAGCGTCGCGTTCTAGTCTTGTCCCTTCCATGATCGTCCTCGTTTGGAAGGCCGCGATCTACCGCGTCTGGCAGGATGCGGTAATATCTCGGCGAGAAAAAGGTCGGGGGACGGCAGAAGTTAGTTCAGTTCGTCGCCGGCCGTCCCCCCAAAGCTGTTCTACGCTGCCTTAACGGCAACTTTCGCAGCTTCCATCTCAGCTTTCTTCTTCAAAACAAGAGTAAGGACGCCATCCTTCAATGTGGCCTCGACTCCGTCCGCCTCGACCTTGCCCGGTAGGATCAGCTTTCGCAGGAAGCGATTACTTCTCCATTCATTGTAGAAGGTCTTCTCGTCTTCTTTCTTTTCTTCGGCTTCGGTCTCGCCGCTCACGATCAGCAGATCGTCTTTGACACTGACCTCGATCTCTTCCGGCTTGAATCCGGGAACGGCGATCACCACGCTGACCATTTCGCCAACTTCAGTGATCTTGACCGGAGCCGTTCTCAACGTCTCAGATTCGGCACGAAGCCAATCCTCAAGATGGCCGCCGAACTGGGAACCTCGCTCAACAAAGAAATCATACGCGCGGGCGGCGGTTTCGCGGGTAATCTCGGCTAATTTGTCAAAGAGCTTTTCAGCCTCGACGAAGGTCGGTATTGTTGGCTCTTTCATTTCCGTCGGCAGTAATTTCTTTTCCTCGTTACTCATAATAGTACTCCTGAGCGCCATCAAGACGGGGCGATCCGCTTCGGCGGGATCATACCCCGGTCCAGCTCGAGGATCTTGCCTAATGAGGTCTCAGGCCGATCGGAACGCCGACCCTGCCCTTTCCGTCGCGGACTGAATCCCGCAACGACCCTTTCGGCCTATTTGGCGTCGGCGGATGCGAGACGGCTCCTGGAAGTACGCAGATCATACCTGCGAAAACCAGCCCGAACGCAACAAATCCGAATACGACGAGCGTCAGCATTGTAAACATGCCTGCGATCCACAATAATCCCGCCGCGGCCGCATAGACGATCCAAAGATAGCTGTAAAATCTTGGTGACATAAGTTAGAAACCTCGCGAATAGATCGATAATGTGTGCGTACAGCACCGATCTGACCTATCGCAAGCCGCGTGCCGCTAAATCTCCGCTGTTTATTGGAAGATCGAGTATTTCTTTGCGAAAAATTTCACAAAGTAGATCATTGCGCGCGAAGATATACGCGAAACACAGCGGTCAGATAGAGCAAAATTGCTGTTTCAAACGGCATATCGTCCTATTTGGTTGGGAATATGCATTGCAATTAACAAAATTGAAAGAGGCGGACGCCTCCGGAGGTATAGCAATGAAAGTAATTATCGCCACAGACGGCTCGGATTACAGCATCGCCGCTATCGAAGAATGTTGCCGAAATATCATCCGTCCGGCTAATACCGAAGTATTGGTAGTATCCGTTTACGAGAATTCGTATCCGATCATGGCAGAGCCATTCGCAGTATCGGCCGAATACTATCAGCATGTGGAAGACGCCGTGAGGGAACTCTGTCAGCAGCATTTGGCCGATGCCGAAAAGATGATCCGGGACAAGTTTCCCGATCTTAAGCTGAGCAGCGAAGTCCTTACCGGCCCGCCAGACCAGCAGATCGTTGAGCGTGCGAGAGAGTGGAATGCCGACATGATCGTTGTCGGTTCGCATGGGCGGGGCTTTTGGGGACGCCTACTGGGTTCAGTGTCGAACGGCGTTGTTCACCATGCTCCGTGTTCGGTCCTAGTTGTCAGGAAGCACTAAGGCCCATTATGAAAGCGGCATCGCCGTACCTTCGTGCGTTAGCGGCTTGGATCGTCATAATCGCCGCCGAATCGGTTCACGGCACGATTCGTGAGCTATTTATTTCTCCAGCCGTCGGAGATTTGCTCGCTCGGCAGATCTCGTTCTTTACCGGCCTGATCATCATATTTTGCATTGCATTGCTATTGATCAGATGGATCGGCGCCAGGGCCCTCAGAGATCTGCTTTTGATCGGGCTCCTTTGGTCAGTACTTACATTCTGTTTTGAGATCGGGATGGGCATTCTGGTCTTCGGCCTTACATGGGATCAGATCCTGAAGGATTATGATCTTTTCAGCGGTCGTTTAATGACCCTGGGCCTAATTGCAATGTTGTTGATGCCGCTTGCAGCAAAAAGGATCCGGGAGGGAGTAGGATGAATTCCAGAGTAGAGGCGACCTCACATCGATATCACAAAAAGCTGAGGCAACTTGAGGCGGAACATACACCGACCGCTGTCAGCGAGAGGCTTGGTCAGGCAAGCAACCAGAAATATCTTCGTGATTTTGTCTATGGCGGTATAGATGGTGCGGTCACATCATTTGCAGTTGTCGCCGGCTCGGTCGGA
>CAZJFB010000060.1:0-12301 GCA_964545145.1 uncultured Chloracidobacterium sp. | reverse complement strand
ACCAAAACCTTGGTGGTGGTCCGGCATGGAAACTATGGCTATCGGCGGCATCGCCGCCGACTTAGCCTACGCGGTCGGGTATTGCTCAAGAGCATTGGGGCCGGTTATTGCAGAAGATCGTGAAGCATCGTGAGCAGCGAATCGGCCGAGTAGGGCTTTGACAAGAACGAGGTTACATCCAACGCCGTGAGTTCCGATGACTGTCCGTCACTGTCCAATCCGCTCATGGCGATGATCTTGAGGTCCGGGTCCATCTTTCGCACCGCTCTGATAAGCGAAGCTCCGTCCATATAGGGCATTGCCATATCGGTTATCATCGCTGCGATCTTATAACCGTGCTGAGAGAAAATAGCCAGAGCGTCAGTTCCGTCGGTGGCGGTCAGTACATTGTAGCCAAACTTCGTAAGCGTTGCGGCAGCTATGCTGCGGATATTCTCCTCATCGTCCACGACAAGGATAGTCTCCCCGCTGCCCTTAGGCAATGATCTCTTAGGGATATCGGCTGCGGTCGCCTTGCCGGTCTCAGCTGACGGCAAATATATCGAGAAACGAGTACCCTTTCTGGGTTCGCTATAAACATTAATGAATCCACCGTGACTTCGGACGATCGTTAAGGTTGTCGCGAGCCCAAGGCCGGTACCCTTACCGATGTCCTTTGTCGTAAAGAACGGATCGAAAGCTCGCTTGAGAACCTCCTGCGTCATTCCAACGCCTGTATCCGTGACCGTAACGGCAACGTAATTTCCGGGCTCTGCGTCAATATTCATCCTCGCGTAATTATCGTCGATCGCAACATTTGACGTCTTAATGGTCATTGTTCCGCCGCCCGGCATCGCATCACGTGCATTGAGACAAACGTTCATTAGTACCTGGTGGATCTGTGTCGGGTCGGCCGAGATCGTCCACATTTCGGGTTCCAGTTCGTACTTTAAGGTGATCGATTTAGGCAGGGTCTCACTGAGCACGCTGACCAGGTCCTTAATAACGTGCTTTAGCTGGACCTGGATCCGCTCACCAGTCATTCCGCGTGCGAAGGTCAGCACCTGTTTTACAAGGTCCGCGCCACGCTCGGCATTTTCTTTGATCATGCTGAGCCAGCGAGCGGATTCCGGATCGGGCCCGTTTAGCTGAAGCATATCTACCGACATCATTATCGGCGAAAGTATGTTATTGAGATCATGGGCGATGCCGCCGGCAAGTGTCCCGATCGATTCCATTCGCTGAGCACGAAAGAGATGTTCTTCAGTACGTTTCTTTTCGGTGACGTCAGTGTTGGTTACGAGGTAGTAGTCGGGTTCGCCCTTTTCGTCGCGGACGAGGGTCCAGCGGCTGTCAACGATTATCTTTTCACCCGAGTGCGTAGTGTGTCTCGCTTCAGCCTTCCATTCATCTGCTTTTTCCAGTCCGATCTTTGCCTGAGACAGATATTCACCGTCGCCGGCGCAAAGAATGTCGCTGGCGAGGCGACCGAAAACATCCTCGCCCTTCCAGCCATAGATGCGCTCAGCTCCTTTGTTCCAGTAAAGGATCTGGAAATTCAGATTACAGACGAGGATCGCATCCTGAGCCTTGTCCAGCAGCGACGCCTGCTGGCGTACGCGTTCTTCGGCTATTTTACGTTCGGTGATCTCGTAGCGGATCGCCACGTACTGAAACGGCTTATGGTCGGCATCCAGAAACGGGACTATCGTAGTATCTACCCAGTAGATCGTGCCGTCCTTTGCCCGGTTCCTCAATTCGCCATGCCAGACATTTCCTCGAGCGATCGTGGTCCAGATCCCGCGAATGAATTCCTTGGAATGAAATCCGGAGTTTATTATCCGATGGTCCTGGCCGAGCAGTTCTTCGCGTGAGTATTTCGAGATCTCGCAGAATTTGTCATTGACAAAGGTGATCCTGCCGCTCTGATCGGTCATCGCCACGATCGCCGATTCGTCAATGGCGCGTTTTAGATCGGTCAGCTCCTTGAGCGGGCCCTCATCGACGGCCAATGGCCGTTTCCTGGTTCGTTTTTCTGTCACGCGAATTTAATGCTCGGTATGTTCTGCTTCGTAGCCGCCCTTTCTTAGTTTATACCGTAATTGGTCGCGAGATATATCCAGCAGCTTTGATGCACGAGTGAGATTTCCACCGGTCCGTTCGATCGCCTGTTTGGCCAGTTCGAACTCCACGGTTTCGAGCGAGACGCCGTCCATGGGCAGTACGACGGCGGAATTGACCGGACGCGAGAGTGCGCCGGCACCTCCAAGCATGTCGGCTGGCAAGTGGGTTGCTGTGACGGTCTCGCCATCCTCGAGAATAGATGCACGTTCGATAACGTTTCTCAGCTCTCGAACATTCCCGGTCCAGGCATAGCTGCGAAAGATCCTCTCCACCTCTGGCGATAGTCCTTTGAGCGGCTGTCCCCTACGCTTTTGATTTACCTTATCAATGTAATACTGAGCGAGCATGATGACATCGTCGCCGCGTTCCCTCAGAGGCGGGATATCGACCTGGATCACCGACAGCCTGAAATACAGGTCCAAACGGAAGTTTCCGGCCTCGCTCTCCTGTTTCAAATTCCGGTTAGAAGCGGCGATGATGCGGGCATCGAGCTTAATATCCTTGAGCCCGCCGACCCGGCGAAACGAACCTTCCTCGAGTACGCGCAGCAGTTTTGCCTGCAGCGACAACTCCATCTCGCCGATCTCGTCAAGGAAGATCGTACCGCCGTGTGCCTGCTCGAAAAGGCCTTCCTTTCGCTGCTTGGCGTCGGTGAAGGCTCCCTTCTCATAACCGAACAATTCCGACTCGATCAGCGTGGCCGGCAGGGCCGCACAATTGATCGCCAGATATGGAGCCTCAGCACGCTCGGATGCAAAATGGATGGCACGTGCAAAGAGGTCCTTGCCGGTGCCGGTCTCACCATTCAGCAGGATAGATGCAACATCGGATTCGGCGACCCGGCGAGCGAGCTCGATAGCTTTCCGCATTGTCGCTGATTCACCGATGATCTCTGAGAAGCTAAAGCCACGAGAGCGTTCCGCACGGGCGTGCTTCAACTCGCGACGCAGCGATTTTGTTTCGGCGGCGTTCCTTAGTGTGACCCGCAGTTCCTCGAGCCTGACCGGCTTACCTATGAAATCATGGGCGCCGCCCCGTAGAGCGGCGACCGAATTACCGACATCGATATTGCCGGTGATCATAACGACAATCGTCTCAGGGCTCGATTGCTTGATCGAATTCAAGACATCAAGTCCGGAGCCGTCTGGAAGATCAATATCAAGCAGTACCACGCCCGGTTCCTCGGCAGCGAACATTTCATTCGCGGTCTTGACGCTGTCTGCCTCGACGGTTTCGTACTCCCATGCACGCAAGGCCTCGTTGAGAGCCATTCTCACAAAACGATCATCGTCTACAATGAGTACCTTGCCGGCCTGGTTGCTTGCCATATGGTTCAAAAATCAAAGGGTCGAGATATTCTTATCACATACTCTAGCCTTTTCGAAATTCGTCGATCAGGGTAACTTGGCGACCTCGTCTTTCAATCGCTGAAGCGACGAGTTCGACGGATCCACCGATTCGAGTTTTGCCAAGGTCTCTTTTGCCCCGGCAGCGTCGTTCTTTTTTGTGTAGGCGACTGTCAGATTCTGCAGAGTTTGAATATGCGCCGGGTCTTTTGAAAGCGAACGCTTGAACTCCTGGATCGCCCGATCATAATTGGGCGGATCGCGGAATACAAAGGTCAGGCCCATATCCGTACGAACGCTGACATCATCCTCTTTGTTGAGAGCAGCCTGATACCATTTTTCAGCTTCAGCGTACTTATCGGCGTCAAAATGTGCGTTGCCAAGATAGATCATGACCTGGCGGTCATCCGGCTTGAGCTTATTGGCCTTTGTAAGATAACCGATCGCCTCATCAAAGCGGCCGATCTGGTAGTACATTTCAGCTGCCTTTAGCTGTGCGTCGAAATCATCAGGAGAACTCTTTGCCTTGTCGATCGCGGCCTGGGTCTCAGGCTGCATGCCGCCCTGAGTTCCCCCCGACGCCCCGCCAATATCGGGATGTCCCGGCGGCATATTGGAGTTTGCACGCATCTCAGTACCCGTGCCTGTTACTTGGGCAGAGCTCTGTTGATTTACCGAATTGGCAAACATGAACCCGACGATCAGGCCGATCATCAAACCAATGGCTCCAAATAGAACATTTTCCTTATTCATAACTTATGCGTAAGAATGCAATCCGGGAAGCAAATAACTCACCCCGAGATATGTGAATATTACAAAGAGGAACGCGACGACCGCAAAATATGCGGACCTGCGGCCACGCCAACCATATGCGATGCGCGAATGCAGGAAGCCCGCATACGTCAGCCACGCGACCAGTGCCCCGACCTCTTTTGCGTCCCATCCCCAATATCTGCCCCAAGACTCGTTTGCCCAGACGGCACCTGTGATAAGGAGCAGAGCCAAACCCGCAAACGTTACCCCAGCCAGCTTGTACATCAAGCCATCGAGAGTTTCGGTAGAGGGAAGGAGCGAACGGATCCTCTCGGTATTTATTCCAAAAAGGACAATGAAGAAGGTACCGGCAAATGCGGTGATCAACGCCGACAATTCTACCGGGTTGGCATTGAGGCTAAGGTGAAGCTGCGGCCCGTTCTCAGCGACCCATTTATTAGCTATCTCGAAAAGCTGCGGCTGGCTGATCATCGCGATCTGCTGCTGCGGCATGTCCTGCTGCTGGAGCATCCATATAGCAAACTTCGGATACTGGGAACGATCGATCAGCGAAACGATGTTTCCGAGGTTTTTCAGTTGATATACCAACGTCACGATACCGGCCGCCTGGACCGCCATTGCGACAAACAGCAGACGATGGCCCCAACGTCGCGCCGCCTCATTTGCTTTAGAGATCGATACTCCGAAAAATGTTACCGCGGCAATTAGGAGTATTGTTGCGGCCAATATCAGCCAGCCGACATACGGAACGTCTGCCCGCAAACCAAGTGACATCCGGGAGGTGCCTACAAAAGTGGACGCCGTATAGGTGCCAAAGGTTGAAAGGGAGAAGACACTGAACTTACTGACCGATGCGAACACCGCAAAGGCGAAAAGGCTTGTCCATATCGCCATCTTCTCGATCTGAAGTCCATCTTTTAAGAGGTAGAGAACCGCCACGGCGAAGCACACAAGGGCTATACCGTAACTCAATGAGGCAATGCCAACGTGGATCGGACGCCAGTACGAATCAAGTACCGGAGGTAAGTCGATGATCTCGCTGCCGATAAATCTGGCAAGGACCAGAATTATCGCCGCCAACGGGAGCGACAATGTCGCCACGACATGAAATTGTCGTCGACGCATAACGAGCAGAGTCGTGATCCCGGCCCCGAATGCAAATGCTAGACTGAGGTCGTACAGATTCGCGAACGGAACATATCGAAACACCCACGGCATATCCGCCGGATTTGCTCCCTGGCTGTTAAAGATCGCCAGCTCCCTGTCGTAGGCTGTGACCCACCTGACAAGCCAGCTCGACAAATTAAAGATCACTCCAAGCGTAGCTGCCCAGAGTCCAAGCTTCTCAGCAAATCGAAATGGAGCGTACAGGTTTGTAAGATGAAATACGGCCGCGATCAAGTACGACGCAAGGGCCAGCATCATCAAGGCCTCATCCGAAATGAACCGGCCTCCGCCCATGCTGATCCTCAAAACAACTATTCCAAGCGAAGCCACGATCGCGATCGCTGCCGGAATGAATGAAGATAAACGACCAATAACAGATCCGTCCGAATCGTCGGTTAATACTACCAAGGGACGGTCAAGAATTTCCTGGCTCATATAGATCTAGCCTCCAAGGCTTTTACAAAGCGTTTGAACTTTTCATCGAATGAATTCAGATTACGATTAGTATTGCCGGCGACGATGATCCGTGCCGAGTTTTCGGATCCAGGCTCGATGACGGCCCAAACCCGCTGATGGGAAAATAGGAAAACTGCCCCAAGGGTTATACACAGCAGAACAAAACCTACATACACAACCGTTGCCCCCGGGTCCCGCTGTACAGACAGCACGTGCTGGTCTGCAGCCTTCTCAAAATCTTTCAGTTGAAATGTATATCCGGCTACCGGTTTACTTGCGACGGGAATATTTGCCATCTGCGGACCGAATGCGTAGGCATTGTAGGTGGCACCGTCATTTGCGGTCAGCTGAAGGACTGCGGCAGGATTCTGGTAATCTGACGTTTCTTCATTTGGATCCTCAGGGCCGATGCGAAAGTTCCCCCGAAACTCATTGAATCTTATCGAGGTCCCATCGGCAAGCGTCGCTGTACCGTCTCTCGCAATGGTTAAGGTCTGGGGCGCACCGCCGTTCGCGGGTATTGCATCGATGGTGATCGACCGCGCTCGGCCGATCGGTATGAAGCTCGCCTGGAAGAAGCGATACCCGCGGTAGTCATAGGGCCTATTCATCTGCACTGACGCTTCGTGAGTCCCCGTCTCGTCTGTAATGTTGAACCGGGTGATCCAGTCGATCGTGTTCATCGCAGTGATCGGGCCATCTTTCTTAATCAGCCGCTGCTGGATATCGACGCCGGTCAACTCGAAAGGCAGACGCTTTGTAACCTCATTCGCTTTGTCGAGATTCACAACCGTTTCCCTTGTAAGGTCCGTGCTGACACCCGGGGCAAGCGGAACTGACCCGGTCGAACCCATCTGGGCCGTCATGAAACCGCCAATAAAGATGGTCAGGAGCCCGACATGAACCGGGTATGCTCCGAACCTATTCCATGCCCCGGATTCTGCAAACAGGTAAAGCCGGCCGTCCTTTTCGGTACGCCGCAGACTGCGCCAACCGCTGGCCTTAGCCGCGGATTTGACACGCTCAGCTGCACTTTCCAAAGGAATCTCTGCAGTTAGCTCTGCGGTTTGACTCTGTTCACGGAGCCAACGAATTGGGACTACCACGTTCTTTCGCGAGATACGCTTCCATGTTTTGGGGAAGCGATCGATCGAAGACAAAATGATGTTCACTGAGAGGGCGGCGAGCAACGCGTTGAAATACCACGCGTGGTAGATATCAAAGAAGCCCAGATATCCGTAAACTAGCCTTTGCGATGGCGTAAGTTCGGCAAAGTACTTGTTAAATCCGTCGACGTTCTGCTGCATCACCAACATTCCAACCAAACAGGCGGCGGCGAGCAGCACAAGTAATGTAACGCCGAACCGGACCGAACATGCGATCCTGACGACGCGAGAAACTATGGACTCACGCTGGCGTTTTGGTTCAGATACTACGCTATTACCGGCGACGACAACTTGTTCTAAGGTTGACATACATGAATCTCCGGGAAGACCTATGGCAACAACCGTGCCTTGAGCCGAGCGGCACGCACCCTCGCAAAATCACTGTATATGCGCTATTTTTGGAATCAGCTAAAGCTTATCATAACCGAAATTTGCCGGAGAGATCACAAAAACCGCGAAGTTTTTCGCGCTTCTGGTTTGGATTGTTGTGATAGAGTGACAATAGTCACAGAAATTAGGCCATATGTCGGATAGGCTTTGACGAGGGTATGTTCTCACTATGGTGGTAAGACGCTATCTCAAAGTGGTATTTACTATCGGCTTTCTGGCGGTGGGCCTGCTTGCTAATGAGCATGTGCTCGGATTATTCCATGCGTCGATCTTAAGGTCAATCGATCCGACGACGGCCGCAACGCCGAAGCCCACACCAAGAAAAAAGACGTACACCGAATTTCCTCACGACAGCAAGGCACACCGCATCGAATGCGGAACTTGTCATAAGTTCCCTTCTGCAAACTGGAACAAAGTTAGGACCGGCCCGGATGCGATACCGGACATTACGGAATATCCGAACCACGAGTCGTGCCTGAAATGTCACATGCAGCAGTTCTTTAAGGGAGCGACGCCGAATATCTGTTCGATCTGCCACACCAACCCGTCACCACGAAATAGTACGAGGCATCCTTTCCCTAACCCGCGGGAGATATTTGACCTATCGCCAAAGGGAAAGACGGGACAATCGGATTTTGTCGTTGGTTTTCCGCACGATAAGCACATCGAGATCGTCTCGGCGAATACTGATCGAAAGACAGCATTCGTGAATGCCTCATTTTCCCGGGACCCGTCACGGCGTAGCGAAGCAAGTTGTGCCGTTTGCCATCAGACGTTAATGCCGCAACCCGAAGGCGGGGACGAGTATGTTACAAAGCCGCCTGCGAATCTTGGCGATGGATTCTGGCTCAAAAGAGGTACTTTCAAGACGGCCCCGATCGGCCATACGACCTGCTTTTCATGCCATTCGCAGGATAGTGGAATGCTGCCGGCACCAAATAATTGCGCTGCTTGTCACCAATACAAGCCGGCTTTGCCCAAATCTGATTTTGACGACAAACTGGCTGCGGCGATGAAGATCGACGATAAACGGACACTCAACTCGTGGCGTTCGCGCGATTCGTCGGGCAAATATCAACATGCGTTTATGGCGCATGTCGATATGGAATGCGCCAGTTGTCACAACGTTCAAAAGATGAATACGGCTGACCCGGCCACGAAACGCGTCTCGATCGAATCGTGCGCTATGTGTCATGTGACGGCCACGGCCGATGAGGGCGGGGCACTGAATTTCGAGGTAGAATCGCGAAAGAAGAATCCATCGTTTCAATGCGTAAAGTGCCATATTACCTTTGGCAAATTACCGATCCCCGAGTCGCATACCAAGGCGATCTCGGCCGCGGGTGGTAAATAAAAATGGCAGGGAATCGAACGTTAGCAAACCCCTCGAAGATCAGGCTGCTCCAGGCGGTCGTGCTCCTGCTCGGCTTCATCCTCTTCGGGTATGCGACAACTATGCTTCCTAAACCCGCATTCGCCGGCGAGCCTGTCGCCGAACCCGCGATGACCGATATGGAAGTGAATGAGGCGGATCCTTCAACCGGACTTCAGTCTGACTATTCGCGATTTACGCACTCGAACGAATCTCATTCACGTTTACCGTGCTTGCTTTGCCATCGCCGCGACGACGGATCGACCCGAATTAGATTTCCGGGAAAGCAGGATCACCTTCCCTGTGCCGGATGCCACGTGCAGCAGTTTGCGGATAACTCGGGCCCAATGTGTACTATCTGCCATACAAATCCGCAGACCGGTGCGATGAAAGGATTTCCGCGACTTAAGAGTTTTAACGCAAGGTTCGACCATGGCCGTCACCTGCGGCAGACCAACTGTGCGACTTGTCACAGACCGTCTCGGCAGGGGGTAGCATTATCGATCCCATCAGGAAGCACCGCACACAATACCTGTTTTCGCTGCCATACGGAATCGACGCCGATAGGTTCGTGCAGTACGTGCCATTCTCCGGGGCGGCCGGTGAGAACATCGGAATGGGCAAAGGCGTTTACGATGAACTTTAGTCATCAGGAACACTTAAGCCGCGGCAAGACTAACTGCACGTCATGCCACAGCATTAGGGCTGGTCAACCCAGGGGGCGACAGGTTACGTCGCCAGTCGTCTCAATGCACTTTCCGCCCGCTGGTCCCGTTAGTTGCGGCAGTTGTCATAATAGTAAGCGGGCGTTCGGAATAAGTGACTTCTCTAATTGCCGCCGTTGTCACGAGGGAAAGACCTTTAAGTTCTAGGGTCTAGCTGTGGAATATTTCGCAGTTTTTTGATCAACACGGGGAAGAAGATAGCGTAAATCACCTATTTGCTTTGGTTTATAGATGAAAATGCTGCATTGTTAATGGCACGATGGTTGCATTTGGTTGTTCACGGAGTCATCGGGAGGATCCCGGCTCCGCAGAATTCTGACAGAGGATGACCAAATGAAAACCAATCAAGTCAAATTATTAGCAATCATTTTCTTCGCGGTGCCGATGCTTTTGTTGGCAACATTAAAGGTGACTCCGACAGGGTCCGCTGCTTCTGTGGCGGACGATCCCGCGACTGTTTACAAAGCAAAGTGTGCTGTTTGCCATCAACCGACAGCCGCAAAATTCTATGATCCGTCGAAACCTGATTCAGAGCACGTTCAGGTTATTTTGAAAGGAAAAAAGGGTGAGAAGCCGCCCTTCATGCCCGGATTCGAGGCCAAGGGCATGACCGAGGACGAAGCCAAGGGTTTGGCAGCCTACATGAGAACTTTGAAGCCTGCCAATTGATATACAGCGGGCTTTTTAGTGAAACCTGACCCTGGCCGTCTCGCCGGTGATTCGAAGACCTTAACGAGTTTGGATCGCCGGCGAGACGGTCTTGTCAGATAGGAACGGATTTGGACTGTCAATTCAGGTTAGGTGAAGCTTATGAACGACGAAAATAAGATCAAAGATGAACTTCCGGACGATGCTCCGAGCAAGCTTCGCATTCCGAGCTTGATGCGAAACTACATCAGCTTCATTGGGATGGCGATCGTGGTAGCAGCGGTGACCAGTGACGTTCTGATGTTCCTGATCGAGATCACCTCGACAACGGAGAACCCGTACATCGGCATACTCACGTATATCATCTTGCCGTCGATCATGATCTTAGGGTTGGTGGTCGTAGCGGTGGGAATGGTCCTCGAGCGCCGGCGAAGGCATCGGCATGCTCCCGAGGCTGTAATGCCGTATCCTAAGCTCGATTTTAACGATGCTCACACCCGGCGGACGTTCGTCACCTTTATTGTTATTTCGGCCTTTTTTATATCCGCAAGCGCCTTTGGCAGCTATCGAGCTTTCGAATATACGGAGTCGGTCTCGTTTTGCGGAGAGGCTTGTCACTCCGTTATGAAGCCTGAATTCATGGCATATAATGCCGGAGCCCATGCCCGCGTGCGATGTGTTGATTGCCATGTAGGTTCCGGGGCCGGATGGTACGCAAAGTCAAAGCTTTCCGGAGCGTATCAGCTGTACTCGGTGTCCTTTAATAAATACTCGCGTCCGATAGAGACCCCTGTTCATAACCTCCGTCCGGCACCAGACACCTGCGAGCAATGCCACTGGCCCGAGAAGTTCTTTGGCTCTCAGATGAAGGTTTTTAACCGATACGGCGTCGATGAGAAGAATACTCTTCATCAGGTAAGGATGCTTCTGAATGTTGGCGGAGGCGGTACGGCGGCGGGACAAGTGACCGGTATCCACTGGCATATGAATATTGCCAATGAGGTCACGTATGTACACACTGACGAGAAACGCCAGGTGATCCCTTGGGTGAGTATCAAGGATAGGCAAGGCAACGTAACCGAGTATTTCGACAAGAACAACCCGATATCAAAAGAGCAGATCGAGACTGGCAGCAGACGCAAGATGGACTGTGTCGATTGCCACAATCGTCCGGCTCATAAATATCTTCCGCCCGACGTAGCGATTGATAATTCCTTTGCGGCCGGTACTCTGAACCCTTCAGTGCCATTTCTGAAGCGGCAGGCTGTCGCTGTTCTGACAGGTCAATACGAGACGAACGAACAGGCACTGAACGCTATAGATTCGAACATTAACGAATTTTACAGGACCAATTACAGAGACTTTCATGCCCAGAATCCGGACTTGATCAAGGGCTCCATCACTGAGATCCAGCGGATATTCCAAAACTACTTCTTCCCGGAAATGAAGACGAATTGGCAGACCCATCCGGACAATGCCGGCCATCTGAATTCGCAGGGATGTTTCAGATGTCATGACGGCCAGCATGTTAGCAAGGCAGGTAAAGTGATAACGAATGACTGCAATGTCTGCCACACGGTCATTTACGACTCGGCCGGACCGCCCGAAAAGAACGTCCAGGGCGGGCCATACACCCATCCCGTAGATCTGGGGGCACTCGCTGACCGGCGATGCGATTCGTGCCACCGCCCGGACCAGAAGTTCAAGCATCCGGTAAATCTCGGAGACATATCGATGTTCCAGTGTTCCGTATGTCATCCTAAGAAGTAGTTAAGGACGGGTCAAGATAGTTACGAAGAGTTCCGGTGATCATCGCCGGAACTTTTTGTTTGGCATTGTGGGTTAACAGAAGATCCTAGTTGTAAGTTCGTAACGGTACGCAGAACAAAGAGCAACTCCGGCGGCCACACAAGTGATCGCCGGAGTTCCATTGTTTGATCAAAAGGAGAAGATCGGAGAAACTGATCAGCCCTCTTTATTTTCCGAAGATGTCAACTCATCGCCGGTCGCTTGATCTTCTTCGGCCTTGATCATTTCTTCATAAGCGAGTTCGTGCTCTTCTTTGAAAGACTCCTCAGACACCCGACCGTCGAGAAATGCGAAATTGATCGGGTAAACGTCGGGATCAAAGATCACCTGGTAGAAGTGCCAAAC
>CAZJFB010000059.1:0-23154 GCA_964545145.1 uncultured Chloracidobacterium sp. | reverse complement strand
ATCTGTGCAACAGTATGTTATGTTCAATACGTGTTTTTGCCGAAAATGCAAAAATACTGAGGAAATGTGAATGTTTACTAACAAAAAAAATTGAACGGTATGTCATTTGTCCGGACACTGTCCGACACTTGTCCGGACAAACGGCGCACAGGCGAAAATTGGGAAAAAGTGAAAAGTGAAACGAGAGTAAGGATGGCAAGATCTAAAGAGTGAAAGAGTGAAAAAGTCTTTGACAACTGAAAATGCGGCGTCTGACCTGATGCTAATTTTGTTGCGCGAGCACGGAGCGAATCGTTTATAATTAGTTGTTGCAGCACTTAAATCGGACCGACTCCGACCACCTAAATGGACATTCAGCCTAGAAAGATCGATCGACCGGTCGCACTCGTTATTCTCGACGGCTGGGGCTATGCACCCCGGACCGAGGGCAACGCGATAGCGATGGCTCATACGCCGTATTACGACGAGATCTGCCGCAAATATCCGATGACCACCTTAGCGGCGGCGGGCGAGAGCATCGGACGGGCCGTTGACGAGCCCGGAAACGCCGATGTTGGTCATTTGAATATCGGCACCGGACGTGTTGCCCAGACCGAACTTGCCAGGATCCGGGATGCGGTAGCATCAGGCGAATTCATGGACAACCCCGTTTTGAAGCGAGCATTTGCCCGGGCACGTGAGAATAACTCCGCGGTTCACCTGATCGGCCTCGTCAGTGACGGAGGCGTGCATTCCTCGACCGAGAGCCTTTTTGCCCTGCTTCGGTTCGCGAAACAGTACGGGATAGACAAGGTATTCGTTCACTGCATACTCGACGGCGTCGATGTGCCGCAGCGTTCGGCGGATGTCTATGTCGAGGCACTCGAGATCAAACTTGCCGATATAGGCGTCGGAAAGATCGCGTCGCTCTGCGGGCGGTTTTTAGCGATGGACAGCAATGAACGTTGGGAGCGGACGGCACGCGTCTTTACAATGCTCGTCCACGCCGAGGGCGAACGTTCGACCGACGCCGTCACTGCCATCCGGAATTCGTTCCTGCGCGGCATCGCGGATGAGTTCATTGCACCGATCGTTATCGAGGAAGCGAGCGAAACGCCCGTAGCTACGGTGCAAAACGGCGATCTCGTGGTCTTTTTTAATCATCGGGCCGACGGCATGCGTCAATTGGTGCGTTCATTGAGCGTTCCCGAGGGCGAAAGCGGTGCCAAGCCGGATATCGACACCGTTTGCCTGACCGAATACGACCGGGCATTTAACCTGCCGGCGGCATTTCGACAGGAACCCGAGAAGAATGTGCTTACCGACGTGCTTTCGAGGCTTGAGATACCGAGTGTGAAGATAACTGAAACCGCCCGGCTGCCTCACGTGACCTCGATATTCGATGGCGGTGCCGACGGATCTGAGGACCACGCGGAGCAGATCATCCTTTCGGGATCAGCCGCGTCGGCGGCCGACCACACGCCCGAATCGCAGAGCTTCAAAATAACGGACAAACTGCTCAGAAGTATCGAATCAGTGCCTCAGGGCGTCTTTGTCGCCAATCTGCCGGCAGCCGCGATCATGGCCGAGACGGGCAGCGTCGAAAAAACGCGTCAGGCGATACAGTTCATCGACACATGCATCGGCGGCATTTGCGAAAAGGTCGAAAGCGCGGGCGGCGTTGTGATTTTGACCTCGGCACACGGCACATGCGAAGAGATGATCCACTTTGAGAGCGGCGAGCCTAACCATGCAGCAACCGCCAATCGGGTCCCGTTTCACCTGATCGATACACGCTCGGGCGAGGTTCACCTTCGCGAGGATGGAACGCTGGCTGACGTGGCTCCGACCCTGCTTGGCATATTAGGTATCGAAAAGCCGCCGGAAATGACGGGCAGCGATCTAAGGGTCTTATAGATCTGCTGCCCGGTACAATTAGCTGAAATTGCGACCGGCCATTGATCGAAGACCGGCCTGTTTTTCGTGTTATTTGGACCGATGGCGGGCGTCAAATGACAACTCGCCCCCGCGCGTGTTAATCTCTTGATTCTCCACAAACGAGAATTACGAATTATGGTTGAAGAATTTACTTTCGACAATTCCGAAGAACGTCGAAAGGTGCGCCAAAATGGCTCCGGCTGGATCGAGGTCATTGCGGGCTCGATGTTCTCGGGCAAGTCAGAGGAACTGATACGACGCCTTAACCGGGCCAGGATCGCGCGGCAAAAGGTACAGGTCTTCAAGCCCGGCATCGACGAGCGTTACTCTGTAGAGGAGATAGCGTCACATTCCGGCCAGAAGCACATTTCGGTCCCGGTTTCGACCACTGCCGAGATGGTCTCGCATATCAAGGACGACACAGAAGTGATCGGTATCGACGAGGCCCAGTTCTTTGATATGGCGATAATTGATGCAGTAAATCGTCTTGCCGAATCAGGGAAACGTGTGATCATAGCCGGGCTGGATCAGGATTTCATGGGGAAACCGTTCGAGCCGATGCCGCAGCTTTTGTCGATCGCCGAGTTTATTACAAAGACTCACGCGATTTGCGTTAAGTGTGGCTCGACGGCAAATTACTCGCAGCGGACCGTGGAATCCGAGGCCCGTGTAGAGGTTGGGGCAGCGGACAAGTACGAAGCCCGCTGCCGCCGCTGTTTTATCCCGCATGCAGACGCCCCGACGCTGCACGAGGATTAGGTCTCACGGCTACTTGACCGCCTTCATCGAGTAGAGGATGGCTGGAAAGTCATCGCCGTGCTTGCTGAAATTCGTGCCCTTGGTCGATGTCATCACGTTCAACTGCTGCGTCTGGCCAAGATACTTGCGATAGGCGATCCATTGATGACGTCGCGGATCGTCCTTGCCCTCAGGCGGGGCCTCGACAAATTCGACACCGACTATCCCGTCGATCTCTACCATCTTGACGGATTCGTATTTGCCGTTCTTTAGCTGCTGCATCGCCTGGTCATAATAGGCCTTGAGGCTGACGTCCATCGGGAAGTTGTCGCCGAGAGTCGAGATATTGACCAATAGGAACGCATTGTCCGGCGAGCCGTAATTAAAACTCTCCTTGCTCGCAGACATCTTTTTCCAGCCCGCAGGCAGCTTCCACGAGAGTCCCTGCTCGTCCCATTTCGTTTCGGTGCCGCCGTCGATGATCGCCTGTTGGGCGGCAGTTGGTTTAGCCTTTTCACCGGTTGGGGCAGACGAGGTAGAGGATGATGAATTTGAGGACTGGCTCGTGGAATTAGAGTTTCCGGACGGACTGCCGCTCAAGCCTTTAAGTTTGTCCTGCAGGCCGCAAAACGTTAGTGCGAATGAGATCAATCCGAGTGTAAGCAGGGATTTCATGTAGTAACCTCCGTGTTCTTTGATATGTTGCGTCAATTGTCACCGCAATTGGCAAAAATTGCAAAAATCCTCCATTTTAACGCGTCAAAAAGGCTGTTTAGGCTGCCCAGTCATTACGTGATATTATAGGGTCAATAAGAAATGCATACCCCACAGCTTTTTCAGGATCTTGTATTGATCTTGCTGGTATCGGTGCCGGTTGCGTACCTATGCCTGCGGATGAAACTCCCGCTTCTCGTAGGCCTTATGCTGACCGGCATCGCTATCGGTCCCTATGGGCTCAGGCTGATCCACGAGTTGGAGGCGATCGAGATATTGGCGGAGATCGGCGTAATGCTGCTGCTTTTCACGATCGGGCTCGAATTCTCGCTTCGACGACTGAGAGAGATGAAAGCTCTCGTACTGATCGGCGGTGGTTTGCAGGTCGCTATCACGATCGGGTTGACTGCCGGCGCCGCCACATTGTGGGGTCGGGCCGCCGGGCAGGCGATCTTCTTTGGATTCCTGGTTGCCCTCTCGAGCACGGCGATCGTACTCAAAAGCTATGTCGAGCGTCGTGAGGTTGACGCTCCGCACGGTAGAGCCGCGGTCGGCATCCTCCTTTTTCAGGATATTTGCATCGTCTTTATGCTGCTCGCCCTCCCGCTGCTTGCCGGTGAGGACGTCGTTTCATTTACATCGATCATATTGAGTCTTGGCGGCTCGCTGCTCGCGCTTGTTCTGGTCGTGCTCGCCGCCTGGTTCATCCTGCCGAAATTCCTCAAGCTGATCAGCGGACTGAGAAGTCCCGAGGCATTCATTCTCACGGTAGTGCTCCTATGTCTCGGAATGTCGTGGGTCACCTCTCATTTTGGGCTTTCGCTGGCACTCGGAGCATTTATCGCAGGAATGGTGCTGGCTGATTCCGACTACAGTCATCAGGTCACGGCGGAGATCCTGCCATTTCGCGACATCTTCAATAGCGTCTTTTTTGTGTCGATCGGAATGCTGCTCTCGCTGTCAGCGATGGTGCAAAGCTTAGGCTTGGTGCTGGGCCTTGTAGTCGGGCTCATCATCGGGAAGTCGCTGATAGTTTGGGCGGTCATTCGAATACTTGGCTTTCCGCAACGGATCGCGGTCATGTCCGCATTGGGGCTGGCTCAGATAGGCGAATTCTCCTTTGTGCTCGCCCGGGCCGGTCAGAGTGCAAAGATCTTACCTGACAGCGATTATCAGGTTTTCCTTGCCGCATCGATCATTTCAATGATCGCGACGCCATTCCTAATAGGCATCGCGCCGAAGATCGGCTATGCAATACAATCGGTCGGAAGCGGCAAGCCGCTTGAGCCGAGCCGGGACCTTGAGGACGACATTCATCTCACTTCGAGCGGTGGGCTTCAGCAACACGTGATCATTGTCGGCTACGGACTCAACGGACGAAACCTCGCCCGTGTCCTGCGAAGCGTTGGCGTGCCGTACGTCGTGATCGAGCTAAACGCGGAGGTCGTGCGAAACGCCAAGGCAAAGGGGGAGAAGATCAATTACGGCGACGCGACCCGTCGTGAGTTGTTGGTGCACGCTGGTATCGATAATGCCTGGGTTCTGGTGCTTGCAATGTCCGACACTCAGGCAGCTCGGCGCACGGTCGATCAGGCACGGAGACTGAATAAAAAGCTGCACATAATCGTCAGGACGCGTTATGTTGCCGAGATCACCGAACTTTACGAACTCGGCGCAAATGAGGTCATACCCGAGGAGTTTGAGACGAGTATTGAGATCTTCTCTCGTGTGCTCCATCGATTCGGTCTTCCGAGGCCTACGATCGAAGACCAGATCGGGCGCATCAGAAGACAGGGTTATGAGATGCTCCGCTCGCCCTCTATCCCTGCGGCAGAGATCGGAAACCTGAATGAGGCACTCCAGCAGGCTATCACCGAGACCGTGCAGATCACGTCGTCCTGCCGTGCAAACGCCATGACGCTGGGAGAACTCGATCTAAGAGGAAAAACGGGAGCAACCGTGATCGCGGTCGTGCGAGACTCGCAGACGATCGTTAGTCCGGGGGCGGACCATCAGCTCCGGGAGGGCGATGTGGTCCTCTTGTCCGGTTCGGCAGCCCAGATCGAGAAGGCATTCGAACTGCTCGACGGCCGCGACGGAGTGGAGGGATTTAATCCATGACAATCTGGTTGGTGCACACCAACAGGCCGATCAGGACCGAACTTGACCCGAAGCAGTTGCATATCGTGCAATTGATTTGCAAGAAACTTCATAGATCGTCGTTCACATAACAAACGGCGACGCTCTCTCCAGATCAAATGCAAAGGAGCGATCTATGAAGTATCTAAAATCTAGTCACATTTTTACCGCCTTGATGTTGGTGCTGGCCGGTATCGGCACCGTAGCAGCCCAGAGCGGGGCATATAGGATCTCGCAGCCATTTTCCCATAAGAACCTTACGATCTTCCTTATTCATGGGAAGGATGAGAACACGAAAGGCAATATTATGACGCTGCAAGAAGCAATGGAGCGGAAATTGTTCGTCGTCTATGAGACATCAAATGTGAATGAACTCGAAGTTGAGAACCTTTCCAAGGAACTCGATGTATTCATTCAGTCAGGTGACATAGTCAAAGGCGGCAAACAGGACCGTGTCTTGGCGGTCAGCATAATCATACCGGCGAGGTCGGGCCGGGTGAAGATCGAGGCATTCTGTGTCGAATCTGGCCGTTGGCAGAAACGTGGCAATGAGGAGTCGACAAAATTCACAAGTTCGAATGATCGTATCGTGACCAAGGACCTTAAGATTGCCGCGAACGCAAGTCGGTCGCAGCAAGAGGTCTGGGCAAAGGTGAGCGAGGCACAATCGAATCTCGGCAGGACGGTCGGAGGATCTGTTGCTGACGGAACTTCCACGTCAAGTCTTCAGCTTAGCCTGGAGAATAAGAAAGTCGTCGCCAACATCGACGAGTATGTTCGAGCACTAAGCGGAATCATTGCTGGCAAGTCCGACGTTATCGGGTACGCCTTCGCCATTAACGGAAAGATCAACAGCGCAGATGTTTATGTCTCAAACTCGCTATTTAAGAAGGTTTGGATCAAGAATCTTAAAGCAACGGCGACCGAGGCGGTTGCCGAGTCACGCGGCGTGCGGCTTGCCGACCCGGTCAAGGCTGATGCCGTTAAGGGACTGATCGACGATTCGGAGAAGGCGAGAGCAAAGGAAAAGGCGGCAACATCAGGTGCTCGGCTTGTCACACGAGAAGACAAGGATAACGTTATGGTCGAGGCCCGCGATGCAAAGTCGGACGTTGTGATCCACAAGACCTACGTTCGAAAGAACTAGCATCGCTCGTTTCACGAACTTTCGGGTCCTGCCCAAGTTTCGTCCGGCTTCGTCGCTGTGCCGTGCGAATCTCAAGCCGGGCCCGAATTCTTGATGTTTGTTGCGAGTTGGCGTATAAAAGGCGTGAACTCATATGAGAATATTTTCGATATTGATCTTGCTCGGGGTGAGCCTGACAGCCGCAGCCCAGACCCGCACCTTCACATGGCAGGACGAACTGTGTACCTATCGCGGTACCTACGATTCGAAAGCTTATTCGCCTGTTCGGCTGAAAAACACTCTGAAGCTGACAAACGGATCGAATTTCAATCTTCTTGAATACGATACGACCGCGTGGAAGTTCTCGGACATCGAGAAGTTAAACGTTTCTGGATTTGATTCATTATATAAACGAAAAACCGCAGAACTCCGCTCGCTGCCGATCGTTCCCGGACCATATTTCGAAGGCCTTCGGCAGGCAAAGCTTCGTGAGATGGAGGCAGTCTATCGTCTGAACCGCACGACGATGGCAGCGTACAAAGACCCGAAAGTACTTCTCGGATACACTGACGCTCCGGTTTGTACCACCAAATACGCAAACGCACTGATAGCCGGTGGAGATGAACTGCTCGATACATGGAGGCTCGTCAACGAGGATTCAAGGGCAAAGAATTCGGATCCCGAACGGCTTCGACGCACATACGAAGCGCAGCTTGCGTCACCGGACCGACTCCGTTTCGCACTTCTCGAAGTTATGGCATTCGGATGGTCAAACTGTGCGAATGATCTCATTCCGTATGTCAACTATGACGGTACGCCTGAAAAGGAGTTCAAAAAGCTCTTCCGGTCGGTCAAGACCGTACGGTGCGATGAGCCCTGATCGTCGCCGAAGCTTACCTTAGAAGATCCGGACGTTCGCTATTGGAAGATCACTCGGCTTTTGGATCCGACCCAACGGTGACCGAGTTGGAGAGTTTTCGTTGGTTTTCAAAATGCCTTGAGATCTCTTCGGCCGGCATTGGTCCCACAAAGGGTCGCAGGTCGTCGATGCTCGCCTTGGCGATCCGCTCGATCGATCCAAACTCACGAAGAAGTTTCATCTTTCTCTTATCACCGATTCCCGGTATTTCGGACAGCTCGGACGAAAAGTCCCGCTTTTCGCGGCGTTTACGATGAAATTCGACGGCGGTCTTATGTGTTTCCTCCCGGATCTGCAAGATCAGTCGGAACGCCTGCGAGTTTCGATCGAAGGGGATCGGGGTTTCTTCGCGGCCATATATAAGAAGATGAGATATTTCGTTGTGCCGTTTGGGCGGCTTGACCAGGCCGACGAGCATTATCTGTTCCAGATCAAGGGCTTTCATGGCTGCGGCAGCGGCTGAGAGCTGGCCCTTGCCGCCGTCAATAAATACTAACTGCGGCAGAGGTTTTTGTTCTTCGACGGCACGTCTGTAACGGCGAAAGACGGCTTCGTTCATCGAGGCAAAGTCATTTGCCCCTTCGACGGTCTTGATGATAAACCGCCTGTAGTTTGCTCGTGCCGGTTTCCCGTTCTCGAAGGTCACAATTCCTGCGACATTCTCCGAGCCTGAGATGTTCGAAATATCGAATGATTCGATCCGCTCAGGAAAATAGGAAAGCTCAAGCAGTTCCTGCAATTCTTCGAGTACCTTCTCCGCGTCGGGCTTAAGCACGCGGAATCTCTGCTCAAAAGCGATCTTCGCATTGGCCTCGACCAGTTTGACGAGATGTTTATTTTTGCCGCGTTTGGGATCGAGTATCTTGACGCGGCGCCCGCGCCGCTCGGTCAGGGCCTTCTCTAAAACCGACCTATCGGCGAAATCCTGAGAAACGTGGATCTCGAGAGGAACATAGTCTGTTGAGTAATACTGTGTCAGCACGAGCCCCAGAAATTCTGATGCATTAAATGAATCATCATCGGCAAGGTCCTCCCAGAAGAATTCACGGCGACCCACGATGCGCCCCTCGCGCATAGTAAAGAGTTGAAGTGCTAGTCGTGGCCCCTCACGATAGAAGCCGATAGTGTCAATGTCGCGTTCGGCGGTAGTCGCCATTTTCTGAGTTTCGCTCAGAGCTAGGACCGTGCGGTGAAGATCGCGAAATCGTGCAGCCAGTTCGAATTTTCCTTCATCCGAGAATTGCCACATACGAGCCTCGAGTGATCTCGCAAGTTCTTTATCTTTGCCCTCAAGCAATATACGCACATCAGCGGCCGCCTGTTGATACTCTTCCTGAGTGCATAGGCCCTTTACGCATGGGCCAAGACAGCGTTTTAAGTGATATTCGAGGCAGGGGCGGGGCAGCTTGCCGTCGATCTCGATCTCGCACGTGCGGAGTTGGAAGGCACGGTTGACCAGATTGAGCGTATTCCGGGCAAGAACGGCCGGCAGGAATGGTCCGTAATAGCTGGATCCGTCACGCACGATCTTTCGCGTGACCACAACCTTAGGATACGGCTCGCTCGTAAGTTTCAGGTGCGGATATGACTTATCGTCCTTCAGAAATACATTGAAGCGGGGTTTGTGCTTCTTTATGAGATTCGATTCCAGTACAAGGGCCTCAACCTCATTATCGACAACAATAAACTCGAAATCCGCAATTACCTTGACCAATTGCCGCGTTTTCGGGTCGTGATTTCGGCTCGATTGAAAATACGATCGGACTCGGTTTCGCAGATTTTTCGCCTTTCCGACATAAATGATCTTTCCGCCAGCATTTTTGTGAATATAAATACCTGCGTCGGTGGGAAGGAGTTTGAGCTTCTCTGCGATCGTCACTTTACCAATTCTTGCCTATTAGTTGAGTTCAGAGCAACCCCGCGGCATATCCAGACCTCGCACGAACGAAGATTCGGCGTTTGGCAATGGCCGAGATGTTCCTGAGATACGTGATTGCTTTATTGGCCTCTTTGCGTGAAACTGCTTCAGTGGAAACCCTGCTGACCAGTGATGTCAAAGCCGCCGCCGGCTTCATTCGGCGGGGCGGGCTCGTAGCCTTTCCGACTGAAACCGTGTACGGCCTCGGGGCAAATGTATTCGATGCCGATGCTGTGGCCAGGATCTTCGAGGCAAAACAGCGGCCCGCCGACAACCCCTTGATCGCCCACGTCGCTCACATTGAGCAAATAGCGGCCCTCACGACCGAGGTCTCGGATAACGCGGCAAAGTTGATCCGGGCGTTCTTTCCCGGACCGTTAACAGTCGTCCTGCCAAGATCGCCGAAGGTGCCTGAGATCGCAACTGCAGGGCTCGACACTATTGGTGTCCGAATGCCCGGAGACGCGCTTGCTCACCGGTTCCTTGACGCATGCGGCGTTCCAGTCGTGGCTCCGTCCGCAAATCTTTCGGGAATGCCGAGTCCGACAACCTGGCAGGCGGTCCTCGAGGATCTCGGCGGGCGGATCGACTGTATTTTGCAGGGCGAACCAACCAAGATCGGACTGGAATCCACTGTAGTTGACTGCTCTGGTGTTGTGCCGGTCTTACTTAGAAGCGGCTCGATCTTACTCGACGACGTTCGGAGGGTCATACCGACTACTGAAGAGTATTCTCCTTCGGTAGCGGAGCCGGTTCGAAGCCCGGGCCTCAAACATCGTCATTATTCTCCAAAGGCACGAGTCATTCTTGTTTGGAGCGATGAGCCGATTGCCGATCGCAAAAGCTCGGCTTACATTGGCATCAATAAGGCAGAAAATGGCTTTGCGATCTCGCGTATTTGCCAAGATACTGAGGAATACGCCCGGTCGGTATTCGAGTTCTTTCGTGAATGTGACCGGCTCAAACTGGCGACGATATACTGTGAGGCCGTGGAGCCAAAGGGCATCGGGACCGCTCTGATGGACCGTCTGCGACGGGCTGCCGAGGGATGAAGCCTTAGTTAAGGGTAACGGCCACTATTGCCAGCTCGGAATTGTCTCGAATGATCTCGCTCTTTACTGCAGTACTTTCAGTCAACTGACGCAAATGTTCAACCGGTACGAGGACAAGGGCTCGGCTGACACCGGCACGCTGCATCTCAGTTGCGACCTCTGAAGGGCCGTAGAGCTTTTTCTGTTTTCCCTCCGGGTCGCGAAGAAGCCGTCCGGCTGCATAGAACTCGGCACTATGTGATATCGCGTGCAAACCGAATACACGATCGTCGGTATACCCGCGTTCGGCCGCTGCCCGAATAAGTCCTGAGACACTGTCACTATCGGCGAATTTTGGGACGACTGTCGCAAGCAGTCCTACCAGAACAGTGAAGAATAGCCCTGCGAATACCAGAACAGCGTTTTGTCTCCATCGGGCTTTTGCGGTCCAATCGATGACAAATAAAGTGGTCAATACAATCGCTCCCGGAACCGCCGGTAGGATATATCCGGGCAGCTTTGATCCAGAGAATGAGAAAAATACTAACGGGACCATGATCCATGCCAGACAAAATCTGACGAGATCGTTCATTAGCGGCAGTTCCGGTGTTTGGGTCAGGACTGGGTTCCTAAACATGTTCCGAACATTGCGATATATGGCAGCAAGGAAAAAGGGGAGCCAAGGGAGTGTCATCAATGGCAAGACCCAAAGATAGAAATAGAACGGCTGCGGATGCTGATATTTATTTGACGTAAACCTTTGGAAATGATGCTGAATAAAGAACTCGTCGACAAATTCCCATCCATTCCGTAAATACATTGGGAGGTACCAAGTTGAGGCAACAACTACGGCAAGGAGTGTTCCCCAAAAAAAACTTGTCAGGAGACTCCGGCTGGGAACGCGTCGGACCAATATATGGTAAAAGGCGACAATTGCGAACGGAAAGACGATCCCTATAAGGCCCTTTGCGAGAACGGCAACGCCAATGAATATGTAAAATACGAGAAGCGGCAGGAAAGTTCGGCCTCCGGCGACTCGTGAGGAACGATCAAAGACAAAAAAGCTGACCATTGCAGCTGTTAACGGAAATGTGACGGTGATATCAAAGCTCGCCCCACGAGAAAACACAAAAATACCTAGGGTTGAAGCGGCTATTACCGCGAGCCAGTTCCCAAGGCTATGTTTACTGAGTTGGTCACTTTCGACAACTCTGCCGAGAGTCCATAAAGAGATGATCACGCCAAGGCCAAACAGTGCAGGACCGACTCTTGCGGCGAATTCATTGACGCCGAAAATATTAAATGATGCGATCTCGAGCCAATAAAGTAAGGCAGGCTTTTCAAACCAGTTGAAGCCCCCTAGGGTGGTTGTGACCCAATCGCCGCGTTCGAACATCTCGCGGGCAACCTGAGAATATCTTGGCTCGTCTGGCCCAAAGAAAGGAAGCCCGAGGCCAAAGAAGTACGAGAATGTAGCAAGCAAGCCTATGGCCCTCCATGCCATCTTAGGCACGGTACCCCTTTGATCATCCGTATTCGTTGTGTTTTCAGCCATCTTGGTCGAGAATGTAAAGTATTGCTGAAAAGCAGTTTCCAATCAAATTATGGCTGAAAAAGGCGTATTACGTGTGGCGGCGGTAGGAGTTGGAAGTCTTGGGCGGCACCACGCGCGAAACTATGCGGAATTAGCGGCCGAGGGAGAGGTTCAGTTGACCGGGGTTTGCGACCTAGATCCCGTGACCGCTGACAGTATTTCGACAGCCCATAGCTGCCCAAGCTTTACGGACTGGCGAGATCTTATCGGTTTGGTGGATGCCGTATCGATAGCGACGCCGACCGAGACGCACTGCGAGATCGCCTGCTCGTTTCTCGACGCCGGCGTCCACGTACTTGTCGAAAAGCCGATAGCTCTGACCTTGGATGAGGCCGACAGAATGATCTCCACCGCAGAGCGATCAGGAGCAAAGTTGATGGTAGGCCAATTGGAACGATTTAATCCTGCCATGGTTGCTCTCAGGCCTCATGTGACGACGCCATTGTATTTTGAGATACATCGGGTCTCACCATTCCCGAACCGTTCACTTGACGTCGATGTAGTACTCGACGTCATGATCCACGATCTGGATGCAGTTCAGTGGCTGGTAGGGCACAAAGTCAAGGCAAGTGAGATCCGAGCGGTCGGCATTCCAGTCATTTCCGACAAGGTGGATGCGGCGAATGCCCGGATCGAATTCGAGAATGGTACAGTCGCAAATATCACCGCCTCACGCATCGGTACCGAAAAGATCCGAAAGACCCGCTTTTATCAAACAAACGCTTATGTCGTACTTGACTACGCTACCAAGTTCGCCTCTCTAACGTCGCTGAATCCCGGGGCCGCGCATCCGCTTGCCGGTATCTCGATCAACCGACTCGAGGTGAGCGATGTCGAGCCGTTGAGAGCCGAGATCGAAGCGTTCCTTAATTGCATTCGGAAAAACGAAACGCCGCCAGTTACCGGTGACGACGGGCGGCGGGCCTTAGAGCTCGCTGTGGCCGTTTTGGAAAAGATCGACCAACACCGGCGTCGGCTCGATGTCTAGCCAACTGCTTCGTCAGACTTGTCTTCCTGTTCGGCAGAAGCCATCTGTTCTGCCATCGACCTCATGAATTCCTGGGCCTTTCTGACGCGCTCTACACCATCCGGGCGATCCATGATCACTTTCTCCAGATTTGCGAAGGCATCGGGGTTTTGAAACATTTCTCGGAGATCCGCGAGGATGGGCTCGATCTTGGCAAAGATCATGATGTGCTCGCCGGAGGTCGCGTTGAACATTTCAGCATCGATCGCACCGTGATTGACCATGGTTGCCGCCATATCCCAGTAGGAAGCGACCATTCTGAGATAAGGGCCGACCTTCGGGTCCATCATCGTTTGCCAGTACTCCTGGGCAGTTGTGGGGTTAAACGAAAAGATCCATTTCCGGGCCTTTCGCATCTTCTTTTCGCGGCGAAGATCATACAATTTCAATATCAGGTCTGCCGATTCAACTTTTGATGCCATTTCCATAATTCCTCCAGAATATTTGTTGCTCAAGTCTATTTACACGAAGAGACACTGTCAATTATGGTAATAAATGTGGAGTGTCCGATCGCCAACTTCCTCAGTGAGCGAATTGATGCCGGGGATTTTCCGTCGGCGGTTTACTTGGTCGCCGAAAAAGGAAATGTCGTCCTTAGCGGGGCGTTGGGATATGCGGTTGTTGAGCACGAATTGCTAGCAGCGTCCACCGAGACCATCTTCGACCTTGCAAGCCTTACCAAGATTCTTTGTACGGCCCCGATCCTTTCAAAGCTGGTCGAGGAGCGTGAACTGGACTTAGAACAACGGGCTTCTTCCATAATTCCTGAACTCAACACCCGCGATAAACGCGATCTAACCATTCAGGAACTGCTAACTCATACCTCACGCATGCCGGCGTGGAAGCCATTGTATCTTACCGCTTCAACCCCGGGCGAGGTGATGAACGACATCGCCCAGACACCTCTGATCGAAGGCGGCAACAAGGTCATCTACAGCGACCTTAATTTCATTACTTTAGGTCGGGTGGTTGAGAGGATAACCGATGCTACGCTGGACGTTGCGTTTCAGAAGCTAATCGGATCGCCTCTCGGATTGCAGAATACGGGATTCAATCCGAATACCGGACTTCGGATTCGCATTGCCGCCAACGAAAATGGAAACGAATACGAGCGCCAAATGTGCGTTGAAAAGGGCTATCTTGATGAATCGACGCCTGACACAAGGACTTTCCGTTTCCGCAATGACGTCATATGGGGCGAGGTCCATGATGGTAATGCCTATTTCATGAATGGCGTCGCGGGCCACGCCGGACTGTTTTCGACTGCACGTGAAGTGTTCCAGATCGCGGATCAGTTCCTTCCGGGTCGATCCGAGCTTTTCAACGCTGAAACCTGTGAACTATTCCGGACCAACATGACTCCGGAGGCAAATGAGCATCGCTCATTCGGTTTCCAGCTTGCCTCGACGACCGACTCAACAGCGGGCGTGAATATGCCGCCTCAAAGCTTTGGCCATTTAGGATTTACGGGCACTAGCCTTTGGATCGATCCGGTCAATGAAAGGGTTTTCATCTTATTGACGAATCGGACGCACCATCACAGCCTTCCGTTCGTACTGATAAACTCTGTTCGTCGCAAGTTTCACGACCTTGCCATCGAATTTCTTGATAAAAATAGGTAGCAACTTAAGGCTAACGCTCCTAATCAAATCGTCGCTTTCCCCAAAGTAATGAACAGATCGGAGAAAAATAGATGAGGAAGATCGGTGGAATTCTTATCACTTTTGGGTTGCTGGCGGTTTCAGCATTTGGGCAGTCGAATACCGCGACGAGGCCCCGCGTTGCCGCAACACCAACGCCGCCGATCCTCAGGAATGATCCGGTACCTTCCTCATCTTCGGACGGGCCGCCTGTGCTGATGGGCGGCACGCGCCGGACTATACCTTCTCCAACGGCGACGCCAGTCGCCGGAGACGACGAGGTGATCCGGGTCGAGACCAATCTCGTTACGATGCCGGTCTCCGTGCTTGACCGTGACGGACGCTTCATATCCGGCCTTCAGCAAAATGATTTCAGGATCTTCGAGAACGGAGTTGAGCAGAAACTAGACTACTTCCAGTCGGTCGAGCAGCCGTTCACGGTGGTTTTGCTGATCGACGTTAGTCCGTCGACCCAATTCAAGATCGATGAGATCCAGAATGCCGCGATAACGTTCGTCAATCAGCTCCGGCCTGCAGATCGCGTGATGGTCATTGCATTCGACCAGGACGTGCATGTGCTGACATCGCCGACCAACAATCGATACGAGTTGCGAAACGCGATACGGCAGGCCCAGTTTGGCGACGGTACAAGCCTTTATGAGGCGGTCGATCAGACGATATATCAGCATTTGAGCCGAATTCAGGGCCGCAAGGCGGTCGTGCTGTTTACTGACGGCGTTGATACGACGTCGAGGCGAGCGAGTATTGAGAGTACTCTTCGAGCCACGGAAGAGATCGACGCTCTGTTCTATCCAATTCGTTACGACACGTCCGGTTATAACGGCCGCGGCGGCGGAAGTCAGGGCAACTGGCCGGCACCGAGACGCGGCGGGCGCGTGACTATGGCCGATATTCTGGGAGCCATAATTACCGGCGGTTCTGTAAATATGGGCGGCGGCGGTGTCGCAAATTCAGCCGAATATGCAAAGGGCAGGCAGTACCTCGAAAAGTTGGCCCAGAACAGCGGAGGCCGCGAGTTCGAGGCGAACTCTATTTACAACCTTGATGCAGCGTTTTCAGGGATCGCCGAAGAACTGCGTCGCCAATATTCGCTTGGATACTATCCTGAGAGCGTTGGTACTCCGGGTGAGCGACGGCAGATCAAGATCAGGGTAATGCGAGCCGGAGTCGTCGTTCGGGCAAAATCGAGTTACATAGTCGGCCAAACTGACAGAACGATCGCGGGCCGCTAACTCTCGCTGGGCGACATCATGTAAGAACGGGAGCGGAAACGCAGCCCGTTCTATTGTTTTATTGGAACATCGCTTCCGGCATCTTTCCGGTGGTGCAAAGGCATCGTAGAATCAGGATCTTGATACGGGTGAGACGAATAACGAGCATAGCCGCGATATTGACGGTCTGCATGATGATTGCGGCAACTGCCGTTGCGCAGTCTCGACGCGGCGTGCCATCGCCGGAATCTAAACCGAATCAGCGTCAGGCCGCTCCTGCGGCTACACCGACTCAGGTGCCTACTCCGTCCGCTGCTGCTCCGGCGAATGATGACGGCGAGGTCATCAGGGTCAATACCCAACTCGTCTCGGTCCCGGTAAGGGTAATGGACAAGAAGGGGCGTTTCATCGGCGGCCTTGCCAAGGAAAACTTCAAGGTCTTTGAGGACGGCGTCGAGCAAGAACTCGCATTGTTCTCAAATGAACACGAGCCGTTCACGGTCGCTCTGGTACTCGACATGAGCTATTCGACGACCTTCAAGATCGGCGAGATCCAGTCAGCGGCGATCGCGTTCATTGATCAGCTTAGGCCGCAGGATAAAGTAATGGTCGTGTCGTTCGATGCTGAGGTCCATATACTGTGCGACCCGACAAGCGACCGTCGTGAGATATATCGGGCGATCAAGAGCACGAAGATCTCGACCGGAACCAGTCTTTATGAAGCAATGGACCTAGTGATCAACAGCCGGCTGCGCGGTATAGACGGCCGAAAAGCGGTCATTCTCTTCACGGATGGTGTCGATACTACGAGTCGACGGGTAAACGACTTGACCAACCTTGACGACGCGATGGAGTTGGATGCTCTCATTTATCCGATCAGGTATGACACATATGCCGATGTCCAGCGGATGAAGAGTGGTACCGTGGTTGCGGCACCGCCGCCCATCGCAATTCCGACTTCTTCGCCTGATCCTTTTCCGATCAAGATCCCTGGAGCCGGTGCAGCGGGTGCAAGCTCTCAGGGAACTACGGAGGCCGAATACCAAAAGGCCGAGGAGTATCTCGAAGGCATGGCAATGCGGACCGGCGGGCGAGTCTATCCGGCACTAACATTGGGAAGCCTGGCAGACGCGTACGCCAAGATCGCGAGCGAACTCAGAGAGTTTTACTCTATCGGATATTATCCGAGTGCAGATCGCATAGTCGGCAAAAAGACGAATGTGAAGGTCCGTGTCGATCGCGAAGGCCTGGTGGTCCGGTCTCGCGAAGGCTTCATACGCCGTAAGGATATTAAGTGAGCTTAAACCTCCGTGCCGTCGGCGATGACCGCTCCTTTAGGCACTATGATCAGCCCGTCGCGGATGTAGAATGAGCCGTCCGACGCGTCAAAGTTCTCTACCTTGTCCTTATTCACAAGCGTCACGTTCTTGCCGATCCTCACGTTCTTATCGAGGATCGCTCGGCGAATAGTGCAGTTCGAGCCGATACCGAGATGCGGCGTGCCTGAGTCGAGATTGCCTTTGATCTCTTTTATCGACTCAAAGAAATCCGATCCCATCACGATCGAATCTTCGATCACGGTCCCGTTGTCTATGCGGCTTCGAAGGCCAATGATCGAATTGCGTACGCGAACGCCGTTCAGGATACAGCCTTCGCAGACCATCGAATTGTCGATGTCGCATCCATGGAATTTCGATGGCGGCAAGTAGCGGCTTCGCGTATAGATAGGCGATGCAGCGTCGAAGAAGTTAAAGTGCGGCAGCGGAGATGCTAGGTCAAGGTTCGCTTCATAGAACGCACGGATCGTTCCGATGTCCTCCCAATAACCATCGAACAAATGTGCCTGAACGTTGTATTTTTTGATCGCTGACGGGATGATCTCGCCGCCAAAATCGACCGCGGCCTCATCTTCGTTCAGCAAGTCGATGAGCTTTGGATAATCGAAAACATAGATACCCATCGATGCGAGATACGGGCGGCGAGCGGCTTCCTCGGCCGACAGGCCGAAGCGGCTCGTGTCGACACGCATCTCTTCGAGTGCTTCGCCTTTCGGCTTCTCGCGAAACTGGATGATCTTGCCGTCAGGGTCCGTCTTAAGGAGTCCGAATCCTTCGGCCTCGTCCGGCCTGGCAGGGATCACGGAGATGGTAACGTCGGCGTTCGTTTGATCGTGACGATCCAGAAACTCTCCGTATTTCATCCTGTAAAGGTGGTCGCCGGAAAGGATGAGCAGCTTAGCGACACGCCAGTTTCGCAGGTGCGGCATGATCTGGCGGACGGCGTCGGCCGTGCCTTGAAACCAATCCGGACTGTCCTTTCGCTGCTCCGCGGCCAGTATCTCGACGAAACCGGTCGAGAAGTTTGAGAACCGGTATGTCTGAGAAATGTGCCTGTTGAGCGACGCGGAATTGTACTGCGTCAGGACAAAGATCTGCGTTATGCCGGAATTGATGCAGTTCGAGACCGGAACGTCTATCAATCTGTACTTTCCGCCGAGCGGCACAGCCGGCTTTGAGCGCTCCTGTGTCAGTGGGAACAAACGCGATCCGGCTCCGCCGCCAAGGATCACTGCAACAACATCGTCGAATCGGCCCATACGGGTAATTGTAGAATAGTAATCAGCGAAAAGTGAATAGCGAATACGGATGGCAGCATCTCGGCCCTCTTGACTAATGCCTTTCGACTATTCACTATTCTTTTGTTCTATGTGGTACTGGACCAAAATGCTGTTCTTCATACTCGCCGGGGCGATCGGTGTCTGGCTGTTGTATGAACTCGTGACGTTTCCGGCCATCTCTCGGCTCCGAACTGAGAATCCGACGACGACGTCAATGATCGAGTATCGGATATCCGAGGCAAAGGCCGATGGCCGTGAGCCTCGAAAGTACATGATCTGGGTACCGATCGAGCAGATCAGCCCAAACCTGCAGCGGGCCGTCCTTGCCGGTGAGGACTCACGATTCTTTGAGCACAACGGCTTTGACTGGGACGCTATCCAAAAGGCATGGGACGAAGCGGTCAAAGAGGGCGAAAAAGAAGCTCGCGAGGAGTGCGAAGCCGAAGCAAAGGCGGCAAACACGTCCAAGAAAGATTGTGCACCGAGCGAGGACGACTGGATACCGCCGATGCCGAGTTTCAAACGCGGGGCATCGACTATTTCGCAGCAGCTTGCCAAGAATCTCTTTCTCTCAGAGGACCGCAACTTTCTTAGAAAAGGCCGTGAGGCTGTCTACACTTACTTTCTTGAGAGGCAGCTCTCAAAGAAACGCATACTCGAGATCTACCTCAACGTCATCGAGTGGGGCGACGGCATTTACGGTGCCGAGGCCGCGTCTCGAAACTACTTTAAGAAAAGTGCGTCCGACCTGACTCGTGACGAGGCCGCGTTTCTCTCTGCAATGATCCCGTCTCCGCTAAATGTCTTTAATCCGTCAAAGAATCGAAAACGCGTCGTCCGACGTCAAAAGGTCATAATGCGCGGAATGAATTCGATCAAGCTCGCTTACTAGCCAAAACGGCCGCGGGCCGGATCGGCCCGGCCCGCGCTATCCGCTCGATGTCATAGCAGATGCAGCGATCAGATCAATGGATCACTTTCAGCATCACTTTGCTTGCCTTTTTCGGCAGGCTGGTCCTAGACGGTCCGGTTAGGAAGCGGCCTCGTGCCTTATCGATACCGGCAAATGCATTTGCGTGCTCGAGGATCAGATGTTCCATTTCCTGCCAATCGCGGCGAAAGTCAGGGTAAAGGCTCTTGTTCTTGTCTTTGGCGTTCAGGTCCGCATCTATCTTTGCCATCAACAGCTTAAGAGCTAATTCAGGATCGGACGTGCCGGAGAGTATGTTGTTCCTTGTCACTCCGACAACGCGGTCCTGGCCATAGTATTTGACCTTCAGGATCAGGCTGCCGTCACTGTCAAAGGCAGGTTCGCTCATATACTCGAGGTCCTTGAAGAACGACTTGACCTCTTTCGTATCCTGAAACAGGCCGTTGTCAATAGCCGTTTTTAACAGCCCGGCAAAAATGCCCTTTTGCTGTTTCCACTGTTCCTTGGTGCCTAGCAGATCGGCGCGTTCGCGCTCGATCTTTGTCTCTATTGACTCTCGGCTCTCATCGTCGACCAGGAACATCTTCCGATCATTTTTTGCCTGAAGCCGTTCGAGCCTGAAGCGTGCGATACCGGGCGACGGGTATTCGAGGTAAGTCTTATGAAGGTCAAACCTTCCGGTAACCCAATAGACCGTCGAAAAGATCGCGATCAGCGTCGGCTCGAATATCAATGTCGGAATGATGTACTTCCTCGACTTAAAGGCATGTTCCGAAAAATTCCGGTTATCCGAGCTCTTCATCATCGTGCCTGCGACCTGCGTGTATCGCGTGATGTAGAACAACCGTTCCGGCCGGTCCTTGGCATAATTCGAGAACGATCGGGCAACAGCCTTTGGCGTTGTGATGCCGATATCGTTGATAAAGTCGCGCCTCGCAGAGCCTGGGAAGTACGTGCTCAGCACGCGCCTCGCGAAATCTGCACAGTTGTTGGTCAGCGAGCTGAACTTGCTCCGGTTTGGCCTCATGTTAAATGTCTTAAGGAATCGGGCGTCCTCTTCCGGCGTCGTCTGAACGGTCAGGCTGTAAATATCGCGGTTGAACGCAGCGGTCAGCATCGTTCGCCATCCGCCGGCCGGCATCGATCCGTCGGCGTTGTCGGGTACCGCGGCCCTAAGATGGCCGCGGCGGTACGTCTCGCGAAGGAAATCCCGGATCTCGCCGTTCGTATAGAGCGGAATATCGCCTTCATTCTCGACCCCGTAGAGATACGGTGTGAGCGGTACGGCTATCCATTCATACGAAGATCCCTCGGAGAATGTCGGGTAACTGCTAACTACGACGCCTGCCTCGTCCTCACGGCAGAGCCTGAGCTGCAGAGCATGATCGGCGCAGATATTAGAAAAGTAGATGGCGGTGTGGCCTGATCCGGTCATTTCGCCGGCATAGCCGACTGACTCGAGTACGAGAAGTGAAACGTCAGAGCGTGCCGCCATCGGCGTCAAGAGAATAATTGTCAAAATTGTGAATAGCCATCTATACATCTCCGTAACCTCCCCTTCCGCGGACAGTTTCAAAAGAGCATTTCGGTGGAAGAAGGTGTCCGGGAATATCGGCGTCGCGATCGCTAGTTAAACCTCGCGTCTCGTCGCCACGGGGCACGTCCTCGCAGAATATTGGCAAAGCCTTGCATAGGTGTGAAGACGCTTCTGAGTATCTTCATTGCCAGGCGGTTGCCGATCTTCCGCTCGAGCCAGTCCCTTAGGATAAATCGGTCAATTGCGTCCTCCATGATCACAAATGCCGTGCCGACCGTCGGCGTGATGACCAGGTCGCCCCAAGTCATCTTGCTTCTGCCGTTCGGAGCCGGTTTTTGGCCGACATTGCCGAGTGACGCTTCGCTGATCGGGCCGATCTCGAATTGCGTCGACCAAACGGCGGACCATGCCAACGCTTTAAGCCTGGATGTCCAGTAATCTTTCGACAGTCCGAAATGCTGATACCGGGCAGAGCCGCTGTTGTTTATGAAGATGTGGCCAGTGATCGCTCCCTGCATCGGGTGGGCAACGTAATTGGTAAACGTTTTTCCTCCGTCGTCCCAGCCTCTAAGTCCCTGGACCGACTCTTTCCAGTCACGGAAGAACGGGCCGTCGAGTTCGTCTCTGGTCTTGCCTTCGGTAATTCGAAAGCCGTGCTGTATGCCGAGAAAGAGGAACGACTGGATCAATGCGGGTCGCCATCGAAATCGCGTGCTTGCCTCAATGATCTGTTCCTCAGCTCGGGTGAGCGTGCGTTCCTGATCGTCGACCTTGGCCAAAGGATGCGGCTCGACCTCGGCAACCGCCAGCTCCTCGGGCCCGGCACGATCGGCCCATTTGAAGTCGATATTTTGCGCGGCAGTGGTGCCGGCAGATTCGATCTTCTTGCTGAAAGGATTGTGAACAGGGAGATTCGGTTTGAATTGGCGTTCCTGAGAATAAACAAATACCGTCAGGAGCAAAATCGTCAACGAAATGATCGTCGGCCTCATCTTTGGACCTCCTCGATGTCCGAGGTCGTCCTCCGGGTCAGATCGTCGGAGGATCGGCCTCCGGATCATCACTTTGATCACGTGCAAGGCGTATGCCGCTCTGCGTGGGTTACAAGTACATTCAAATGCTTGTATTTCAACGCCATATTTCCGCGTTCGCGATGCGGGCCGGGACTTTCGTGTACTAATCCGCACCGCGTTCGTAGAAATCCGCGCTGATGGTTCAATTGTCAAAGATCGAATTGCAGCCCAGAGGGCACTATCGCCAGCCTATCATCAACGGATAGCTTCGGGCCGGATAATCGGGCAAACTCCAGGCTCGCTTGAAGACGGGCCAGCTATTGGACCAATTCTTATAGTCCCAATTGGACATATAGACGTGGCCCGTCGTCTCGTTCTCGTCATATGCAAACACGACCACATAGTGAGCGAAGAATGCATCGCTAGTCCGTCCGGTCGGTGGACGCATGTCAAGCAAGACCACACAAGGGTAACCGGCCGCGACCCATTGTTTGAGAGTCGTGCGGATAGCGTATTCGCCGTATTCCGCTCCATAACCGTTCCAGCAATTCAGCCCATAGTCCTTAAATGCCTTAACAACGTATGGCACGGTCGTGCCGGCGGGCTGGTCGGGCGGATGGGTTCCATAGATCCGATCTGTCACGGCGTCGCCTGAAAGGCCGTAGGGGACGAGGTTGTATTTGTGCAGCAAGGTTGCACAGGCCGCCTGGGCACAACTGTTCGACAGGTGGTTCCTCGACTGCGTGTACTGGAATATGTTCACGCCGACCGCCGAATTCGGCTTGGAGTACCAAAATGCGTCTCGCCGTCTCGGCTTGGGCAGCTTGATCGCGGCGGACTTTGTCGGGCTGCCCTTAAAAAGATCGGCGATCGGGCCCTGTGGTGGTGTAAACTCGCGAAACGGTTGACCGTCAAGCGGTTTGTACGGTGCTTTTATCAGGTCACTGTCCTTGCCATTCTGAGATACCACGGTCTCGCCCAGGCCGAGGGCCAGGCCGCCGGCCGCGAGGCGCAGAAGAAGTTCGCGGCGTGATATCTTGCCCCAAACGCTAACAATATTT
>CAZJFB010000058.1:16506-23311 GCA_964545145.1 uncultured Chloracidobacterium sp. | reverse complement strand
GCGTCGTCGACGGGGCTTATGTCTTTGACGAAAGTCAGAGTAGAATGGTGTGGAAATTTACATTACGGAAAAGTGAATAGGCGGGTCGCGTTGGGAGCAATCCGTCCTAAGTGGAGGATTTGTTATGAGATCTATCGCTAGAGCCATGTGTGTCGGCATGCTGTTTTCGGCGGCCATCTTCGGTCAGTCGATGTGGACGCCCGAACTGCAACTGAAGACAAAGGCGCTCGGAAGCCCGCGCGTTTCGCCGGACGGGACGTTGGTGGTCTATACCGTCACGAACGAGGTGCTCACTGCCGATAAGAGCGAGTATGTCACGCAGATCTGGCTCGCCTCGGCCGACGGGAAGCGCAACGATCAGATCACTTTTTCGGACAAGACCTCGACGAACCCGAAATTCTCGCCCGATGGCAATTGGCTCGCCTTTACCTCGACGCGTAAAGACAATAAAAGCAATATTTACGTGTTACGCGTAAGCGGCGGCGAGGCCGAGATGATCACCGATGTAAAGTCGGGCGTCGGTGACTTTGAGTGGTCGCCCGATGGCAGGTGGATCGCGTTCACGATGAACGACCCAAAGTCGGACGACGAGGAAAGAGCGGACCGCGGCCGCAACGATTTTCGCTGGGTCGACGAGAACATAAAGATGTCGAGGCTCTATGTCATGCCCGTGACAAAGGACGCGAACGGAAAACGCGAGCCGCGAAAACTGACCTCGATGGAGCGGAGCGTGACTGGTTTCGACTGGTCGCCGGACGGGGCAAAGATCGCGTTTAGCCATGTGAGCGACCCGCGGGCCGATTTTTGGCCAAGCTCTGATATTTCGGTCGTCGATGTCGCCGGCGGGACGGTCATGGCCCTAGCCGCGACCAACCTGGCCGAATCTGACCCGATCTACTCGCCCGACGGCAAGTCGATCGCGATGTCGGTCAGCGACGGCCCGGTTCGCTGGGCACAGAGCAACCGTATCAATATCGTTCCTGCCGAAGGCGGGACAGCCAAGGTGATGCCTTTGTCATACGACGGCCAGCCGGGAATGGTCGGCTGGTCCGAGGACGGGACGAAGATCTATTTCATTGAAGGTAAAGGCGTCGCTACCGGCCTGTATCAGATCGATGTAGCTGCGGAAAAGATCACCGAGCCTTTGCCGGGATCGGCGCTGCTTACAGGCGTTTCCATTAGTCCAAAAGGCGATATTTTCGCGGTCGTCGGCCAGGGAGCGTCACAGCCGCCGGCGGTATTCCTAGGGAAGTTGACGGACTCCGGGCCGGTCAAGGTCTCGACGGCCAATGACGAGGTCGCAAAGATGCAGGTCGGCAAGACCGAGGTTGTTAAGTGGAAGAGCAAGGACGGCCGCGAGGTCGAAGGCTTGCTGACGTATCCCAATAATTACGCGGCAGGAACTAAAGTCCCGTTGATCGTCAACATTCACGGCGGGCCGGCCGGTGTTTTCAGCCAGAATTACATTGGCGGACGCGGCGTTTATCCGATCGCAACATTCGCTTCGCGGGGCTACGCGATATTGCGCCCCAATCCGCGCGGTTCGAGCGGCTACGGGACCGAGTTTCGGCGGGCGAACATCAAGGATTGGGGAGTCGGGGATTATGAGGACATTATGTCCGGCGTCGATCATGTCATCGCGATGGGCGTCGCCGACCCCGACCGTCTCGGCGTCATGGGCTGGAGCTACGGCGGCTATATGACCTCGACCATCATCACCAAAACGACGCGATTCAAAGCCGCATCCGCCGGTGCACCGGTCACGAACATGATGAGCTTTAACGGCACGGCCGACATCCCGTCGTTCATTCCCGATTACTTTGAAAGCGAATTTTGGGACAAGCCTGAGATCTACGCAAAGCACTCTGCGATGTTCAACATCAAGAACGCCAAGACGCCGACGCTGATCGAGCACGGCGAGGCCGACGTTCGCGTGCCGATCTCGCAGGGCTACGAACTCTACAACGCACTCAAACGCCAGGGCGTGCCGACGCGCATGATCGTGCTCCCGCGCCAGCCGCACGGCCCTAACGAGCCCAAAATGCAGTTGGCGGCAATGCAGGCGAACCTAGATTGGTTTGAGAAGTATTTGAAGTAAGTGAACGCACTTCACGGAAAGCATGAATGCCAAACACAGGAGTGAAAGCAAAATGGAAGAAACGAGATCGATCATGAGGACTATAAAGATGAAAAGCGCGTTGATCAGTGGTTTCCGGTTGGCACTGCCGCTGTTGGTTCTGATTTTTATCCCGGCCGGGCTAAATGCTCAGAGCTTCACACCGGAGGAACAAAACTGCTTCAACATGGTGCAAGGCAAGGTTGCGTACGATCGGGCGGGAAACAACAGATGGAACGAGGATAATATTCGCGCGCTTTGCAAAGGGACGGCCAACGCGGCGCAAACGATCAGTTGCTTTAGCTCAAAGATCGCCGCAGGTGTGCTTTGGAACGTAGCCAGTCCGGCCTGTGCAACGGCTACTACAGCCCCGACAAATACTCCGTTGCCAAATCTCAATGGTGACTGGGCGGGCTATTTTGCCAGCGGTGCGAAATCCAATTATGTCTGGCGAATAGTCCAAAACGGTCAAGCTTTAGCTTTTGAAGATGTGGGAGCCGGATCGAGAACAAAATTTACCGGCCGGCTTGCCGGCAATACCATCACTGACAGCAATAATGTGACGGGAACGTTGAGGACAAATGGCAGGCAGATCAATTGGTCAAATGGTGTCGTCTGGATAAGGCAAGGCTCAACTGCAGGAAATCAGATCAATGCCCTTCAGGGCGACCCCGCTCTAACGCCCGCGGCGGCAACGCCCTCCGCCGCCGACACGGCTGCGGTCGAGGCTAATATCAAAAACGCGCTGTACAGGGCGGCAAATGTTGAAATAGACGAGATCGATGGCCCGCGCAAGTATGCGATCGGCGAAGGCGAGATATCCGTGGGCAGCCATGTTAACGGAATGGCAAAGATCGGTGACTGGATCATTGTAAATTACCCGAATTTTGATGGACGAAACGGCCGCCTGCTTTTTTGGAATATGGCGACAGGAAACTGGGCTAACGTTAAGACATTCAGTATGGGCGGCTATGGCTTTCCCGCCGGCATGGACGCCGACGGCCATTTTCTTGCGGTAGCTACCGGGGACAGCAAGCGGGTTAAATTCTTTAATTTTGCGGATCCGAGTAATGGCGTTACTGAGTTGACGGAGTTGGAGACAGCCGTCGGCGGTTCGGGCGAAAATGTTGGCCTGGCTTTTGACACCGCGTCAAACAAATACCTGCTTTACGCCCAGAATAAATTCTATCTAAGCACTGGTAATATAGGCCGAAGCCTCGCCACGGCTAACGGTTGGAGGGAAATAGATTCGGTATCCGGAGACGCGATACCATTTGGTGAGGCCGGGACGCCGTTGCGCAGTTTGGGTGGAGGACTGTTCGCTCTCCTTTCGTTAGGGACAGATGTACACGATGTAGATTCCTTCACATACAAACTGTCGTTCATTACTTTGAACGGCACAAGCAGCATCAGCAGCAAGCTTGCAGGCGAATACACCTTCAAAAAGCAGGGCGAGGGCGGCGGGGCGCCTAGTTTCAGATGGGGCGGGACGGCAGTCCTGACAGGTGTCGGCGGTAAATTCGGCTTTGATCTGTATGCCGCTCCCAAACGTCTCGACGCAAGCGGCAATTATTACAAATGGTCAAGCGCAGGCACGATAAAATTAGATTACAACTTCCAGATCAAGACCGGCACGGCGTCGGGTGCGGGAACGGATTCCAACATTTATATCAAAATATGCGGGACGAATGGCTGCGGCACGGAGCAGCAGGTCAATTCCAAGATCTCGGGGGACGCCTTTGAAAATGGGGATCTTGATAAATTCAGTCTCTCCGACATTGATGTTGGCAACATATCTTATATCGAGGTCCGGAGTGGTTATGACTACGCTGGGGCAGCCTGGCTGCCTGAGTGGATTAAGATCAGTTACGGTTCTCGGATCTATGAATTTGCCTTGAATGTTTGGTTTCAGGATACCGGTACAAAGAGATTTAGCCCTAGCAAGGTTTGGTGAATCGGTGCGCAGGGACCTTTGCGGACCATGTCCTAGCCTTTCTTTCCCAGTTCGACCGCACGCATATACGCTGCGTACACGGCTTTTGAGAGTACGGTGCGCAGCGTTCCTTTTTCCATTTGGTAGATCGCAGCGGCTGAGGTGCCGCCGGGCGAGGTGACCATGTTGCGAAGTTCGGCGGGGTGTTTGTGCGTATCAATTGCGAACTTGACGGAGCCGAGCATCGTTTCCTGGACGAGTTCCTTTGCCATATCGCGAGAGAATCCCATGTGAACGCCGGCGTCGGTCAACGCCTCCATGACCATGAAGATGTACGTCGGGCCGGTCGCGGAGAGCGACGTTGCCATGTCGATCATGTTCTCGGTCTCGACGAAAAGCTCTTTGCCGAGTGCCGAGAGCAGCTCGCGGACGTGGCCGCGTTCCTCCTCATCGACGGCGACGGTACAGGTCCATGCGGTGATTCCGGCACCGATCTGCGAAGGCGTGTTGGGCATTGCACGGACGATCTTTGCGGTGCCGAGTTCCTCGGCCAGATGCTCAATAGTAGCCCCGGCGACGATCGAAATGACTAGCTGTTCGGGGTGCAGGATGCCCTTTAAGTCACTCAGCACCTGCTCGAGACGCTGAGGTTTTACGCATATCACGACAGCTGAATTCGCTTTGCCCTGTACTTCCTCGGCGGCCGCCTCATTGTTCTCATAAACCGCAATGCCGTATTTATCTGCTAGCTCGGCCCGACGGTTAATGCGCGGATGGCTAGCGGAGATATTGGCTGCGGGAACGATGCCTTTATCAACCAGTCCGGCGAGCATCGATTCGCCCATTACGCCGCAGCCGATAAACGCGAGGTGCATGTTTTGCAGTTCATTTGCCATAATAGTGGTCTCAATAGCCCCATTTCGATTTAACCACTATGACCGACAGTGAACAACCGCGGATAGAATTTCGGGCAGCAATTGAAGCAGACAAGCCGGCGATCTGGCAGATCATCAAGGCCGTGATCGCCACCGGCGATACGTACGTTTATCCGCCGGATTCGACCGAAGACGAGATGATGATGACGTGGTTTTTGCCTGAGAAGCACAATTACGTCGCCGTGATCGACGGCGAGGTCGTCGCGACCTTCTGGCTGCGGGCGAATCAGCCGGGGCTTGGATCGCACGTGGCGAACGCCGCGTACATGGTCTCGCCGGCGGCTCGCGGCCTGGGGATCGGAAAAAAGGCCGCACTTTGGTCGCTCGACGAGGCCCGGCGACTCGGCTTTACGGCGATGCAGTTCAATTTTGTCGTCAAATCGAACGCGAACGCGGTAAAGCTGTGGCAGGACATCGGATTTGAGATAATCGGCGAGATCCCGGACGCCTTCGACCACGCTCAAAACGGGCTGACGAATGCGTACATTATGTACCGTAAGTTATAATTACGGTTTTACCATGACCATCGACGAACAAATTGAATTCCTAAAGAAGGGGACGGTGGATGTTATCCGTGAAGAAGACCTGCGCAAGAAACTTGAGCGCAGTCAGAAGACGGGCAAGCCGCTTCGCATCAAGCTCGGCCTCGACCCGACGGCTCCGGATATTCACGTCGGGCACACTGTCGTCATACGCAAGCTCAAGACTTTTCAGGACCTTGGCCACACGGTGATCTTCCTGATCGGCGATTTTACGGGCATGATCGGCGACCCGTCGGGCAAGAACGTGACGCGGCCGCCGCTCTCGCGTGAAGAGATAAATGTGAACGCCGAGACGTATCAGCGGCAGATGTTCAAGGTGCTCGATCCGGAGAAGACCGAATTGCGGTTCAACGGCGAGTGGATGGACAAGTTCGGCGCGGCCGATTTTATCAAGCTGTGCGCCAAGACGACCGTCAAACAGATCCTCGAACGCGACGATTTCACCAAACGCCTCAACGAAGAAAAACCGATCTCGCTTCACGAATTGCTTTATCCGCTCGTGCAGGGCTACGACTCGGTCGCGTTAAATGCCGATGTCGAACTCGGCGGAACGGACCAGAAATTTAACCTGCTGATGGGTCGCAATCTGCAGCGTGAGTACGAACAGGAGCCGCAGGTCATCCTGACGACGCCGCTGCTCGAGGGACTCGACGGCGTCAACAAGATGTCGAAGTCGCTAAATAACTACATCGGCATCGACGAGCCGGCGGGCGAGATGTTCGGCAAGGTGATGTCGATCTCGGACGATCTGATGTGGCGCTACTATGAGCTGCTGACCGACCTTTCGCCGTCCGAGATCTCAGTTTTGAGAGCCGAGATCGCAGACGGCAGGAATCCGCGTGATCTGAAGGTTGCATTGGCAAAGCTGATCATCAAAGACTTTCACTCGGCGGCGGACGCTGACGCGGCCGAAGAAGAGTTTGTAAAGCGCTTCGTGCAAAAGGAAGTTCCTGACGAGATCGAGGAGAAGCCGGTCGCGGCGGGCACGTATGTCCTCGCCCAACTCCTCGCCGATACCGGCCTTGCCGCTTCGAAGGGTGAAGCCCGGCGGCTGATCGAGCAGGGCGGAGTTCGCGTCAACGGCGAAAAGGCTACGGCGGCGAATGCAGATATCGCGATCGACGGCGAAGGCGTACTGCTGCAGGTAGGGAAGCGGAAATTCCTGAAATTGATCTCGTTGTAAAATGGCTTACTAAGGTCTATAATCCATCACACCCCTCATGGAAGATCTTGCTACAAGACGCGTCAAACTGTCTGAACGCTTAAACGCCTTTGTCGC